>JAITDJ010000097.1 GCA_031282635.1 Clostridiales bacterium
CGTGGGTCTTTCAGATTTGTTTGTATTTCTTCCTTTATCTTTTGTATATTCATTTTTTCGCCCCTGGATTATTATACCAGAGGTTTATCGATTCGAAAAGTAAATGCTGTTGCCCTGCGGTACTATTCGGCAGCGCTTGTCAATCCGTATTTATTATGATAAGTTAGATGAGCGTATATGGCAGGGGGTATATATGAAAGCGGATAAAAATATAATTAAAAAAGTAAAAGCGGCGGCGCTTTCCATGCAGCGTTTTCAATGGGAGCAGGGGACGCTGGCTCAGGCGTTTTTGGAGCTGGGCGACGAGGAAACCGCCTTCTTGCTGGCTATGTCGGCCGCGTACCGCAACGCGCCCGACGGGCGTATTGGCGTAATTGGGAATAACAGCTCCATTGCCGATTCCGCCGCCCCGGGCGAGGCTCTTATCAAAGGCGCGGCAAAATGGAACAGCCTGATGATGAGGGACGCTGCGGACAAGCTGTATTTTTATATAAAATACCGGGCGCCCAGAAGTATAGACGGCATTCCTTATCATCTGAATATCCTGAACCAGATATGGGTGGACGCGTACTACATGGCGCCGCCGTTTCTAGCCGCATATGGTGATTATGACGAAGCCTTGAAATTAATCCGCGGTTATAGGAAGTATTTGTTCGACGAAGAATGCGGGCTGCACTCCCATCAATGGGACGATGATCTGCAAACATTCGCGCGGCGGGATTTCTGGGGCGTTGGGAACGGATGGGCGATTGCGGGCGTTACCCGGGTGATTGGTCTGCTGCCGGATGGACGGATCGGCGACAAAAAGGAATTGATTGAATTTATTAATAGAATGATTGACAGCTGTGTGGCGTATCAGCGTGAGGACGGCTTATTCCATGACGTGCTGAACGATCCGTCGTCTTTTGTGGACACTAATACGGCGCAGATGGTTGCCTACGGTATATATCGCGGGGTTCAAACGGGCCGTTTGCCGGTGGGCTATCTCGTCTATGCGGATCGCGCTCGTGAGGCTGCTTACGGAAAGGTGGACGCGCATGGGTTTGTGCAGGGCGTATGCGGGCTTCCGCATTTTGATCGCCCATATGTGGCGCCGGAAGGCCAGGCGTTTTTTCTGTTGATGGAAGCCGCGGCGATGGATTATTACGGCGAATCGCGCTGTGATCTATATCCTTGAAAAAATAAAATATATATGTTATAAATATATATGTTATAATGTAAAAAAAGGAGAGAGAGGTATTTCAATGGCGAATCAAACATTAGAAGTTATTCAGACGCGACGCAGCATACGCGCGTATAAGCCCGGCGCGGCGGTTCGCGGCGATCAGATCGCCCAACTGGTAGACTCCGCGTTAGCCGCCCCCAGCGGCAATAACAAACAGCCATGGCTTCTTAATGTGGTGACAAACGCGGAACTGCTTTCGGAATTTGACAAAGCTGTAACGGAAACGCTGAAAACCTTGGCGCCGGAGGTTTATGACCGCATTGTCAGCCGCGGCGGCACGGTGCTGTATCATGCACCGCTGCTGATACTGGCGCTTATTCCAAGCGACAGCAAGCCATATATGGACGCGGGCATTTTAGTGGAGAACATAGCGATCGCCGCCAAAGCGATAGGTTTGGACAGCGTGATCCTTGGCCTGCCCGGCATGGTCTTTCAAGGCGATCAGGCGGCGGAGTGGACTAAAAAATTGAGGATACCCGAAGGGTATGAGTTCGGCATATCCATTGCCGTAGGCGTCGCGGAAGACGGCGCGGTCGCGCGCGAATACAGCCCGGATTACAGCAAGGTTAATTACTTGGAATAACAAATTACTTGGAATACAATAGCGGTTCCTAAACAACCGCGCGTCAGTCGCGCGCATTTCCTATTTTACAGCCAAAGCGGGTCTTTTGCGACCCGCTTTCCTGTTCATTTATATCGTTTCTTACAAATCAATTTGACCATTGTATTGTTTTTGACGTTTCGCGACGAGCCCTCGCGTTTACCAATCAGTCGTCGTCATTCCCGCCGGCGCCCAGTATATTTAAGTATTTTAGCGGAATAATGGTTGAAATCGCGTGTTTGTAAACCATTTGCTGCTTATTTTCCGACTCTATCACCACTACGTAATTATCAAACCCTTTAATTATGCCTCTTATCTGAAATCCGCTGGTTAAGAAAACCGTAACCGGCATGCTGTCTTTTCTGACCTGATTAAGGATAAGATCCTGATAGTTTTTGCCGCTCATTCGCATCCCCTTCTTTCTGGCGCTACGTATAGTTATTTCCAAATATTAGATGTTTTAGCCATGTCTATAAGATCCGTAATCCGCAAATCATCAATATTTATCCAAACGCCCGCGCATTTGTGCCTGAACCAGGTGATCTGACGCTTAGCGAAATGTCTTGTGGCGCGTTTTATCCTGTCTTTAGCTTCATCTAATGTACAACGGTTTTCAAGATAATCCAGTGTTTCTTTGTATCCTAGCGCTTGCATGGAGGTCAGGTGTTTGCCGTACCCCATATCTGTTAAGCGCCGCGCTTCCGCCGCCAATCCTCGGTCGAACATGATGTCGACTCTTTGATTTATACGTTCATAGAGCAAGGGCCGGCTCAGATTCAGGATGAACAGCCGCGCGTCTTCCGGCGCGCGCCTGTTCGATTCCTCTCTATTGTGCGACGACAGTTTCCCGCCGGTTTCATCAAAAAAGGTCAGCGCTCTGACGACGCGCTTAATGTTATTCGCATGAATTGCGGCCGCCGACTCCGGATCCTTCTCTCGCAGCAGGTCATACAGATATATGCTACCATATTCAGCGGCAATTTGCATATATTTATCGCGCACGGTTTTGTTAGGCTCACCGGAGGCAAAGTCGACGTTATACAGCAGGGCGTTAAGGTAAAACCCGGATCCACCCGCGACAATAGGCGTTTTTCCGCGATTTTTTATATCGCTGATCGCGCCGCGGGCCATTTTTTGGAACATGGCCGCCGAATATTCCGCGTCCGGCGCCAGCACGTCAATTAAATGGTGGCGTATGCCTCGCATCTCCTCTATGGTCGGCTTGGCTGTGCCGATATTCATATATTTATAGATCTGCGCCGAATCAGCGGAGATCACCTCGCCGTTTACAAGCATTGCCAGTTCTATAGCGGTTCGGGTCTTGCCGCAGGCGGTGGGGCCGGTTATAAAATAGATTATGTCCGTTTGAATTTTCTGTCCCATTCGTGTTTAGTCATCTCCACTGTGGTAGGACGGCCGTGAGGGCAGGTAAAGGGATTGGGCAGAGCCAGCATCCGATCTATCAACGCCTTGGCCTCCGGAAAGCTTAACCGGTCGCGCGCCTTCACCGCCGCCTTACAGGCTGTCTGCGCGATCGTGTCTAACTTCAGATCGTAGATATTCGTTTCGGAAGGATCGATATTATTGAGCTTATTTAGTATTTCAATGAAGAACCCGGCGCTCTCGGGGTCTTTTAACAGTACAGGCACAGAGCGGAGCGCGATATTTGACCCGCCCAGATCCTCAAGTTCAAATCCGAATGATTCGATCAACCCTCTGTTGTCGTCCAATATCTGGCGCTCGGACGGTGTGAGGTTTAGCGCTATTGGCAGAATAAGCCGCTGTGACATACGTTCTTTAGATTGAAGACGCTTTTTTATATCCTCAAACAATATCCGTTCATGGGCCGCGTGCTGATCGATTATATAAACGGATTCGCCGGATTCGACTATCCAATATACCTGGAAAAACTGGCCGATGATACGATACTGCGGTAAAAAAGGCTTTGATGCGGGGGGTTCATCAAACTCCGATATCCGCGGGACAATCGAAGAATTGGAATCTGACTCCGCTGCAAGATAGGATTCAGGGCTTTCTGCGTGATCCGAACAACCCTCATACACTTCCTTCAGTTTGGACTTCAGCGGCTTTATTGCGGGAAACGGCGTCCGCACTTGTTCCGCGCCCTGCTTTTCCGACCCGGCCGTCACCGCCGGGATAATAATGGAACCGTCCAGCGCCTTCGCCGTCGCGCCGCGAATGAGGTTATAAACAGCTTCGTCCTCCCGAAAGCGCACATCAAGCTTGTTGGGGTGTACGTTTACATCCACCATTTCCAGCCGTATGCGCAGATTCATGACGAACACGGGAAAACGCCCCGTCATCATCTTTCCGGCAAAGCCTTCCTCAACGGCGATCCGGGCTAATTCGCTCTTCACATACCGACCGTTAATAAAGAAATTCTGATGCGCCCTGTTCGAACGGGAGATTTCCGGCTTGGCGATATAACCGGACAGACACATGTCATTACCGCGTTCGTTAACTTCAATCAGTCTGTTTGCGTAGTCGCGTCCGTATACGCGCAGGATGGCCGCCTTTAGATCGCCGTTCCCGTTTGTGGATAAGGCAATGGTTCCGTTATTTATATATTTAAACGTGATATCCGGGCGGCATAAAACCAGCCGATTTATGAAATCCGAAACAAGCGCGCCTTCCGAGCCGGGCTTTTTCAAAAATTTCAGACGGGCCGGCGTATTGGAAAAGAGATTCCTGACAATTACGCTCGCGCCGTCCGCGCAGCCGATTTCCCGCTCGCTTATCAGCGCTCCGCCGCTTAACTGAACGCACAGGCCGGTAACATCGGAGGCGGTTTTTGTTATCATCTCGGCCTGCGATACCGCTGCGACGCTGGATAAAGCCTCGCCTCGGAAACCCAGCGTACCAATGCGGGTTAAGTCGTCAGGTCCCGTTACCTTACTGGTGGCATGCTGCAGGAAAGCCGTCCGCACATCCTCTTTAGGAATACCGCAGCCGTTATCCGTGACGCGGATATATGTAATACCGCCATCCTTTATCTCCACTGTTATAGCGGACGCCCCCGCGTCTATAGAATTCTCGGTCAGTTCTTTTACAACAGACAGCGGCCGTTCGACCACCTCGCCAGCGGCAATCTGGTTTACCGTTACCGAATCCAGCAATCGGATTCTGTTCATAATTCAAACGCCTCTCGCATGGATATTTGGCTGTCCGCTGTTTCGCATTTCCTCCGCCTGTTCCTGACGCGCCTCACAACCTCGTCGGGGCTCGCGTTACGCGTTATGGCCGCGTTGTTCAGTTCGTTATAAATCTCCCGCGAACGATCCAGCACGTCTGACGGCAAACCGGCAAGCCTCGCCACCTGGATGCCATAGCTGTGATCCGCGCCGCCCCGCATAATCTTCCGCAGGAAAATAATATCTTCCCCCTGCTCTTTGACGCCCACGCAATAGTTCTTAACCCCCGACAGCCTGCCCTCCAGCTCGGTCAACTCGTGGTAATGCGTGGCGAACAGCGTTTTTGCCCCGATCCTGCCGCTTATATATTCCAAAACCGACCACGCGATGGACAGACCGTCGAATGTGCTTGTACCCCGGCCTATTTCATCCAGTATCAACAGGCTGTTTTCCGTGGCGTCGTTTAATATATTGGCGACTTCGGACATTTCCACCATAAACGTACTCTGGCCCGTGGCTAAATCATCCGCCGCGCCGACGCGGGTAAATATCCGATCCACAGCGGATATGCGCGCGCCGTCCGCCGGAACAAAACTGCCCGCCTGTGCCATCAGCACAATCAGCGCGGTCTGCCGCATATATGTGGATTTGCCCGCCATATTCGGACCGGTGATTACCGCCAGCCGATTGTCACGTAAATCCAGCAGCGCGTCGTTAGGCACGAACATATCCGTAATATGCTCGATAACAGGATGACGTCCGCCTGTTATAACAATAGAGCCGTCTAAAACCATCTCCGGTTTTACGTACCGGAAATGATCCGCGGCGTCTCCCAGCGACTGCAGGGCGTCAATGGCGGCGATCATAGCTGAGGTCAGTTGTATACGCGTTACCTCCGCGGCGGTTTTACCGCGCAGGGAAACAAACAGCTCGTATTCCAGCGCGACGATCTTTTCGTCCGCGCCCAGAATCATATCCTCTATCTTTTTTAGTTCGTCGGTAACATAGCGTTCGCGGCCGGCAAGCGTCTGGCGGCGGATATACCGCTCCGGCAGGGTAATTCTGTTGGCGTTTGAGATTTCTATGCAATAGCCGAAAATACGGTTGTAACTTACCTTCAGTTTGCGTATGCCGGTCTGCTCGCGTTCTTTTTGTTCGTATTCTTTCAGCCACTGTGAGCCATTATTTTTGGCTTCCCGAAAATCATCCAACGTCTTGTCACAGCCGTCCCTGATAAAACCGCCCTCCCTTATGCTGACGGGCGGAGCGTCTGCAACCGTTTCGTCTATAAGCTGATATATGTCCTCCAGTGTGTCAAAATTGGCTTGAATTTCCTGTATTAACGGCGCGGGGAAATCGTTCAGCAGGCTGCGCAGACGCGGCAGAGCCTGAAACGAGTTCTTAAGGGCGCACAGATCACGCGCGTTGGCCGTTTGATAGATAACCCTCGCCATAATTCGCTCTATATCCAACACGGAGGCCAACAGCCCGCGCAGTTCCTCCCGTGAGAATGCGTTTTGCTTGAAAGCCTCCACCGCATCCAAGCGGCGGTTTATTTCGGTTATATTTGTAAGCGGCTGCTCGATCCACCCTCGTAATGCGCGCGCGCCCATCGCAGTTTTAGTTCGATCCAACACATCCAGCAGAGTGTTTTTCTTCTGCTTGCCGCGAAGTGTTTCAGTCAATTCCAGGTTGCGCCGCGAAGATATGTCCAGCAACATATATTTACTGTTCCGATACTTTTTTATAAGCGTTATGTGTGAGAGATCGTTTTTCTGCGTTTCTGTAAGATACGTAAACAGAGCGCCGGCCGCGTTGACCTCCGGGTCGTTTTGCTCAATGCCAAAGCCCCGCAGATTTATTGTATGGAAATGGTTAATCAGAGCCTGATACGCGTTGGCGGTATTAAACGCCGAAGAAGCGTATACCGTGGATTTCAGGGCGAAAATGTTCTCCGCCGCCATAGTTTTGGAGAAATCATCGTTTATAATCAACTCAGCCGGCTGAAACCGAGCGATTTCATCACTTAACTTTTTAGCGTCATCCGCAGGGAATGAGGTCGCGGAAAATTCGCCGGTCGTAATATCGGCCGCGGCCAGCCCCAGATGCCGCTTGTCCTGATATACGCAGCAGATGTATCTGTTTCTGCCTCCTTCAATTATGCTGTCGATAAGCGTACCGGGCGTTACCACGCGGATAACCTTGCGCTTAACCAAGCCCTTGGCCAGTTTCGGATCCTCCATTTGTTCAGCTACCGCTACTTTATAGCCGCTCTCTACCAGCCTGGTCAGGTACGCGCTCATAGCGTGGACAGGCGCCCCGCACATGGGGGCACGTTCGTCCATGCCGCAGTCGCGTGATGTGAGGGCTATATCCAGAATCTCGGAGGCGATCGACGCGTCATCAAAGAACAACTCGTAAAAATCCCCAAGACGGAAGAATATCAGGCAATCGCTGTATTCGTCTTTTATACGCCAGTATTGCTCCATCATAGGTGAATACTGCGCCATATATCATTCCCCCCCGCGGCAGTGCCCGCAGCCGCCGTTGAAACCGAGGCTCAGGCGTATGATATCCATTGCCTCGTTAATTAACGCGCTATAATCGTTAACGGCCGCGTTTAGTTCGTTATCAGACATACCGCCCGCACTGGCCAAAGCTTTCGCGTCGGCCAGCCTCAACGATTCCTCCGACGCCAGAATTTCGTCTGCCAGTTCTCTTGCCTTTGAATGTACGCTCATTACACCTTTTCTCCCGTCAAATAGAAGGTTTTGCAGCCTGTAATTTTAACACGGACAAATTGGCCCGAACACGCCGGATCCGCCGCGAAATGAACCAGCGCGTTATTATCGGCGCGGCCTGTTAATAATGACCGATCCGACGCGCTTACCTTTTCCGCCAGCACAGTTAAAACCTTGCCGATATGTTTTTGATTCTCTTCGTATATAATAGGGTTAACTATCGACAGCAGCCTGTTAAACCGCCTCGCCGCAACAGCCGCGTCCGGCTGTTCACCCATCGCGGCTGCGGGCGTTCCCGAACGCCTGGAATATATAAAGGTAAATACCCCGGCATACCGCACGCGTTCAGCCAAATCCAGCGTATCCTCGAAATCGGCTTCGGTTTCGCCGGGGAAACCCACTATAATATCTGTGGTAAGCGCGGCGCCGGGGATGCGCTCTTTCAGACGTTCGGCCAGTTCCAGATAGCTTTCCCTATTATATCGCCTGTTCATAAGATTTAATACCCGGCTGCTTCCCGACTGAACAGGCAGATGCACATGTTTGCAGACTTTAGGCTGAATTCGTATAGTTTCAATTAAATCATCAGAAAGATCCCTGGGGTGTGAGGTCATGAAGCGGATACGCTCAATGCCGTCTATCTCGCATATCCTGTTTAATAATCCGGCGAAATCTGTTTGGTTGTCTGAAACCGGGCCGCCCCCGGTATACCGTCCGCTGCGGCCATACGAGTTTACATTCTGCCCCAACAGCATTATCTCGACCGCCCCGCAGGCCGACAGAAGCTTTATTTCTTCCAATATATCGTTAACAGGCCGGCTGCGTTCCCTGCCGCGTACATATGGCACAATACAATAGGAACAGAAGTTGTCGCAGCCGTACATGACGTTGACGCTCGCCTTTTTTGCGAAGTGCCTGTGTTCAGTGGCGGCCAGGTCGGTTTCATCGGGTTCTTTCCATATATCCACAATAGGGGTGTCGGATTCAAAAGCGGACAGCAGCAATTCCGGAAAACGGTGAAGGTTGAATGTACCGAATACTATATTAACATGTTTGCAGTTACGTATAATAGTGTCCGCCGCTGTATTTCGCTGTGTCATGCAGCCGCAGACCGCGATTTTCATTTCCGGATTTCTGGTTTTAACGCCTTTTAGCAGGCCTAAATATCCATAAAGTTTGTTTTCGGCGTTTTCACGGACACAGCAGGTATTGATAAGCGCTAAATCGGCTTCCCGTTCATCAGATATTAAGTTATATCCCATCTGGATCAGCATGGCTTCCAGTTTTTCGGAATCGTGCGCGTTCATCTGGCATCCGAACGTTTTTACAGCGGCGTATAACGGCCTGGCCAGTATATCCTGACGAGCGCTGACATATTCACGGATTTTTTCTATGGCGTTTTCCAACGTTATTCCCGCTTTCATGCATAACAGAAACTTTTAATTACATTATAATAACATGTGAGTTAATCGCGGTCAAATCGCTCGCGAAAAGCGAACAGGAGCGATCTGTTTTCACGCGGCCCCGCAAATACACACGCGTAAGAGATCTTTATTCACACGGAGGAGGACCATATGATAACGTTAGACGCGGATATACTCTATAAAGAGCCTATGGCTATAGGCGGCGCTGTAAATACACACATAATTAAAACGGATAAATTTAAAACCGCGGTATGCTGCGTGTTAATCCGAAGGCCGCTTCTTAGGGAGACAGCATCCAAGAACGCGTTGCTGCCCGGCATTCTCAGGCAGGGCTGCGCGAAATACCCGTCCATTCCGAAAATAAACGGCCGGATGGAAGAACTGTTCGGGAGCGTATTCGATTGTCAGATAGTAAAAAAAGGCGAGGAGCAGATACTGCAATTCTATTTCGAGGGTGTTTCGCGGGAGGGAAATTTTATAAAAGGCGTTGAATTCTTAAAAGAGCTTATACTGAACCCCTTAATTGACAGCGGAGGTTTTAAACCCGACGTTGCAGCCAACGCCAAAAATCACCTTAAGAATATAATAAAAGGCCGGATGAATAACAAAGCGGAGTACGCGCGCGTAAACTGCCTGGCGCATATATGCGAAAACGAGCCGTTCGGCGCATACGCCGACGGCTATGCGGAAGATTTGAACGATATCTCCGCGGAAGATCTTTACCTGCATTACAAACATATATTGCGTACGTCGCCCATAGAGTTAATCTGCGCGGGAAATATCGACGAATCGGAATTGACGGCGGCCGTCCGCGGATGGGACACAACGGATCGCCAACGCGCAATAATCCCCTTGGCGCGGTGTTTCCCGGCGCGTCCAGCGGTTAAATATATTTCCGAAGATTTTAACAGCGCTCAAGGCAAGCTCTGCATAGGGCTGCGTTCGGACATACCGCCCGCGTCCGGCGATTTTTTCGGCCTGTTGATGATGAATGAAATACTGGGCGGCGGACCCGGAGGAAAGCTGTTTACGAAAATCCGCGAACGGGAAAGCCTGTGTTATTATATCAATTCAACCCTGTATTGGTTTAAATCCATAATGTTAATTCAGGCGGGCTTAGCCTCCGCTCATTTTGAACGCGTTGTCGGCTTGGTAAATCGTGAGATCGAAGAGATCCGGCAGGAATGCGTAACTCGTGATGAATGGGAATCCGCGCAGCAGGGTCTGATCGCGAAATTCAGAAGCGGCCAGGATTATTATTCGTCCATACTGGATTTTTACGCGGCGCGGTATTTATTGAACGACCGGAGATCCGTCGAGGATTTTATTCGCGGCGTCGAGGCGGCGTCATTGAGCGAGACGGCGGAAGCGGCGCGGCGTGTAGAGGTTGATACGGTATTTATGCTGAAATAGCGGAGGGTCGATATGATTAAGTGTAATAATATATTGAATGAAGATTTATATATAAATCAGTTGTCATCAGGCGTTAAATGTTATATAATCCCCAAAGCCGGGTATGTGGAAAAGCAGGCGATGCTGACTGTTTGCTGCGGTTCGGCCGACAACGTGTATTCGTTGAATAACAGAATAGTTCAAAACCATGAAGGTATAGCCCATTTTTTAGAGCATAAACTGTTTGAGGACAAGGATAATGCGCTGTTTGGGCGGTTTACGCAATTAGGCGGCAGTGTGAACGCCTTTACAACGTTTAACCAGACGGCATACTATGTAAGTTGTATTGATAATTTTGAGGAGAATTTGAAATTGCTGCTGAATTTCTGTCAGCGCCCGTATATCACGGATGAAAACGTGGAAAAGGAAAAGGGCATTATATCACAGGAGATAAAAATGTATGACGACACGCCCTCGTGGCGGGCATATTCAAACCTGAACGCCGCGTTGTTCGGAGGTGGAGCGCTGGCCCAAAATATAACAGGTTCAGTGGAGTCCATCCAAGGTATAGACAGCAAAGAACTGCTTTCTTTCTATCACGCCTTTTATTTCCCGGCCAATATGGCGCTTATCTGCGTCGGCGATATAGACCCCGAAAAAGCGGCGGATATAGCCGCAGCGCATATCGAACACAAGCCCGTCAACCAGATAAAACGCGGGTATGAAATGGACGCCGCGGACGCCGCCCGTGGTTATGCCGAATTATCCATGCCTGTCTCCATGCCCCTGTTTGAGCTGGGATTTAAAGAAACGGATTTTGATACAGCCCCGTGTACGCGTATTGTGTCCGGCAAGCTGCTGTTGGATATGATCGCCGGCGAAAGTTCGGATCTGTATGAGCGAATGTATAACGAAAACCTGATAGACGACTCTTTCGGGATGGATTACCTGTCCGGCCCGTTTTACGGCGTAAGCGTATTTTCAGGGTCTTCGCCTGATCCTGAGCGGGTGAGAACGCATATAATGAACGAAATCGGCTGTTTGAGGCGGGGAAAGCTGAATCGCCGCCGTTTCGAGAGTATTAAGCGCAAGCATATGGGCCGGTTTATCCGGGGTTTTAATAATATAGGGCAGATAGCCCAAACCCAGTCTGATCTGTATATCAAAGGCCTGGATATATTTGAGCTTATGGATCGCTTCGCGAATATTACGTTTGATGAAGTTCAGGAGCGTTTATCTCGCCATTTTAATGAATCAGAATCAGCGCTGTCTGTGGTGAAGTCCTCAGTATAGCGCGGAATAGGGGGGCTGTATGAACGCGCCGGAGGTTGTGTTTCCAAATCTAGGGATAGAGATACCCAGGCTGCCGCACGAGGCGTTCCGCGTCGGATCGATGGCTATTTACTGGTATGGCGTATGCATCGTGCTTGGGGTAGGCATTGCCGCGTTGGTTGCCACGCGTGAGGCTAAACGCGTTGGGCACAAGCCTGATATTTATATGGACTTTTTATTCTACGCGCTGATAGCCAGCCTTATAGGGGCCAGAGCGTACTATGTCATTTTCTCATGGGACGGCTATAAGGACGACCCCTTGCGCGTATTCGCGTTCCGAGAGGGCGGTTTGGCTATTTACGGCGCGGTTATCGCCTCTTTTATAACAGGCGTTATATACACTCGTATAAAAAAGCTGAATTTTTGGTCTTTCGGCGATGTGTGCGCCCCCAGTCTTATTCTGGGGCAGTCTATAGGGCGATGGGGCAACTTCTTTAACCGCGAGGTTTTCGGCCATTATTCCGAGTCGCTGTTTGCCATGCGTTATCTGGTTGATCAGGTTAGCGTAATACCGCCCAGCGTGGCGGAACACCTGGTGGAGGCAAATGGAGCGCGGTATATTCAGGTACAGCCCGCGTTTTTGTATGAGTCGGCCTGGAACCTGATGATCTTTGTCGTTATGACTCTGTATAAACGCCACAAGAAGCGGGACGGTGAGCTTGTGTTGCTGTATCTGTTCGGATACGGCGCGGGTCGTTTCTTTATTGAAGGCGTCCGCACCGATCAGCTTATGCTGTTTGGCACGGGTATACCTGTGTCGCAGCTGTTTTCCGCGTTGATTGTGATAGGCGCAGCTGTGATGTTTATTATTCGGCGGAGAAGCGAACCCGCGGAAGCCATAGAGGAAACAGAGTGATTGTTTGCGGCGTAATTGATATTACCGCGGCTATAATAGGACAGGGGGTTTTAATTGTTTAAAGGCCAAAGAGGCGGATTATATTGATCTGGTGGGTTTTTGGCGGAACAGGGTTTATTTTTGTTATGACTTGCCTTGGCGCCGCCATGGTGTTTTTCTTCCGTGGTTCTTCACCGGAGAAATTTCAAAGAATATTTCTCGGTTTCGCAGCGGGCGTTATGATAGCGGCTTCTATATGGAGCCTGTTGATCCCCGCTATTGAGGAATCACAGATGAGGGGACAGATCGGCTGGCTGCCCGCGTCCGTCGGCTTTATTTTCGGCGCGGCGTTTTTGCTGGCGCTCGACAGGCTTATCCCGCATATTCACGTGATGTCTAATGTACGGGAAGGTCTAAAATCGTCTTCCAACCGTACCACGCTGCTGGTCGCCGCCGTTACGCTGCATAATATACCGGAAGGAATGGCGGTGGGGCTTTCGTTTGCCCTCGCGGCCCAATATGGGGAGGATCCGGCGTTATACGCCGCGGCGGCCGCACTGGCCGCGGGTATTGGAATACAGAATTTCCCGGAAGGCGCCGCTGTTTCGCTTCCGATGTGCCAGGAGGGCGTGCCCGCGCGAAAAGCGTTTTTTCTGGGCTGCTTATCCGGCGCGGCCGAGCCTGTTTTTGGCGTTTTGACCGCGCTTGCAGCGAGCTGGATGGCGCCCGTCATGCCCTGGCTGCTGTCGTTCGCGGCGGGCGCTATGATGTATGTTGTGGTAGACGAGCTGATCCCCGAAGCGAATCTGGACGAGCATTCAAATTCGGGGACATTGGGCGTGCTGGCCGGTTTTTTGATAATGATGATTTTAGACGTTGCCTTTGGATGATATCCAAAGGCGGAGCTTGTCCAATTTTTCGCTTCGTAAGACTTTGTCATGCATCTATACTCCCGGGGCAATAAGCCAGCAGCTTGAAATTGCTTTGTAAAGCTGCCGGCGCGTTCATAACCGACGGCTTCCGCAATCTCACTTTGAAAGCGTTCATCACTTTTGCTCTCCCTTAATTATCCGTCAAATCTCGCATTGCCCGATAACGGTTGCGACTGCGGTTTCCATGCCCTCCGGCGGGTACTTGTGTTTTTTCAGCAGTTTCTTGACCATCCGGCGCATCCCGGCGCGGGCGGACTCTTTCTTCTGCCAGTCGATGGTGCGATTCTTGCGGAGCATATCCGTGAGTTCGTGTGTCATCGCAACGAGTTCCTCGTTGGAGAGCATACCGTTTAGGTATGCTTTCATAGCCCTCGAGAGCATCTCCGAGAACTTCTCCGATTTGACAAGATTCGTTCTGCGGTAGAGCGATACCTGCTCGGCGAGCAGTTTTTTCAGAATTTCGACCGCGAGGTTCTTCTCCTTCATCTTGGCGATTTCCTCAAGGAACTTCGAGTCGAAAAGTGAGAAGCCCGTGTCCACATCGGAGAACAGATTGATGACGCCCTCGCTTTGAATGCTCGCTTTCAACAGTTCGTTGACGCGGGCGTTTATTTCTTTGAGGGACAGCGGTTTGCCTTCGCCGGTTATGCGGGTGAGCAAGGTACGCGCCGCCTCGAAGTACGCCGCTTCAAAACGCTGGGCGGGTGTGAGGAGCGAACGACAGAGGGACAGGGCTTGCCGCAGGAGCATTGCCTCTTTGATGAACGTTTCCTTGCGGCTTGCTGTGTCGCCGAAGCTAACTGACGACTCGGCGACCATCAAATATTAAAAGTTAATGGAAATGGTACACGCGCAATTGCTCGTGCATTGGGCATATCAACAAATACAGTTACGGCAGAACTTAAAAAAAAAGAAACATGGATAGACCAGGTTAACCTGGATTACATAAATAGACATCAATCAGAACACATAGATTTTGAACTTATACCAGTTGAAGAAGTTGAAATGGATGAAATGTGGAGCTTTGTTCATGACAAATCACAAGAATATTGGCTGTGGTGGGCTATAGATCATAACACTGGGGAACCTCTAGCGTACGTTTTAGGTACACGTAAGGATATATTCCTTGACGAATTGCTTAAATTATTATCAATTTTTGACATT
>JAITDJ010000141.1 GCA_031282635.1 Clostridiales bacterium
ATTGAAAAGGATTTTCCGCGGGCGGAAGAACGGCCGCTAGGCGCCGCGGTTATTTATAACAGGCTGAGCAGGGGCATGAATCTGAGAATGCCATCTACGCTTCTGTATGCGCTTGATGAAAAAGTGCGTCTGGATCGTCTTACAGAAGAGAGTGTCAAAGTAGATTCTTTATATAATACCTACGACAGGCCGGGTCTGCCGCCAGGCCCGGTTTGCAACCCCGGCGAGGAATGTATTCAAGCCGCGCTGGCGCCTGCCGAAGGGAATCCGCTTTACTGCATACTAATAGACGAAGACACATATGAGCACTTCTTTACCGATAACGAAACGGAATACCTAGAACAGCTGAAAACCCACAATAAGGTTTATAACTGATGGATACTGTAAAAAAACCTGAATTGCTGGCGCCGGCCGGTGATTTTGAAAAGCTGCGCGCCGCCCTGTCATTCGGAGCGGACGCCGTATACCTGGGCGGCGCAGAGTACAGCCTGCGTTCCAAAGCTAAAAATTTCGACGCCGAGGGCATAACTCAGGCTGTTAAATACGCCCACGGCTTGGGTCGCAAGGTCTATGTAACGGTTAATATCTACGCCCGCAATGAAGATTTTAAATGCATGTATGATTTTTTAATAAAGTTGCGCTGCACCGGGGCGGACGCCGTTATTGTGTCTGATCCCGGCGTATTCAGCTTGGTTAAAGAAATCATCCCTGATATGGATATACATATCAGTACGCAAGCGAATACGACAAATTACCGGGCCGCGGCTTTTTGGGCAAAGGCTGGCGCGAAACGCGCGGTGCTGGCCCGGGAGTTATCCATTGCGGAAATTGAAGAAATACGCCGAGCGACGCCTGCCATTGAATTGGAAGCGTTCGTTCACGGCGCCATGTGCATGGCCTATTCCGGAAGATGTCTGTTAAGCCATTATCTCACAGGCCGCGGCGCGAACCGCGGCGAGTGCGCGCACCCATGCCGTTATAAATACGCTCTGATGGAAGAAACCCGACTCGGCGAATATTTTCCTATTGAAGAAGACAGCCGCGGCGCTTATATTATGAGCAGCAAAGATTTATGTCTTATAGAGTACATCCCGCAGCTTATCGCCTCTGGCGTTTCCAGTTTTAAAATTGAGGGCAGGATGAAATCCGTATACTATACGGCCGCCGCGGTTAAGGCGTACCGATGCGCCATTGATGATTATTTCAACGATCCTGAGCTTTATGAATCGAATAAGGGCGTTTATCTCTCCGATCTATTTCTGACCGCTCACCGTGATTTTACAACCGGATTTTTTACAGGCAAGCTCAATGAAAGCATACGGGTTCATGATGGCCCGGACGCTGAACATGGCAGTGACTTCTGCGGTATAGTCAAATCATATGACGCGGATTCAAACTGGGCCGTTGTAGAACAGCGCGGCAAGTTCGGCGTCGGGGAAGAGCTGGAATTTCTTACCGCCGAGGGGTCGGGATTCCGGCAGATTATTAATGAGATGTTCGACCTGAACAGCGCTCCGCTGCAAAACGCGCCCCATCCCCGGCAGTTACTGCGGATCCGCGCGGTACGGCCTGTACGGGAACTGGATATATTAAGACGAAGGGTTTCACCGTTTAGTCATAATAATTAATAAGTTAATTATGCACACGTTTTTTGTCCGATTCATATAATACACCACGTGGTTTTGGAGGTGTTTTATGTGCTTTTGGGACTGTTGCAATTCTTTTTTCTGTTTTCCTACATCACCAGCGGTTACTCATTCCCGCAGCCTCTGTCGAGTGAAGATGAGCGTAAATATTTGAACGAATACGCCATGGGCAGCGAAGATGCCAGAAATATTCTGATAGAGCGCAATCTGAGGCTCGTAGCCCATGTGGTAAAAAAATACAGCAATCATATTAAAGACAGCGACGACTTGATTTCCATTGGAACTATAGGCTTAATCAAAGCCATAACCACGTTCAGGGCGGAGAAAGGTACAAGGCTTGCCACCTATGCCGCACGGTGTATAGACAATGAGATTTTAATGCATATCAGATCTTCAAAAAAGTACACAAGTGATATCTATCTGCAAGACCCGATAGGTGTCGACAGGGAAGGCAACGAGGTTCGTGTTGAGGATAAATTAGCGGACGAAAAGGACAGCGTTGACGAGCAGGTCGACTTGAAGATTCGCATAAAACGGCTGTGCGGCGCTATTACAAAGGTATTGCACGACCGTGAGAAGCATGTCATAATACTGCGTTACGGCTTAAGTGACGGCGATGAGATGACGCAGCGCGAAATTGCTCAGATGCTCGGTATCAGCCGCAGTTATGTCAGCCGCATAGAAAAAAAAGCCCTTATGAAGCTAGGGCGAGAGATTGGAGATAACGTTTAGTTTAGCCCCTTATGGGGCCTTTTTACGCGTATGGCCGCATAATGAATCAAGCAAATTTAAAGCCGGCTGTCTAGCATCCAACAATAAGAATAGTCTTTTTGTCAATAATTTCTATATCGAAATACAATTTATCATCCCAGCTTATTGTTTTTCTGCGATCAAATATTATCAGCCAGCCTGTATCACAACCTTGGATATCCATGTACGCCGCGAGCTGCTTTATTCCATCAGCTCGGGTTCCGTCGCCGTAACGCAGTTTCAGCTCAATTGGGTACCTGTGCCTCATATACTCGACGCAAAGATCAACCCGCCTTGTTTCCGCCGCCATTTCACGATGAATCTGCCCTCCACCGTTGATAACCCGCTGCAAAAACGCCTGCAGAACCAGATGCGGCGCCGCCTCTTTATAGTCGTAAACCTCATGCCAAATCGCCGCGTTCTCACGCCAAAAGGCTTGAAAATCTTTCAACAGGTAATCCATATCGATTACGCCGTCTCTTAAGTAACGCGGCATCTGATAAGGATAACCACGTTCCACGATAGACTGCTGCGTATCCCAGTTCAGTGATCGCACGATAATTTCAGCGTATATCTGGTTCGCGGGCTCGACTTTTCCGCGGTCATCTCTGATCAAGCCCATGTCTTTCGTATATATATAATCATCTGACAATCTTTGTAATTTATCTGTATCACCCGTAATGACCGGCTCAATTACACGGCGAATACGTTCTTCTTTGAGCCGTGCCATAAGGGAGTCCAAATGTGTATCGCGCCGCGTAATAATACTCTGAACTGCGGCATTTACCATACTTACTGTAACCAGCGGCAGAGATTCATTCTTTAACTTATTTTCGACAATCTCCCTTGCTATGGCGTTTACAAGCCACGGCTGGCCTTGCGTCCATAACCATACCGATTCCACTGCGCTATCTTCAAAAACCTGCCCGGTTTCTTCCGTATGCTGCGTATATAACTCGGCGATTTCGTCACGTGTAAAATTGCGCAAAGTCATAGCTGACGCTATGATATTGAAGGGGCTTACACTGCCTAGGGTTTCGTCAGGTGAACGGTATCTGTCTCGGTAATCACGAATATTACGCATCCCAATCAGACCCAACGAGTGGACAAAAGGATAGCGCGCCCTATTTACATATCCACTGCGAAGCTGCCTTAAAAATGAAATCAGCGTTTGATCACTCAGGCAGTCTGCTTCGTCGAAGAATACCACCAGCGGTTTATCCAGCTGAGAACAGTATTTTCTAAAAGATCGCTGTAAAATGGTCGAATAATCGAATCCGTCATTATCACACGCGAACGACGACGCTGCTGGCAAGCCTGCGCTGTCCAAGGATTCTCTAAGCGCGTTAATTACGGAAGGTACGCCTTTCTCCGGGTCTGAAATCCCTTGAGCGTTTTCTACCGAGCAATACAGCGCGTAATATTTACCCTCATCGTTAACCTGATCCGTTAGAGCTGTCAGCAGCGTCGTCTTCCCGGTCTGCCTTGCAGCATGGATAACAAAATACTGCGCATTTTGAATAAGCGAACCTACCTCGTTTCCCAATCGTCTTTGAGCGTCTATCATATAGTGATTTTTCGGAACACACGGTCCCGCTGTATTAAATATTCGGCTCATTTTTACCCCCCTCGTATGACGTTACCCGCTTTGCTGTCACTAGTTCGCCGCCGTCGGCAAGTATCGCCCTCATCAGCTTGTATTGAAATGTTTCCGCACTCTATATTCACTCCCACCGTCTAGAGCTGTACCTAAAGCATCACATCGAAAATCCTGACGCCATCCCATTCTGCCCAATGTGCCCGGGGTTCGCGGTTTTTATCCTTCCTGAAATCAAAAGTCAGCAGGTAACCCGCAGTTAGCCCCTTACCCTTCAGGTATCCGGTCAACTGATCATACGCTTTTTCATGTGCGGACTCACCATACCACAATTTTAATTCTATAATGAATTGATCCAGCCCATAATCCACAACCAGATCCATGCGGCGCTGATCGGTAAGCTGGCTTTCAATGTGATAAAACCCGCCCCCGTTAATTAATGGCTTAAGATACGTTAAAAACAGCATCCGCCCGTGTACCTCAATAAAACCCGCGTCATTTTCCGTATAGACTTCACGAAAGAGCGCTGCGAATTTTGTGAGGCAAGATGCCATATCAAACCGTCCGTTAATGATAATATCGCCGTGGTATCCGTCTATATGCCTAATGCTGGTATTTAACGCATCCTTTACGATAAAATAATTGGATAGCACAATTTCAAATATCTGGTTAGAAATCGCCGCAGCGCTGTCCATCTCTTTGATTATTCCAAACATAGCCGCAAATTGAATAGTTGGGACGTCAAGATTATACTCGACGCGCTTTCCTAGTATCAAGATATCATAAATAAATGAATATAGATCCGGATAGTTTTCCATATTTTTTGTTATATCACTAATCAAGGTATTGTTCTGACCATATTGGGTTTTACTTTTATGAATTAATAAGCGTACAGTATTCCGGCTCTTTCCATTTGAGGGTGGGCAATTGTAAAAGACGAAATTCAATCAAAAAATAAGTAGACATACCCAAATACTCCCATTATACTTGCTTTGGCAAACAAAAACTAAAAGGGGAGGA
>JAITDJ010000193.1 GCA_031282635.1 Clostridiales bacterium
TTCAATGTTTAACTTGAACCTAGTGGCTATATTATCTATTCTTTTTCAGACGTAGATATGCTATGCTGTAGTGTATTATCCGCAAGTCGTTCCTTCACCTTCATATCATAGCTGAAAGGCCCCAGGGAAAACCGAAAAATAAAGTCCGATTTACCATCGTTAATTTCGTAAATTTTTTCATATTCAAGCGCGGAGACCACAGTTTCTGCGCCAAGAACAAAGCCGCTCACAAGACAAAATACGCTTAACGACACAACGGAGATTATGGTAAGCAATAAAGATCGTATCATATAGATTTCCTTATACCACATCCGTTCCGTGGTCAGCTTCGCGTGTATTGTCTTTAAATTTTACTGTTTGCAACATTTTGAGTATATGTATGCAGTTTGGACACGTAACAATTGTTTGCCGAGTAATTTTCAAATCCGGGTTATCACAACCAATGCCGCACAGTGTACCTTCGTCCATAAAAACCGGCTGCATAAGGTGTACGCCTTCGTCGCTTTCTTTAAAGTAGAAGCCATAATCTTTGTTATCTTGCTTTTTATTCATTGCACTTCCCTTATGGCCTTAAATTTGACGGCCACTCTGTTGATATCCACTTTAAATATAAATATTATGAATAATAGTCGGCAACAGGCATACCTTGAAATGAAGATATCTCGTTATCCTCATCGTATTCTAATTCTCTTATATCAATGTTGCCTTTAGCGTTGAAGTATACATCACGAATGTTGACAGGCCGGAGAAAATCCCTGAGTACAGTGAGCAAAGCCTCGTTACATTTTTCTTGTAACGGTCCACATAGTGAATGGAGTTCCATCATTTTTTCCGGAAAGCTTGATTCATAGAGTTCTGGAGCCTGATCGGCCGGTATGTTGTTGTTGCTGATCCATGTATCACGTTCTCGACGCCACGCGGCGGCAAGCTTGTCTGTCTCCTTCCTTATCTGCATGGAAATTGATTGACTTATCGCATAACCGAAGTAACAATTTGTACGAAGGCTACCTTTAATTGAAACGTATAAAAATACTTCAGGATTTGGTGTTGTAAAATAGTATACGCACGCTTCTTTGTAATCATCATGATCTTTATTTAAAGGCAATCCGAAACGTCGGAATAGATAAAGAAACAGCTTCGCAGAATCCAGATCAAGATCGTACACCCTTTCAGCCAAAACACCTGGGTCCAGGGTGCCGAATGCCGCGATATCCATCTTGCCGAATTTTCTCAAAAGTTCTATAATATCCGCCAACTGCGGCTCAAATATATTACTCATGCGTTGCCTCTTTTTCGCATTTTATATTCGCTCATCGCTTGTCCTTGCTTGATCTCGTCAGCATATGTTTTGAGATTTTGCAACGCGCATGTATTTGACGTCGATCCGGAACTTATCGTCGGGTCGTGAAACGTGACTGACGGCAGCGAGAATCAGCCACGGTAGATGTACATTCATTTGGCCGGCATCAGCCAAGATATTATTCAGCCGAATAGGCTCTATTTTCTCCTTTTCGCATGTCTCCAGGGCACGCTGCCCTTCTTGCATGATCGAATAATAAACAAGGCATTGCCGGTTTGTGCCGTACAGAGTGGCAAATTGAGTGAAGGTGCCTGTATATCCGGCCTCTTCGTAAGCTTCACGCTTCATGCAGGCGCTGAAAGTTTCAGTTATCTTTCTGTGCCCTCCTACGCCGTTCAAACTTTCGGCCAGCCATTCGGGATGCGTCTTGCGGATAAGGTAAACATTCAGCAAATCATGACTGCAAATGAAGCCCATAGTAGAATCTTTGAAATCCATGTGAACTCCTCCTCCTCCTGCACTATTTGAACCAATCTGCTATTTGCCTCTCCGCCCAATATTGCGCCTGTTCCGCAGTCCAAAACCAGCCTGCGGACGCAAAGTCAGGTTTTTCACATTCCGCCCGCCAAGCGACATTTTTTCCGGTGTCAATTTGAAAAACCCTCAAGGTTGCTTTCCCTGCTTTGCAGTAATAGTCGCCGTCGGCTTGCTCCCATTTCCTTTCCGGTGTACGTGAAAACTTTTTTGAGCATTCCGCTATATTAAGAAACATAGTATTTATCTCCTTGTGGGACGTAAATAGGACGTGATATGCATTGACCTCCTGAATTGCAATTCGATTCGATTTTATATAAAGTCTAGTTTTGAACGGATTTTCAAACATTTCTACCCTTTCCAACGCAAGCCATTTAACCATTTGAGATTTTCTTCTATCCAATATTAATTCATTATAATTTAATTCATTATAATTTAACTTAGTAAAGTATTTAAGGCTATTTATATATATGATAAATCTTGATAATATAGTATATCTCTCTGTCATATAATTCGAATTATTAAATTTTCCGTCCTGTACTCTTGCTATTATAAAATCCAAATTTGAAGAGAACCACTTATATCTCTTTATGAAATGTGGCTGTCTATCAGAAATGGATTTATTGAATTCATCGAGCGACATAGCGCGATATAAATTTATTTCTTTCGTCATCTTGAGAAATCCTTATAGAATTATCATCTGATCATAACGCCGTGAAAAGGCATACCGTGGCAAGAATCGAAAAAATCACAGAATTCAGTTTTGTCGGGAAAAGCATCCGCAACTGCTATTTCCGTCACTTCGTGATGGAAAACAATTCTTTCGTCAATATACATTTGATACTTGTCACCTTCTCCGCGGAGTGCTGATATTTTAAAAATATACACGGAATGAACGGCGACACATACCGGATTCGGGTTCACCAGCTTGCGGCAAAACGCGGTCCGCAGGCCGGTGTAAAGCTGAAGAAGGTCGCCGAGCCGGGCATGGCGGCGTTTGCCGACTGCGCGGATCGTTTGTCTCTTTTCCCCGGATTCGACCAACGGTAACCGCTCACGGGGAGGGGATTTAAGAATGGATGAAGGCGGTATCGGGTTGGCGACCG
>JAITDJ010000253.1 GCA_031282635.1 Clostridiales bacterium
CTGCCATACGACCTGACGCGTTTACAGGCGGACGCCAACCGTATATACGGCTATTCCGTTAAAGATACCCTGGCCGTAATGCAGAGCTTATATGAGACACATAAAGTGCTGACATATCCGCGTACCGATTCACAGTATCTGTCGTCTGATTTGGCGGAGACGCTGCCTGAACGCGTTAAAGCCTGCGCCATACCCGCGTTTCGTAAAATCTGCGCGAAACTCTCAGGCAATACCTTTGTCAAATCGGCGTTCTATATAGACAACTCAAAGGTGTCTGATCATCACGCGATAATTCCAACCGAGCAATCGCCGGATTTAACATCTATGAACGACAAAGAAAGGAAGATATACGAATTGGTGGTAAAGCGGTTTTTGGCCGCTTTAATGCCGCCGTTTGAATATACGGAGAACAGAATAACGCTTATGCTTGACGGGGAAGCATTTAACGCAAAGGGCGGAAAGATAAAGAATTTAGGATTCCGGGAAGTGTTTTCCGATATGAATGACGATGATAACACTACGGAGATACCCGTCTTTACAAAATCGGAATTACTCAACAACGTTTCATTCGGCAAAACATCCGGGAAGACAAAACCGCCGGCATATTTCACGGAGGCCACGCTGCTGATCGCTATGGAAAACCCTTCTAGTTTTTTGGACGGCGCTGATAAGAGCCTGGCTAAGACATTGGACGTTACGGGAGGCATCGGAACGGTAGCGACCAGAGCCGATATAATGGATAAGCTCTTTAATAATTTTGTTATTGAAAAACGCGGCAATGAGATTTTCACCACGCAAAAAGGCAGACAACTGTTAAAACTGGTTCCGAAAGAAATGATTTCTCCGGCCTTGACAGCGGTATGGGAACAACGTTTGGAGCGTATCGCAAAAAATAATGAGTCTCCCGAAGGTTTTATCACAGAAATGAAGGAGTATACGCACCGGATTATACGGGATATAAAGGGAAGCGGCGCTTCATACGCCCACGAGAACCTTACCCGTGAACGCTGCCCGGAGTGCGGTAAATTTATGTTGGCGGTAAACAGTAAAAAAGGCCGTTTACTCATCTGCCAGGATAGAGACTGCGGATATAGACAAAATGTTTCCATTATAACAAACGCGCGCTGTCCTAATTGTCATAAACGTATGGAACTGTCAGGCGGCGGGGAAAAGAAATTTTTCCTATGCGTATGCGGGCATAAAGAAAGCGAAGAACAGTTTGAGAAACGCGTTAAAGAGAAGGGCAATCAAATGAATAGGCGCGACGTCGAGGCTTATATAAAGAATCGGGAACGTGAGGATACGGGAAATAAGGCGTTTGCGGCCGCGTTCGCGAAGCTTAAGGGAGAATGAACATCCGCGTTATTCAAGCGGTACAGTCTCAATCATATTAATATAAATGACATTGACAGTATTTGACTGCGGTGGTAGCATTTATTGGGATAACTATCCAAATATGATTTTTTGGGAGGAAATATGAAAAGAACTCAAACAGTAACGCTGGCGTTAACAGCGTTACTGACGTTGCTCTTCAGCGCCAAAATCGTTGAGGCGAACAATCCTGCCGCGGTTGATGCGCAGGTCGCTGAGGAAACCATCATATCGGAGGAAACGCCTCCTCTTGAATCCGCTGTTACAGCGGTTGAAAATGTGCCGGAGATAACTGCAGATCCTGATCAGCCCGCGGTCAGTGAACCTTTGGAAGCGCCTAACGCCAGCCCTGTACACAGTATAGAACTCACTTACAGTAATGTAAATGTTACATATTCTAACGGTGAGACCTCCGTCCATGACAAGAAGTATATACCTCTTATTATCGACGGAACGCTGATAGACTCTGAGGTTATTCTGGTGAATAATCGAACTTTCGTTCCCTTACGCGTGCTTACGGAAACGTTGGGCGGATCAATTGAGTGGGATGACGCCACACGCGCGATTACAATTTATAAGGGCTATGATATAATAAGAATGGTAATCGGCAGCGCCGCGGTAACTGTAAACGACCAAGAGACCATTATTGATGTGCCGCCGAATATTTATAACAATTATACATATATACCCCTTCGCTTTATCGCTGAGTCCTTAGGTGCTCGGGTTTCATACAACACCGATGAATATGACCGTTCCACTATGACGTTTAAGAGCTATATGCTGGTGCGGAGCGTTTCCGCCAATGCCGTAATTGACCGGTATGATGCGTCGTGGCCGGTCTTATCGGAATTTCAGGCGGAATCCACCGTTATGTCGTTGTCACGTAACCTGTTCAAGCAATTTATGGAACAGAATAACGCCGCTCATCCGGACAAAGATTATACGGCCAAATACAATTCGATCAATTATAATATAGATAATACTCGAATTATAGGTTCAGTTTCACGATACTATGTTGTTGAGTCTTTCAGTATGTTTCTGTTTGACAAATATACAGGAATAATATATACAACAGGAAGTGACGGCAAGTCCAATTGGGTTCGGCGGTACGCTGAAGGCGATTCTGAAAATTTCAAGATAATCGCGAGCAGTTATTTTATAAATTAATGAATTAAGAAGGCCGCCCCAAATTATTTCGAGCGGTCTTTTTATACTTTTTGAGTTAAATTTGAATTAAATAGGCGAATTAATGTTTGTTGTGCACTATTTTACTTTAGTCCATTATTTTGAAGTAATAATTTATAATTAGCGAAAATAATCAATTTGTTAATATTTGTTAATTTATCATTTAGTATTGAGCATGGAATTATATTGTTTAATCTTAATGTTGATAAGATTCAGAATTGTTATAACGGTGTTATTATTATTTTATCTGTTATTTTCTGTTATTTTATATGGTATATAAAATTAATAAGCAAACTCTGCTATTGATATTAAATTTTATGTTGGATTTTATTTTATACAAAATATACAATGAATTATATATTTATTTATATTTAAGGTAAATTTATTTATGCAAATTTATTTACGACAAATCTAGACAACAAGGAGAGGCGTATGTCTAAAAAACGCGGCCAAAACGAAGGCAGCATCGGCAGGCGTCCGGATGGTTCATGGTGGGCGCGCGTAACCGTAGGCAAAGACATTAACGGCAAGCAGAAGCGCAAAGCCTTTTACGGCAAGACACGGCGTGAGGTTCAAGGTAAAATGGCTTCCGCTCTGTCTGAATTGAATCATGGATTATTTGTCGAACCGTCAAAAATTACCGTTAACGAATGGCTGGATATCTGGCTGGAGACTTACAAAACCTTGTCTGTAAAACCGACCACCCTGCTTATCTACATGTCGCGCGCCGATAATCATATACGTCCGGCAATCGGCCATTTAAAAATTCAAGAACTGCGTCGGGACGCCATTCAAAGTATGATAAATGAACTTTCCAGACGGTTGGCGCCTGAAACGGTCAAAGGGGTTTATATTACCCTTCACGCGGCCTTAGAACAGGCTTGTCAAAACAATCTGATATCCGCGAACTTCGCTTCGAGCGCTGTCTTGCCTAAAGCGGGAAAAACACGCGCGCAGGTGTTTACGACAGAGGAACAGCACCGCTTTATGGACGCCGCTAAAACATCTTATATGGGAGAAATGTTCCTTCTTGATTTAGGCACAGGCCTGCGCATAGGCGAGCTGATATCCCTTACCTGGAATGATATAGACTTTGAAAACAGCGTACTGCGCGTTAACCGGACACTGAATATCGTAAAATCCGTCGAAGGATCCGGTCAAAAATGGCTGAAAACCTTTGGGACGCCGAAAACAGCCTCAAGCGTACGCAGCATACCTTTGCTGCCTTATATGTCCGAACTGCTGAAATCGGTTAAAAAGCGGCAGGATGAACGCGGGATGAAAGTCCGATATGAAGATAATAATCTAGTTTTCGCCACACGATCGGGCCGGCCGCTTGACCCGCGCAATATGCAGCGCGTGTTTCAGGCCATTTTAAAACGCGCTGGATTAAGCGGTTTCCACATACATAGCCTGAGGCATACATTTGCTACACGCGGCCTTGAGCAGGGTATAGAACTGCGTGTTCTTCAAGAACTTCTAGGCCATTCGACAATAAAAATAACCGCTGATTTATACACGCATGTACTGCCTGATATGAAAAAAGATTCAATTATGAAACTGAAAAACGCGATTTCGGACGCCGCCGCCAGGCAGGTATAAGGTAGGTATATTTTTCCGCCATATATGACGAATACGGATCAGAAATGCCATGATATTAAGCGGAATAATAGTCATACTGCCTATTAACACCTTAAACTGGATAAGTTTAAGGTGTTAGTGGATTTCACAGCGCGCTCAGATATATCGCGCGGCTTAAATAAAAAAAGCAGGGCAATAACCCTGCTTGAATATTAAAGCGCGAAACGGGATTCGAACCCGCGGCCCTCGCCTTGGCAAGGCGATGCTCTACCACTGAGCCATTCGCGCAAATCACATCTACTATATAGTATGCCGCGGTTATTGTCAAGGGTATTTTTTAACCGTTTACATAACAGTTTACAAGAACCAAGGGGAGGCGTATTGTGAAATCACCTGAGGAAATCAGTGGGCTGATGGCCCGCTTGGACGAGGTTTATCCCATGGACGGCGTTTGCTATCTGCACTATGACGCACCCTGGCATCTTTTATTTGCCACTATCCTCAGCGCCCAATGTACGGACGACAGGGTAAACCAGGTTACGCCCGGACTTTTTTCCCAATATCCTGATTTGGAAGCGATAGCGGCAGCCGATCCAGTCGAATTGGAAAAATGTATTAAGTCCACAGGATTCTATCATAGCAAAGCCATGCACATTATAAATTCAGCGCGAGTATTACTTACAAAATACGGCGGCGAACTGCCCGAGTCAATGGAATCACTGACGGAACTGCCCGGCGTGGGCCGCAAGACAGCTAATCTTATACGTGGACATGTCTTTGGTATACCCAGTATTATTGTGGATACGCACGTAAAACGCGTCAGTGGCAAGCTGGGTTTAACGGAAAATATTAATCCGTATAAAATAGAAATAGATTTAAGCCGGCAGCTGCCCGAAGAGCACTGGACACGTTACAATACCCAGATTATAGCGCACGGTCGCGCCGTCTGCGTCGCGCGTTCCCCAAAATGCGGCGCATGTCGGCTGGCTGAGTTCTGTTTTGCGTATAATTCCTGTTTTCCGCGTTCATAATAGTTATGAACGCGGGAGAAAACGCCTCCCGCGCGAATTACTGGGAGGTATTTTTTTGTCTGAGAAATTCACTAAAGCCGCCGCCGGCATTATAGTCGGGACGGCTAACGGGCTGTTCGGATCCGGCGGCGGAACGCTGCTGGTACCCGCGCTGGAAAAATTTCTGAATATCGAAACACATAGAGCCCACGCCACCGCGCTTGCTGTTATTTTTCCATTATCTCTGTTAAGCGTCCTGTTTTATACACGCGGGGGGGAGACGCCATGGGGAATTGTTTTATGGATTTCAGCGGGAGGCGCCGCGGGCGGTTATATAGGCGCCAGGCTGCTGAACAAGTTGAAGGCCGCGTGGCTGCATAAGCTGTTTGGCGCATGTATGGTCGCCGCAGCGCTTCGGATGATTTTTTAACGC
>JAITDJ010000028.1 GCA_031282635.1 Clostridiales bacterium
TCAATATTTCTTTTCTTGAGCAACTAATATTCGGTTAATATTTGAAGTCTTGTGGTTGGAGTAATACTTTAAGCTTACCACACCCTTTCATGGATTTTCAAATGCTGTTGCCCTGGCGAATCTCCCTTAGCGGCTTGAATTAAATAACTTGAACAACTAAAATATTTGTTTACATTTCAGCTGTTTGTGTTACAATAGAATTCTGGAACAATTTCTTGCTTAATGCAATCCTGACCGGTAACAAAGGTTTGATGCTTCCACGCAATTTCTGGACATTGAAGGAGTGGGACTATAATTGTTCCGCTCCTGATTTACGTGTTCCAACAGCAAGGACGGTATTTATGAAGGTTATCGCTGTAATCGCCGCGGGCGGGGTCGGCACGCGCATGGGCGGGCGCCTGCCCAAGCAATTTTTTACTGTTAAGGGGAAGCCCATTTTAGCGTACACGCTTATAACGTTCAGCGCATGCGCCGATATAAACGAAATAATACTCGCCGCGCCTGAAGGGTATGAAAAGTTAACAGAGGAGACTATTGAAGAGCATCATATAAATAAGGTATCAAAAATAACGCGCGGCGGCGCAAACCGCCAGGAGACGGTTTATAAAGCGTTAATCGAAGCGGGCGGCGCCGATATTGTTCTGATACACGACGCGGCGCGGCCTTTTGTCACGCAGGAGGAAATCAAACGCGCGATTACGGGCGCCCGGGCTTTCGGCGCGTGCGCTGTGGGCGTCCCCGTAAAAGACACAATAAAGATATGCGATAGAGAGGGCTTCGTAATAAGTACGCCGTCTCGAGACACGCTTTGGCAGATTCAGACGCCCCAGGCGTTTCTGTACCCGGTCATCCAAAGAGCGCACGAACAAGCGCGGCTCGACAGTTACATAGCGACGGACGACATGGAATTGGCGGAACGTATCGGCTGCCCCGCAAGGATAATTATGGGCAGCTATGCAAACATTAAAATCACCACAAAAGAGGATCTTATGTTTTTCATGTTAGGTGGTGACGCGCATAACGACGGCGACGTTTGTTCTTGCTCTGCTGATGCTGACTGCGGCGTTTCTGGCCGCCGCGGTTGGGATAATTCGTAGAATTAACGCCATGCCTGGGGTTATACCCTTGTTTTTATTTTATATAATGGCCTTTACATGGGTTTTAGCGTACCTGATGTTTACAGCCCAACTAACGCCCGATACGGCCTTGCTGTTTTACCGGTATTCGCTGGCGGCGAAATCATACGCATATGTATGCTTGCTGTTATTCGCGTTTCGTTTTACGAATCCATATATAAACATCAAGCCGCGAATTTGGCTGGCTATACTTATTATACCGACGGCGACTTTAGTCTTCACGATTACCAACCAGAAAATTATTTTTCAAGAGATTGAAATAATTTTGTTTTATCCTTTTAAACATTTGTCCATAATTAAAGGTGCATGGTTTTATGTAAATGCTTTTTACGGATATATGTGTCTTTTATTATCCATTGTGTTCTTTGTCGGCCATTACAGGATCTCATCGGTTTTGTACAAGTGGCGATCCAGCGCTTTTATCGCTGCTATAGCCGCGTTTTCAATACTGGATTTAACCGGTATCCACTTGGGTTATGACAGTGAAGGCGGAATATTGGGTCTTTTAACACTTGGCGTTATCCTGTTTTATGCTTATTTATGCTTCAAAACGTCGGATTTGGCTTTCCTGGTGACAGGCGCGGTATTTAACAAAATTTCAAGCATTGTTATAATGGTGGAGAATAACGGCAATATTCTATTTATGAACGCGCTGGGCCGTCAGAAATTTTCTTTTATATCACCCAGCTGCGAGGGTATGCCGTACCCGGATTTGCTAAATACCTGGCTGCGCGAGCGGCGCGGTACAATACGTCAGGAAAACGGCGCGACAATCATCAGTGTTAACGACAACACACAGCGGCACTATGAGCTGCTGAAGAGTGATGTAACAGACAAAAATCATATAGCTGTCGGCTCGTTTATAGAACTGAAAGATATAACGGTTCAACAGGAATTAATCACCAAGCTTTCTCATATAAGCCATTACGATCAATTGACCGGCATATTCAACCGCAGATATTTTGAGGCGGCCTGCAAACAGTTTGACAAAGCTGAGTTTCTTCCTCTGGCGTTTATATCCGGCGATCTGAACGGTCTCAAGACCGTCAATGACACCTATGGCCACGCTTGCGGCGACAAACTTATAATAGCGGCGGCGAAGGCGCTGAAGAGCGCTGCCCCTGAAAACGGCGCCGCGTGCCGTACAGGCGGAGACGAATTTGTAGTAATAATCCCTAATTGCCCGGATGAGGCGGCGCGCGCTTTTATAAAGAGCGTATATTCATATACGTCCCAATATACGGAAGAACCGTTCGGGTACATTAACATTTCATTGGGCTGCGCTATACGTGAATGTATGCGGGTTTCCATTGAGCAGGTTCTTAAAGAGTCGGACATGATTATGTATAAAGACAAAGAAGTAAAGAAAATTAGCTTCAGACAGGATGCCAGAACATACAATAAATGATAATGATTTTTTTGTCCATGCATGTTGACAATCCTGATAAATTGTGTTATTGTGTATGTCGTAAGTCAGGGACGTTTTACGTCAACATTTTTTTTATTTATGTAGGAGGATTTAAATGAAGACAGGAACTGTTAAGTGGTTCAACGCGGAGAAAGGCTATGGCTTTATCTCTATTCAAGGTGAGGATGACGTTTTCGTTCATTTCTCAGCTATCAATTCTGATGGCTTTAAAACATTGGAAGAAGGCCAGGAAGTTCAGTTTGACGTAGTGCAAGGCGCAAAAGGTCCCCAGGCCGCAAATGTAGTTCGCTTATAATATTGCCTCACGGCATTTTATAAAAGAGCATTTATTAAGGGTCTTTTTAAAGCGTTTCAAGGCAATACTTTCATCTGAAAAGCACCGAAAATGTTACGTGCGTGTCGGTCGCGTGTACGTTGTGGGATTTTCCCTGCATGACTGTGCGTATAAAAAAACGCTGTCCAAACTGTATTATCAGTGAGGGCAGCTTTTTCTTTGTTTATATTAATATGCTTATGTATGAAAGCGGGATAAATGTGCTGCGGGAAAGAATGGACGTCAGAAATGTCGCGATCATTGCCCATGTGGATCACGGCAAAACAACGTTAGTTGACGAATTGCTGAAACAGAGCGGTGTATTCCGCCGGAACCAGGTAATAAAAGAACGCGTTATGGACTCCAATGATCTGGAACGGGAACGCGGAATCACTATTTTGGCTAAAAATACCGCCGTATTCTATAATAACGTAAAGATCAATATTGTGGATACGCCAGGCCACGCAGATTTCGGCGGGGAAGTGGAGCGTGTTATGAAAATGGTCGACGGCGTCGTCCTGGTTGTGGACGCCTTTGAGGGCCCGATGCCTCAGACTAAATTTGTTTTAAAGAACGCGCTGGACGTAAATCTGCCTGTCGTCGTATGCATAAACAAGATAGATCGCCCAGACGCCAGGCCCCGTGATGTTGTCGATGAGGTGCTTGAACTGTTTATGGAATTGGATGCGTCGAATGATCAGATTGACGCCCCGTTTGTGTATGCCTCCGCTAAAAAGGGCGTAGCGTTCGTTGAATTAGACGCCGAAGGGCAAGACATGAAGCCGTTGTTTGATGCAATCTTGGAATCTATCCCCGCTCCGAAAGGGGATCCGGATGTTGACTTTCAGATCCTGATCACTACAATAGATTACAATGATTACGTTGGTCGTATTGGTATCGGCAAGGTTGAAAACGGCATTGTGCACGCCAATGACGAAACTATACTTGTAAATATCCACGATCCGGATAAAGCCAGGCGTTTTAAAATAAGCAAATTATTTGAGTTTGAAGGACTCAACAGGATTGATGTTTTATCCGCAGAATTTGGATCCATCGTCGCTGTATCCGGCGTTGATGATATTAAAATCGGGGATACGCTGTGCGGCGCCGGCAATCCCGTGCCCTTGCCGTTTTCCAGGATATCAGAACCTACGCTGTCTATGAATTTTACAGTAAACGACAGTCCGTTCGCGGGTCAAGAGGGCAGGTATGTTACCAGCCGTCATCTGCGAAGCCGGATCTTCCGCGAACTGAACACGGACGTGAGCCTGCGCGTTGAGGAGACCGATACCACAGAATCCTTCAAGGTATCCGGCAGAGGTGAACTCCACTTATCTATATTAATTGAGAACATGCGGCGCGAAGGATACGAATTCCAGGTGTCTAAACCGGAGGTTATTTACCGCAATGAAAATGGGGTATTATTGGAGCCCATAGAAATTGTCACAATAGACGCGCCCGAAGAGTTCTGCGGGATAATTATTGAACGGCTGGGGTCGCGCCGGGCGATGATGACGCGCATGACGCCGGCGAACGGCGGCTATACCCGTCTCATTTTCGAGATACCCGCGAGAGGACTGATCGGTTATCGAGCGGAATTTTTGACAGACACAAAGGGCAACGGTATTATGAATTCCATATTTAAAGATTATGAGCCGTATCGAGGCGATATTCAAACCCGGCGGCTGGGGTCCTTAATCGCATATGAAACCGGGGAAGCCGTGCCATATGGCTTATACGGCGCCCAGGAACGCGGCGAGCTGTTCATTGGAGCGGGGGTTTGGGTATACGCCGGAATGGTGGTAGGCCGCAACGCGCGCGGCGGTGATATAGAAGTTAATGTATGCAAGCGCAAACAGTTAACTAATATGCGCGCCTCAAGCGCGGACGACGCGCTGCGTTTAATTACGCCGGCCGTACTTAGCCTTGAACAATCGCTG
>JAITDJ010000075.1 GCA_031282635.1 Clostridiales bacterium
GATTTCCCCTTATACCTGACCTGAAGAGTTTCGCGTTTATAACGTTTCCCGCGGCTTACCTCGCTGGGCACATAGACGTCCGGCAGGAAATGCATTTCAATATTAATAATGCCGTCGCCCGCGCAGGCCTCGCAGCGGCCGCCCTTGACGTTAAAACTGAAACGGCCTTTCTGATAACCCCGTATCTTAGCTTCGGCGGTTTGGGAGAACACATCGCGAATCAGATCAAACAGGCCGGTATATGTGGCCGGGTTGGATCGCGGCGTACGCCCGATAGGCGACTGGTCTATTTCTATAATTTTATTCAGCCGTTCAATGCCCAGCATGTCCTCATGCCGGCCGGGTTTGATTTTGGCGTGATTCAGGTCGCGCGCCAGGCGTTTATAAACAATCTCGTTTATCAGGGAGCTCTTTCCGGAACCCGAAACGCCGGTAACACAGGTAAACATACCCAGCGGTATATCCACGTCTATACCTTTGAGATTATGTTCGGACGCTCCAAGGATTTTAAGCCAATTCCCATTGGGCTTCCGTCTGATTTCAGGCGTTTCTATCCTCATACGACCGCTCAAATACTGCCCTGTAATGGAACGCTCACAATCCGCGATATCATTAACGCTGCCCGCGAACACTACCTCCCCGCCGCGCGAACCCGCCAGAGGACCGATATCCACAATAAAGTCAGACGCCAGCATGGTGTCGCGGTCGTGTTCCACAACAATCACCGTATTGCCGATGTCTTTCAGGCTTTTCAGCGTGTGGAGCAGCCTGTCGTTATCACGCTGGTGCAAGCCGATGGATGGCTCGTCCAGTATATAGACCACGCCTACCAGGCCGGAGCCTATTTGGGTCGCCAGCCTTATGCGCTGCGCCTCGCCGCCCGACAGGGTTGACGCCGAGCGCGCCAGCGTCAGGTAATCCAGCCCGACGTCCACCAAAAAGCCCAATCGCGCGTGGATTTCCTTAAGCGCCTGTTCAGCAATCACGCGCTGCGTATCCGACAGATACAGCCTTTTAAAAAAATCACGGATCCGCAGCACAGGCATAGTCGTAATGTCCGCAATGTTCATCCCGCCCAGTGTTACCGCCAATACCTCTGGTTTCAAGCGCCGCCCGTGACAGATCGGGCAGACGATGTTGGTCATAAAGCCCTCATATTGCGTTTTCATGAAATCGGAGCCCGTTTCTTTGTATCTACGCCAGAGATTCTCAATAAGGCCTTCAAAAGCATATGCGTAATATTTCGTTTCCCCATTGCTCACATACGGGATATTCAGTTTTTTCCCGTCGGTTCCATGCATGAGAATATGTTTAATATCCTCCGGCAGGTCTTTATACGGCGTATCCATCGAAAATCCGTATTCGACCGCCAGTGCCTTAAAAATGTTGCCGCTTACGCTGTTTTCCGCGCCGATGGAATTCCAGCCGGTAACAGCGACAGCACCCTCTGACAGTGACAGACGCCCATCCGGGATCAGCATATCCGGGTCAAAGATCATCCGCATGCCCAGCCCCGAACACGCCGGGCATGCGCCGGAGGGGTTATTAAACGAGAACATGCGCGGCTCGATCTCCTCCAGGCTGACGCCGCAGTCCGGACAGGAAAAGTTCTGTGAAAACAGCATCTGCCCCTTTTCATCAACATCCACCGTTAATATGCCGCCGGTAATCCGCATGACTGTTTCGATGGACTCCGTGAGGCGTTTCTGAACGCCCTCTTTTATTATCAGGCGGTCAACCACGATCTCGACTGTGTGCTTCTTGTTTTTGTCCATTGGTATGTCTTCGGTAAGTTCGTAGGCAGCGCCGTCCACGCGTACGCGCGCATAGCCGCTCCTGCGCGCGTCCTCAAGCAGCTTCTGGTGTTCGCCCTTTCGACCTCTTACAACCGGCGCCATCATCTGAACGCGCGACCGTTCCGGCAGGCCGAGTATCTGATCCACAATCTGATCCACGGTCTGTCTCTTGATCTCCTTGCCGCACTGCGGGCAGTGCGGCGTACCGACGCGGGCGAACAGCAGGCGCAGATAGTCGTAAATTTCCGTCACCGTGCCGACTGTTGATCGCGGATTATGGTTGGTGGTCTTCTGGTCGATGGAGATGGCGGGGGAAAGGCCCTCGATAGAGTCTACATCCGGTTTTTCCATCTGGCCTAAAAATTGGCGCGCGTATGAAGACAGCGACTCCACATACCTCCGCTGCCCTTCCGCGTACAGCGTGTCAAAGGCCAGCGACGACTTCCCCGATCCTGAAAGTCCTGTAAACACCACAAATTGGTTGCGCGGGATCTCAAGGTCGACGTTCTTCAAATTATTCTCCCGCGCGCCCTTAATAATAATCATATCTTTAGGCATTCATTACCTCACATATGCTTTTTCAGCTCAATGATTTCGTCTCGCAGCGTCGCGGCCCGCTCAAACCGCAGCTCGGACGCCGCCTGCTTCATGTCCTTCTCCAGCTTTTTAAGAGCGGCCCGCAATTCCTCGCGGCTCATGGATTCGGGATCCTTATCCAGCGTCTTCTTTCTCTTTTCTTCCGGCGGCGCTGTGGCGTGGATGATCTCCCGCACTTTTTTTACAATCGACTTTGGAGTAACGCCATGCTCCCTATTATAAACCTCCTGAATATGGCGGCGCCGGTTGGTTTCCGACACAGCCCTGCGCATAGAATCCGTCATGCCGTCGGCGTACATAACCACGCGACCCTCCACATGCCGCGCCGCCCGCCCGATTGTCTGAATCAGCGACGTCTCCGAACGAAGGAACCCTTCCTTGTCGGCGTCCAGAATGGCCACCAAAGACACTTCAGGTATGTCCAACCCCTCGCGCAGCAGGTTAATGCCGATCAGAGCGTCAAATACGTCCATGCGCAAATCACGTATAATCTCCAGCCGCTCCAGCGTGTCGATATCCGAATGCAGGTATCGCACTCGTATGCCTGTTTCCCTGAGATAATCCGTCAGATCCTCCGCCATCTTCTTAGTGAGCGTTGTGATCAGCGCCTTTTGATTCTTGCCGGTAACGCGCCTGATCTCAGATATTAAATCGTCTATCTGCCCTCTGACCGGCCTGATTAAAACCTCGGGATCCAGCAGCCCCGTAGGCCTGATTATCTGCTCCACGGTTAATACGGAACGCTCGCGTTCATACACGGACGGCGTGGCTGAAACAAACAGCATTTGATTGATCTTGGCCTCAAACTCACTAAACTTGAGCGGTCGGTTATCCAGCGCCGAAGGCAGCCGGAACCCGTATTCCACCAGCGTGGTCTTGCGCGAGCGATCGCCCTCGTACATGCCGCGCGCCTGCGGCACGCTGACATGCGACTCGTCCACAATTATCAAAAGATCCTCCGGAAAATAGTCGATTAGAGTGAATGGCGCGCTGCCCGGCGGCCTGCCAGACAAATGTCTGGAATAGTTCTCTATACCGCTGCAAAATCCCATCTCGCGCATCATCTCAATATCATACCGAGTGCGCTCCATCAGCCGCTGCGCTTCCAAAAGTTTGTCCTGTGATTTGAGTGTCTCCAGACGCTGCGCCAGTTCCTCTTCAATACCGGCTATGGCTTTCTCCATTTTATCCCGGCTGGTCACATAATGAGAGGCCGGGAATACGGTTATATGGCTTCGGATCCCCAGTGTTTCACCTGTCAGCGGATGAACCTCGGTAATGCGCTCCACCTCGTCGCCAAAAAATTCCACTCTCAAAGCTGTGTCGTCGGCATTGGAGGGGAAGATCTCCACAACATCGCCATGAACCCTGAACGTACCGCGCGTAAAATTCATATCATTACGGTTATACTGGATTTCTACCAGTTTGCGCAGCACGTCGTCGCGATCCCGCACCATACCCGGCCTCAGCGAAAGCACCATATTGTTGTAATCTATTGGATCGCCCAAACCGTAGATGCAGGATACGCTGGCGATAATAATAACGTCGCCGCGCTCGAACAGCGAAGCTGTGGCCGAATGGCGCAGTTTGTCGATTTCGTCGTTAATTGAGGAATCTTTTTCAATATAAGTATCGGAAGACGGTACGTAAGCTTCCGGCTGGTAATAGTCATAATAACTGACAAAATACTCAACCGCGTTGTGCGGGAAAAATTCCTTGAATTCGCTGTAAAGCTGCGCGGCCAGCGTCTTGTTATGCGCCATAACCAGAGTAGGCCGCCGCAGGCTCTGTATTACATGGGCCATGGTAAAAGTCTTGCCAGATCCGGTAACGCCCAGCAGCGTTTGAAATTTATTGCCTTTTATAAAACCCTCAACCAAAGCCGATATGGCCTCCGGCTGATCTCCTGTCGGCTTGAAATCCGAAACTATCTGAAATTCCATACACCCTCCGAAGCGGCGCCTTAACACTTGACTCTTTTTTGACGATATATATACCAGGTAATAATAACACATTTGTTTGTATGTGCAAAGGGCCGAAAAAAAATTCACCTATGGCTGGGAATATTATCTCTCGACTTGAAAATACAACTTTTATCACAGATTTGAAATAAATATGTTGAAATATAGTAACAAACATGCTATACTGGTTTTATTCGTAAATTTTTATAAAGTCGTCCAAGGGGAGAAGCGCGTATGCCTATAAAGACACAGTCATCCGCTAGGCCTAATAAGACAGCTAAGGCTTTCAGGCAAAAAAAATATTTAAAAATCCCTTATACATATGTACGGATGCTTCTGTCTGTTTTATTGACATTCGTTATAATTCTTGGCGTTTCACTATTTCGCCTCAATCAGTACCAGACCTCCCAGCAGGCCAGCGAGAGTGAATACGAAAAATTACTCGGCGAGTATAACATCCTTGAAACTAAAGCCAATGAATTGACGGCCAAACTGGACATGGTGGAATACAAAAATGATTCGGCGCAGCTCACGTTGAATCGTCAGGCCGCCAAACTAAACGAGCAGGACGCCAAATATACGGAAGAGTTTGACGAGTTTAGCAAAAAGACTGAAGAGCTTCAGCAGCAATTAGAGACGTTGGAAAAAGCAAAGCAGGAAATAATCGACCAATTGAATAAAATCCCTTATTTGCCCGGCATCACCGATCTAACGCTGGATGAGCCGATACCGCTGGCGGTTTCATATTCCTCCGATCCGATACAGATGTTGTCGTACAAACTGGATTCCATAAGCAATATTGCCCGTTCCGAATTGTCGTCATATCAATCGTTGACTGAAACATTTGAGGAAATCAAGCCTGTTTTAAATAATTATCCATCCATATGGCCTGTAAAGGGCATTACGACATCCGGTTTCGGCAGACGCCAAAGCCCCATGGGCGGTAATTCCAGCGAGAATCACACCGGGCTGGATATAGCCGTCCCAATGTATACCGATGTTAAAGCTACAGGCGGCGGTACCATAACCACGGCCGAATATTCAGGAGGCTACGGCTATCTGATTGTTATTGATCACGGAATGGGCCTGGCGACATATTACGGCCATAACGCCGAATTACTGGCGTCGGTCGGCGACAGTGTAGCGCGCGGCCAGATAGTCGCCAAATCCGGCAACACTGGCAACAGCACCGGCCCGCACGTTCATTATGAGGTTCGTGTTAACGGAAAACCGGTCAACCCGGTTAAATATGTCACTTTAAGCGATTAAAGAGCGGATGGGCTGAAGTCTGATCCGCTCTTTGCTGTAGGCGCGCGGTTGTATAAGGGATTTTTGCCCCGTGCGCGTCCGGAACGAAACAAACAGGAGGGACGAAATTGTCCTTCCTGTTTGTTTATCCACTATAATCCAACATATTTACGCCACGGTTCCGGGAGATACGCCTCCTGCGCTTTAAGCATGCTTATATAAAGTTCTTCCGCGTCCGCGAGGTTTACATTCCGCATTGACGGATCATTCGCGAATGTGGAAAGACCCAGCTTATAATCACAGAATAATCCCGCTTTAACTGTATTCTCCTGGTTATGCGCATGCTCGGCCACTATCGGGAGCAGATTCGGCGGCAAAGCGCCGGCTAATACAGGCCTTATTTCTCCCCCGCGAAAAATCGCGTTGGTTTCGACGACCACCTCCCGCGGAAGATTTTCAATCTGGCCCTTATTGGGAAGATTTACATTGCTGACGAGATCGCCCAGACCCAACAGGGCTTTTATCAGCAAATGCCCCTCCTCGCCCGACGGCGTTATTTCAACAGGCGTATCGCCTCTTACAAGCGACTCGCTTATCGCAAGGCGTTTCTCCAGGTCGTCAAAACGCCACTTTACCGAGGTAAGCCCAAACTTCCATCCTTTTACGGTTTCTGGCGACGTCAGGTAGACGTTTGGCATAAATTCGGCCAGATGCCTGTCGCCGGCGGCGGCTATAAGCCCATACCTGCGGAACAGATCAAACTTGACTCTATGCGCGCACTCGAACGAATTGTTCATCCAGTTATCGTCTTTTTCGGCAAAGCCTGTTTCATAGTACTTTTGAATAAACTCCTCATATAAGGGAAACAGATCCATCCCCTTGTATGAAGCGCTGTCAAACCAGGTAAAATGATTCAAGCCGCTGACGTTCACCTTGATCTCGCGGCGCGATACGCCTGTAATACCGCGTAAATCGGCCAGCATATCCGCAAGCAGTTTCTGCGCGCCGAATACCTCGTGGCAGCAGCCGAACGCTTTAATCTCCGGAAAAACCTCATAAAGCGTTCTCATACAGACGCCCATCGGGTTGGTATAATTTATAACCCAGGCTTTCGGGGCGTAATCGCGTATGGCCTCCGCGATTTCAACATACATGGGAATAGCGCGCATCGCGCGCATGAATCCTCCGGGTCCCACCGTATCCCCGACAGACTGCCATACCCCATATCGCTCGGGCGCATGCACATCGCTTTCCATTTCCTTGAATGTGGCCGGAAGGATGGATATAACCACTATATCCGCTCCAGTAAGAGCTTCTCTCAATGAACCGGATGTTACATAGACCCATTTGGACGCCGCGTCAGAATGCGCCGATATCCTCGCGCCAATTACAGCGTTGTTTCGCGCGGCCTTTCTATCTATGTCATAAAGCCGCACTTCGCCTTCCATCCGCCTGTCAGCGGCCAGATCCCTCATAAATCCCCATGCCCAGCCGCGTGAACCCCCTCCGATATAAGCGGCGTTAATCCCTTTAACGCCGCCGTCTTCATATCTCAATTCATTCATTTCTGCGCAAGTCTTTGAACAAGGGCCAAAATATCTTTGCCACCCTGCTCCACGCTAGAATTTCCATATCCGATAGCCTGGCCGATAAGCTGGAGTTCATTCACAAATTCCTGATCGTTTGGCAGATTGGGATCCTGAGGAATAGTACGGTCGGCTACGGCGTCGTAAATGCGATACACAGCCGCGTCCAATTCGGTGGCGCCGCCGGAAATCGTTTTACGTACAACCGGCGAACACGGTACGCCTCGGTTTGTACCGAGCATTGCGCCGGCCTCAGGGCTGGTCACAAAAAAGTTGGCGAACAGAACCGCGGCTTCAATATTCTTACTGTCTTTGTTTACGCCAATATACTGACTCATTTGGATGGCGTAAGCCTTTTCTCCCCCCGCAGGCAAGGCCGCGGCCCCCAGCGTATCCGTCATTGACGCCTGATACGCGGCGACCTGATTGCTCCAAATCATTCCTACGGCGGCTTTGCCAGCCACAAGCGCCGAGCTGTCCGCTCCGGTTTCAGCGTATGTGGCGGTGGTGTCCACATCGGGCACAAGACCTTCGGCGCGCATATCCGCCCATAATTGCAGCCAACTTGTAAGGTTTTCCTCTGTGGCGTAGGATTTTCCGCCATCATCGGATGTCCAAAGCGGCGTACCCAGCTGCCTCAAATAATAGCTCAAATAATTAGCCTGATTCGTACCGTTGTCTACAAATGGGAATACGCCTTCAGGCAGCTTGGCCTTAAGCTCCTGTCCGTAAACTTTTAGATCATCCCATGTCATGTTATCGTTCGGCTGGGAAGCCCCCGCGGATTCAAGCATTGTCCTGTTATACGCCAATACCAGAGCGTTTGTACCTAAACTCACAACATATAAACTACCGTCCTGAGTAGCCGGTATCAACGCCGTTTGATCGAACGCCTCGGGCGTGTCTATCAAAAGCTGTTTGCCGAGATAACCATCCAAGGGCGTCAAATACTGCTTGTAATCCGGGTAATTGCCGCCGAACTGAATAAGATCCGGCGCGTTTCCGCCTTGAATCTGCGTGTCGATTATCTGAAAATGATCGGGTGTGCCGCCGTTTGGCTCGCCCTTAACCGTTATTTCAGGATAAGCCCGCTGGAAAAGGTCTATTACCTTGTTTGTGATCTCGGCGCGTTCTTCGTTGCCCCACCATCCGAACCGCAGTTCCACCGGCTCTCCGGTATACGCGGGCAGCCCGTCCGCCCTTTCCGCCGGTTCCGTGGTATTACGCGTTTCCGCCGACGAAGACGCGGAACTTCCTGCGGGCGCCCCGCACGCTGTCAGTCCAACAGCGAGGCATGCCGCCAATGATAACGTTATAATCCTTTTCACATTATACCCCTCTCGCTTATATAATAGGATCCGTAAATCGGTTACCCTTTGATGCCGGATATAGCAATTCCCCGCACGAAATACTTTTGCAGTGAAAAAAACAGGGCAAAGCTGGGAATCATGGCCAGAGTTGACATAGCCAGAGCGCCGCCCCAGTTAGACACCGCGCCGGCGTCGCCGATAAACGTGCGCAGCGCCCTGGATACGGTAAACGTTGCCGGCGACGTCAGATAAAGCAATTGATTGAAAAAATCATCCCAGGTCCACAAGAACGTGAACAAAGCGGTGGTAACCAACGCCGGCTTAGCCAGCGGCACTATTATACGCAAAAATATACCCGCTAACCCGCAGCCGTCGATTATAGCCGCTTCATCCAGATCCCTTGGCAGACCTCTGATGAACTGCACGAGCAGGAACACAAAAAAAGCGTCCGCGGCAAGGAATTTAGGAGCTATAATCGGCAGATACGTGCCGACCCAGTTGAAACTGTTGAACATAATATAGCGTGGACCCAGAGTAACATGCGCCGGCAGCATCAGCGAGGTCATCATAACCGCGAACCAAAAGTTTTTTCCGAAAAACCTGAGCCGCCCGAACGCGTACGCGGCCATACTGCACGACACAAGGTTAGCCGCGATGGCGGCCGCGCACATCAACAGCGAATTCAAAAAAAATTTCGCGAACGACACGCCTGAATAGCCCTTCCACCCGCTGATATAATTTTCTATAGTTACCGCTTTGGGGATAATCCCGGAATCGCTGAATATCATATTATTAGGCTTAAACGAGCTGACGATCATCCAGATAACCGGGTAAAGCATGACAAGACCCAGCGCGGCGATACATAAATGAGTAAACGCAAACCTGAAAAAATGTTTAGATTTCACACGCTATTCCCCGCTTCCGTAAGAAACCCAGATATCCGATGAACAGAACACAATACCCGTAATTACCCCGATTATTATCAGCAGTACCCATGCCATGGCCGAAGCGTAGCCCATCTCATGGTAAGTCCAGCCCTTTATGTACAGATGCAAGGTATAGAACAGGGTTGAATTAAGTACGCCGCCTTTGCCTCCGCCGATTATATATGCCTGCGTAAACGCCTGAAACGCCGAGATCATCTGCATTACCAGATTAAACAGTATAACCGGGGTAAGCGCCGGCATGGTGATTGCGAAAAACTGACGGAACTTATTGGCGCCGTCTACCGCGGCCGCTTCATAATATTCCTCAGGGATCTGTTTCAACCCCGCCAGAAAAATAATCATAGACGATCCGAATTGCCATACCGTAAGCAAAACCAGGACGCTCAAAGCGTATTTCGGGTTTGTGATCCATCCGGGCGGATCCATGAAACCCACGGCTTTTAATATGCCGTTTATTAGCCCGTCCTTCTCAAACAGTTTTCGCCAGAGAACCGCGATAGCCACGGACCCGCCCAGCAGCGTCGGTATATAGTACACAGCGCGGTAAAACGCCATAAGCCGCAGTTTCCGGTTCATCAGCATCGCGACCGCCAGCGCGAAGATCAGCTTAAGCGGAACAGAAACAAACACATAAGTGAATGTGACAGAAAGCGACTTCAAATAATATGGATCAACACGGAGTATTTTACCGGACGAGGCGGTAAATTCAGAAACGCCGAAAAGCTGCCCGAACATGCTGATATAATTGCCAAAACCTATCCATGACGTCGAATCAGGCTTGGTAAAGTCATAATCCGTGAATCCCAGATACAACGAAGAAATCATCGGGTAAACCGTCAGCGCCAAGAAGCCTATCAGCCATGGTAGTAAAAATATGTAAGGAACAGCGTTCGCGCGTAAAAATTTGGTAACACGGTGAGGCATAAACCTCCCCCCCATAGACATACCTCCTCATATAGTGTATATGTAACTAGTTACGATTACAATATCTCAAATCATTTAATCTGTCAAGAGAATTGCTTAAAAATCTTTTAGCTATAAGTTAATACACACAAATTTCTGTTTTATATTATTAATAATAGTACATATATACTATTATTCTGGAATATATAAAAACTGAATAACAAATTATTTTGTAACTGATTTATCATATCCTTTATGAAATCCGGCCTCCACTTGCGGCCGCGCGGCAATCGTGCTATTGTATACGCAGCATCATTACACACTCGAGAGGTTCAGCATGAACATACATGGTATCGCGGAGAGAGCCGGCGTTTCTGTAGCCACAGTGTCTCGTGTAATAAACAATAATCCCAGTGTCAGCCATACGACCAGGGAGAAAATTCTCGCCGTTATGCGGGAAGAAGGCTATACGCCAAACGCATTCGCGCGTGGCTTGGGGCTTAATTCCATGCGCATGGTAGGAATCCTCTGTCGTGACGTGGCCAACCTGTTTTACGGTCAGGCGGTGTCCTTATTGGAGCGCGGTCTGCGCGCTAAAGGCTATAACACGATTTTATGCTGCAGCGGGTTGGAGCTTGAATCCAAAAAGAACTGCCTGAATCTGCTGCTCCAAAAAAAAGTGGACGCCATAATCCTGGTGGGTTCGGCTCTAATTGAAAAATCTGATAACTCCCACCTGAATGACGCCGCGGCGCGGGTTCCCCTGTTTTTAATAAATTCATACGCGGATATCCCAAACACTTACTGCGTGCTGTGCGACGAAGCGGAAGCCATGAGCGCCAATGTACGGCATATGTCTCAAGCAGGGATAAAAGATATACTTTACCTTCACGATATGATAGACTGGGCTTGGGCTGGAACCCAAAAACTCAATGGGATAAAACGCGGCTTAATTGACAATGGAATTACCGAAAACCCCGGGTTGATACACGCTGTAAGCCATGGTATAGAGCCGGCGAAAGAAAGGGTTTCCCGGTTACTCGAAAACTCCGTGAATTTTGCCGGAATAATCGCCTCTGAGGATATTCTGGCCGTCGGCGCTCAAAAGGCCCTTTTGGAGCATGGGCTGAATCTGCCCATAATCGGTTTTAACAATTCTCTTATAGCTCAGTGCGTAAGTCCGGCGCTGACCAGCGTTGACAACATGCTGCGGACGATTTGCCCGCTGACGACGGATATGCTTTATAATACGCTCGAAGGGGGAAAAGCGCCGTCAAAGGTTTTGGTAGCGGCGAGTTTGGTCGAGCGGGAAACATTCAGACGCCGCGCTGAATAAAATTTGAGAGCAAGATTTAGATGCTTATTTTAAATGCTTAAAATGCTTAAAATTTATAAGGAGGATTCGATGCGCTGCTCACCCATAATTCCCAAAATCCCGCATTTTCTCCACGGCGGGGATTATAACCCCGAACAGTGGATACCTTGGAAGGACGAAATCTGGCCTGAGGACGTCCGCCTGATGAAACTGGCTGAAATAAATGTGGTCAGTATCGGCATATTTTCATGGGCGGCCTTGGAACCCGAAGAGGGCAGGTTTACTTTTGAGTGGTTAGACGACATTATGGACATGCTGCACGCAAACGGCGTCACCGCGATACTGGCCGCCCCTAGCGGCGCGCGGCCGGTCTGGATGGCCCGAAAATACCCGGAGATACTCCGCGTACGAGCGGCCGGCGGCCGAAACCTCTTCGGAGGCCGGCACAACCACTGCTGGAGTTCACCCGTGTATCGTGAGAAAGTCCGGACAATCAACGCCAAACTCGCGGAGCGTTATAAAGATCACCCCGCCCTGGGCATGTGGCATGTCAGCAACGAGTACAGCGGCGATTGTCATTGTGAAAACTGCCAAGAGGCCTTCCGGGATTTTCTTCGTAAAAAATATGGCTCGCTGGACGCGCTGAACACGGCGTATTGGTCCGCGTTTTGGAGTCACACATATTTTGATTGGGATGACGTCGAGCCGCCCAGCCCTGTCGGTGAAACGAGCGTACACGGGCTCAGTCTCGACTGGATGCGCTTCACCACCGAGCAGGCGGTGGATTTTTATATGAACGAGATCGCGCCGCTTAAAGCGATAACGCCGGGCATACCCTGTACGACAAACCTTATGGGCACATTTTTCGGCTTGGATTATTTCCGCCTGGGGGAAGTTTTGGACGTGGTAAGTTGGGATAATTACCCATCATGGGGTAATGATGAGAATGACGATCATGTGGGATGCCTCACCGCGTTTTCGCATGACCTCATGCGCGGCTGCGGGCGTCAGAAGCCGTTTTTGCTGATGGAATCCTCGCCCAGCGCCACCAACTGGCAGCGTGTGGCTAAGCTGCGCCGCCCGGGCGTTCATCTGCTCAGTTCTATGCAGGCGGTTGCGCATGGTTCGGACTCGGTGCAGTATTTCCAGTTCCGACAAAGCCGAGGCGCCGCCGAGAAATTTCACGGCGCGGCGGTGCAGCATGCGGGGCATGAACATACGCGCGTATTCCGCGACGTACGGGAAGTCGGACAGGCGCTCCTAAAGATTGACTGCGTTCGAGGTTCGTCCGTAAAGAATCACGTGGCTATTATTTATGACTGGCCCAACCGATGGGCGCTTTCATACGCTCAAGGCATGCTTAACGGGGAAATTGAGGTTGGACGGGTAACAAGCGATGACAAAGGGTATCTGGGCGCTGTCCTGATGCATTACCGCGCCTTTTGGGAGCGGGGCGTAGGTGTGGATATTATAGACAGTTCAATGGATCCGAACCCTTATTCGTTGGTCGTGGCGCCTATGCTGTATATGCTGCGCCCGTCCTGCGCCGAACGTCTGGAGGCGTTTGTGCGGCGCGGGGGACGGTTGGTTACCACTTACATGACCGGCTACGCCGACGAGAACGATCTGTGTTTTTTAGGCGGTTTTCCGGGTCCGCTGCGTAATACGGCAGGGGTTTGGGCCGAAGAGATAGACGCGCTGAAGGAAGGCCATTACGTATCCGTATTACAGGATGGCCGGGAATATAAGGCGTTCGGCTTGTGTGAAATAATTCACGCCGATAAAGAAACACAGGTTCTGGCCTCCTACGGCGCCGAATTCTATGCCGGGTCGCCGGCGCTGACAAATCACCCGCTGGGCAATGGTTCCGCCTATCATATGGCCGCGCGGATGGAGCAGATGTTTCTGAATGATTTCTACGCGAAGCTGACGAGCTCGCTGGATATAAAACCCGTACTGCCCGGCCCGATACCCGCGGGGGTCAGTGTAACCTCGCGTACCGGCGGGAAGAACGAATATGTCTTTGTATTGAACCTGTTGGACGGCGAGGTTAAAGTAAACCTGGAACGGGGCGGGTATGATTTACTGAATGAAAGGGATCTGGACGCGGCGGAGTATACCTTGCCCGGTCATGGTTTGCTGATATTTTCCCGTATAATTTAAACCTAAAACTATTGGTTTCGTCCCGCTGCCAAATAAAACGGAACGTATTCGGCAGCCGGACGGCCGGCGTCAGTATAATACTTAATCTTGCGCCGAGCCCGCGGCTTCCGGACTGACGGCGGGCGTCAATGTTCCCAAGGGCGCCGCCGTTACGTCGGGTACTGCCGTTAGAGCCGCTTTCGTCGCGGCGTCCGGGCCGCCCACGAACTCGTCGGCGGCGTCCTTCGTCGTCTCATTGCCAGACATCCGGCTGTACACGTTCGCCGGCCAGTGCCAAACCGTTGTAAGCGCCAGCAGCGCGGCGCAAATAAAAAGCGTGAAACAGATACAGCGTACATATAAGCTGTTTTTAAAAGATATTCTGAAGTTATGCGTTTCCCGGATCAGCATGTTCCTTCCGAATGCGCCTCGAACGGCCTTTTTCCCATGCGCCCCGGAAAGCACCGCGTTGAGTTTAGGACAGCTATCCCGTGCGGCCGGCTTTTTCAGCCAAATTTCATCAGCGCCGTATGCCGCCAGGCGCAGGTACTTGTCCAATGCCATCTGTTCAACATCTTTGTTTTTAGATCCTTTTGAGGTATAGTACTCCAGCCAGTCCTCCAATGCGGGCAAGTCTCTGACAAATATCAAATCGCGCGTCATCTGGGGTATGCTTTCAGCGTCTGGGCTGTTTTCAGACACTTCCCGCTTCCCGGCGGCAACGCCGGCTTGTTCTTCATCCACACGCGGGCTTTCGCCTGTTAAACAGACAGACTCGTTTTTCGCGTCGGTTTTTCTCTGAACGGTTTCCACCCCCGGCTGTTTGGCTATCCGCGCGAAACTCGCCGGCGTTTCGCTCTTAAGCCGCCGCAGTATATACTCCCCGTCCTGTTGGCCGGATTTCACATACCTTAATATAATATTTTCCAAGACCGGCAGACAGAAAGCCGACCGGCTGTTCTTATACAGGGAGGTAAAGGCGTTTAGCCCTTCCTCCGTACGGCTTTCGCCGAAAGCCGCGTAAAAACCCAGCAAATCCTGGATTAACGGCAGGGTGTTAAATGTTGACTGGCGATGATTGAGGATATCGGTAAAAGACCTGGGCATGTTAAGCATGACGCCGCCGCGCAATTTTTCCGCGATACAGGCCGCGGCAAAAGACAAACGGGCTGGCCTCCCCGCGTCGTCTATATATCTTATCGCGCTTTGCATTGAGTCATAATATGGGAACCTGACGGCGATACGGCCGCTTATCTGAGGGAACGCGGATGTATGAACACCGGGAAACCTTAACATAATTTCCGAGGGCAATATTTTTATAAACCGGGCTAAAATCAATCGGGCAAGCGTTTCAGGCTCTTCGCGAGTCTTATTGAATCTCCATGTACTTTGATATCCCGAAAACAGCGCGTCCGCCATTATCTCCCAATTCAAATCAGGCAAGTTTTCAAACCGAACGCCGCGGATAATCGGCGCGTCTATGTCCGGCAGGCCATCCGGCACTTGAGCCGGGTTTGTGTAAAAGGACGCGCCGGTTAAAAACCATTCGGCGTTTTGTTTAATGGAGTCAAACGAGTCTTCGTCCAATACCAGGTTATGATGTATGTACGAAGGCCTCTCGGCGGCAAAAGGGGCGGACTGCCCAATCACAAACAGGTTCTCTCCGCGCAGCGGATAAAAAACCATACCCTTTTCATCCTTACCCCGCGTTTCATGAAATAGGCTGATCTCCTCTAAAATCGATTGATACTTAATTAAGCCGGACGAAATCCGCAGTGTGCTCCAGCCGCTGTCCGCGGTATTGGTGAAGATATGCTGCATAATCATTTTTTATCGCCCCGGCTCTCTCTCCACAGCCTTTTCAGCAAATCCCATACGCCGCGACGCTCCCGCGCGGACGCGTCTTCAGGTTTGAGATCAGCCGTCAGGCCTAAGGGATTTATTGTTTCGATTATCCACAGCAGCAGTGAAAGACATGAAATAGTTACGCTATTATCAAAACTCGCTTCGGCGCTGAACCTTCCATTCGAGATCATGAAGCATGGCAAAGTATATGTACGCCTTTTCAGGCTTTCTTCCAGCCGTCTGAAGCTGTTGTTATCCTCATTTTTCATAAAGGCCTGCCCTCTGGACAGCAGCTGAATCCAATCACGCCGAATATCCGAATCACCGATCTTTGGCGGGTCGATTTGAAAAACAGGATCGCCTTTAACAAACAGCGCCGTATCGTTTGATTTATTTTTGTCGTCAACCGTATAAAAATCAAAGTGTTCAGTAAAATATTCTATCAAGTCCAATTTTGTATACACGACGGCTAAAGTCAAGTTATCCTTCAACTCCTGACGGATATGATCCAAGCCGGAACAGAATTTCTCAACAGTTTCCTCAAATGAGTTTTTCCGGCTTAAATGAAAGTGCCCGGCGCGCGATTCCTCTATAATATCCCTAAGTTCCTTCGAATAGTACAGATCAATATCCGGCGTTTTGAGCAGATCGATTTCTCGGCTCTCCAGATGCTCCAATTTATGTAAAAAATTATAAGTGCGCGTAGGATCGCTGAACAACAGTACTATATTTGACTTTATAATTCTGGAAATCAAAGCCAGGCGCCGCTCCAGGCTGGTTTCTACAAGCATACGCTCACCGGGGGTATCCTGAAACACCAGACACGCGGATTTAGATTCGCCGTTATGAGCGTCCCAGGAAATAAGGAATGTATAGAAATTATCCTCATTATCCAATGTGTCCTGTGTAGGCTCCATTACGCCTTTCCTGATACTGGATTCTCTTTGAGCGTCCGTCCTTTCTATAGGCATGAGGGTAAAACCGCAGTCTCTGAACGCCTCCTGGCATTTTCTGATAATTACGTTAACAAACTGCGATTTACCTATATTCCTAATGCCTAAAACGCTGATCAGATACATATCCTTTTTTCCGGCGTTTGTGTTCAGCGGTTTTAAGCAATATGGACAGATCAATTTATCATAAACAATTCGATGTTCTTTTTTATATTCATCCGTAAAACTAACTGTAAAATCGACTAAAGCATCATCTTCGACACGTTTCAGAGGCCCCCATACAACCTGTTCGTCCGCCCAGGGCTTTATAATCGTAAAATAGGGCAAAGCGGCCTTTCCGTTTTCACCTGATTGTATAATGTCCTCTTTGATGAGATCCGCCAATTCACTATACTCGTCTTTGTTGGCCTCGATAATTCTCCTTAACATGTCTATATCCGCCGACGTATCATCGCCGCTCTGGGCTTGAAGCATAGGATTATCAATTTTTTTCATACAGTAAAGGCAGCCGTAAACACCTTTGGGAAATACCGGCAGCATTACTCCACCTGCTAACTAAAACATATAGAAATTTCTATATTGGCAGATCTTTTAGTCAGCTTCTCCTTTTCTTGTTTTTATTTTCGCAATACATGAATGAGGATTATTATATATCATCTCATAATATGTCGTGATTTTCAGCCCTTTACCGCCCCCAGCGTAAGTCCTTTTACAAAATATTTCTGCAGAAACGGGTAAACACAGACGATCGGTACTGTGGAAATTATGGTCATAGCGGCACGCAGAGATATGGAAGTGACCCTATATACCTCCTGTCCGGTGGAAGCGGCCGCCTCGACCGCAATAGCGTCGCTGGTCATCCCTTGGGAGGAATCCAATACTTTTTTCAGCTCGTACTGCAGTGTGGAAAGATTCTTGGCTCCTGAATTGTACAGCATGGTGTCAAACCATTGGTTCCACTGAGTTACAGACACAAACAGCCCAATAGTGGCGATTACCGGCATAGCTAAAGGCAGCATAACCGTAAACAGTATACGGTATTCCGATGCTCCGTCCAGTTTTGCGGATTCCACTAAATCGTATGGGATACCAGCTAAATACGAACGCATGACCAGCACGTTAAAAGCGGAGATTGCCCCCGGCAGCACATATACCCAAAAGCTGTTCATAAGGCCCAGTATGCGATAACTTAAAAAGATGGGCACCAGCCCGCCGGATACATACATGGTTACTACAACCAGCTTGGTAATAACCCCGCGCAGTATAAAGTCCCTGCGGGTAAGCACATAGGCCAGCATCAGCGTAAGCGGCACGCTGACGGCCGTACCCGCCAAGGCCCTGGCGGCGGAGACAAACGACGCGTGCGGTATGGTGGGAGTGTCGCGCAGTATATATATGTAATTTTTAATCGTAGGCGCCCGCGGCAACAGATATATGCCGCCGCGTATGGAGTCCGTGGAGTCGTTAAGCGAAACGGCCACGGCGTTCATGAACGGGTACAGCGTACATATACATACGAACAGAAGGGTAACAGTGTTGATTACGTCAAAAATAGCGTCCGCCCTTTTAGCCGATAACGTCATCAGAATACACCCTCCTGATCGAAATATTTCAGCGTCATATGAGAAATAAAGATTAACGCGAGTGATATCGCCGAATTAAAGATAGACAGCGCGGCGCCTTTTGAATACTGCGCGTAGCGCAGAGCGAACTCGTAAATATATATCTCCAGCGTAGTGCCCGTAGACATCGTCATTGCGGTGCGAAGCAGGTACACCTGCTCGAAACCCACGGACAAAAGCCGGCCGATGGTCAGCACTAAGAGTATTTTAACTGTGGGCATGATAGAGGGCAGGGTAACGGAAAAAATCTTGCGTACCCTCCCCGCCCCGTCAATGTCCGCAGATTCGTAGAGCACCGGATCTATGGCGGTCATGGCCGAAAGGTAGATAATCGCGCCATAGCCGGAAGACTTCCAGACTTCGGAGAAAGCCACAACCAGCCAGAAGATCGACGGCATACCCATAAACGGTATGGTTTGGTCGATGATCCCCAGTCTCATCAGTATAAGGTTGATAATGCCGTTATCCGGAGAGAACACCACAAACAGCAGATTGGCGGCTACAACCCATGATACGAAATGCGGCAGGTAAGAAATGGTTTGAACCGCTTTTTTAAACCTCAGCAGACGTATCTCATTAATCAGCACAGCGAGGGTAAGGGTAAAGAGGTAGCTGAAAATTATTTTCAGCAAACCCATCCCCATTGTGTTTACAAGGGCGGAATAAAACCTGGAGTCCGTAAATATGCTTATGAAGTTATCCAGACCCACCCATTTTTGCTGAAACAGGGTTAGATTTTTGCCTATCTTATAGTCTTGAAAGGCAATCAGCCAGCCCCACAGCGGGTAATAGTTGAATACCAGCAAAAAAAGTACGGGAAGCGATAATACAACCAGCTGGCGCTGGGCGTACAGCGTTTTTAACCACTTTGAAGCATTTGTCCGCAAGCCCTCACCGCCCTAATTTTTATATATGTCAGCGGTTTCCAGAATCATTTTGTTAGCAAGATCTAAGTACTCACCCAGCGGCAGCTTATCCAGTTCAGCCACATAGGCGTCCCATATGCCGTCAAATGCATCGGGCGTGCCCTGAGCCATTTTGGGCGCCCATTCCCTGGTTATTTCCAAAGCGGTTTCAATAGCCACCTTGCCTGGGTTGTCTGTGGGTATCTTCTGGCGGATAGCCCAGCCGGGTTCGTAGTAGGCGTCATACGAGGGATTGAACAGGTCGCAGAAAGTGCTTACATTATAATGACCGAGGAACTCTTTTTCGTAATCCTGATAGCGTAAGTCGGCGTATTCCTGAGTCTTTGTGGGATCGACAGGTTCTCCGGTGGAGAAGGTTTCCAGCGCGCCCTTAAACCAGAACAGCGTATTGAATTTCTCCAAACCTTGCTTATTCTTATAATCCGTGGAAAGCGCGTTGGCCCACTGATCGGCGCCGCGAGTCATCTTGCCGCCGTCCATCGTATAATCTTCCCCTTCGACGCCCCAGTAGAGCAGCTTCTGCACTTCTTCCGAAGCCACCGTATCTAAAAATTCAAACAGACGTTCCGGATCTTTACAGGAGGTTGTTATGCCTAATCCGCTGCCCGCGCTGAAATTCCTCGGCCCACGGTAACGTTCCGTATCCACTCCATCAAGCACTGCAGGCCACGCCACCAGCATACGGTCGTACAGCTTGGCATCGCCTAAAGCATTCAGCGCGTCTATAAACATCGATCGCTGGTCATACAGGGAAACCACACGTCCGGAAGAAATTTTCTGGTTGTACTGGTCATTTGTCTGCATGAACATTTCTTTGTCAGCTGCACCTTCATTCCACATACGATTGATCATGCGGAAGAAGTCTTTTTCAAAATCCTGATCCATTATCAGTTTCATTTCCAGTGTTTCCTGATCCACAACCGTTACGCCGTCGTTAGGATAGCCCGCCAGGAAGCGGGAGCCGCCGTACTGCAGACCGGACGCGCGCCAGCCTTCAGTGGGCAGCGTAAAACCGATTGTGGTCTGTCCGTTATAGTCTGGGTGCTTTTTGACGTAGTCTATTACGAGATCCTGCCATTGCTCAAAACTTGTAACGACCGGATAATCATTTTCCTTAAGCAGATCCATATTCAGATAATAGCCGGCCGCGGGATACAGCCTGTCTTCATTGGCCTTACCCCCGCAGGGCAGCCAATAAATGCCGCCGTCATCCGAGGAGGCTTTCATCAGGTTCATTTCTACATCAGTATAATTGTTCTTTAGGTTTTCGGAGCCTTCAATCCACTCAGAGAGATTCACAAACGCGCCCGCCGCCAAAAAGTCGCCGGACGCGTCGGCTGGCAGGATTAAATCGGGATAATCGCCGCCGGCGATCATCAGCGAGGCTTTCTGCCTCACGTCAGTGCCCACCAGGTACTCTATGCTGATATTGACGTTTGTCAGTTCCTGGAGTTTTTTGCCTACAGGCGTATCTTCCGGAGGTATGGTGGTATTGGAGGATTCCATACGGAAGATAGTAAACGAAGCCGGGGCTTCCTCTTGCCCGCCCGCCTGCGCCGTATCCGCATTGGAGCCGGCCTGAACGTCGCCTGCCGTCTGGGAGAGGGTTCCGTTAGCTCCCGCTCCACAGGCGCTGACAAGGAATAGAACTGTTAAAGCTAGACAATACATATAAAATATTTTACTGTTTCGTACAAATTTCATTGCTCTTTTAACCTCCTTAATAGTAGATTATATTAGTAATCAGTATAATACCTAAATAAAGAAAACGCAAGCAAAAAAATTTAGAAAAAATACCTCACGCCGAGAAAAATACATTCTGTGATTATAGTTTTTTCATAAGTGATAATAAACAGGGCAAAATAAGATATACCGCGCGCCGTTAACATTTGTCGGTTGTCCGTCTGTGTACGATCCGCGGTATATGGGAAGCGGAGTGAATAAAAATGCCGTTTGCAGCATTTTTATTCGCTTCTGAGTATGGATATCGACTAATATTGGGAGGTTAACATGTCAAACGTATTTATGCGGCGCGGCCAGCACAGCGCATTTACATGGGATAGTATAGGCAATATAAAAGAAGGGCGTGGCGATCTGGGCGAGGATGTGCCGGTGCTTTTATACCGCCTGATGCAATATACGATGCTGGATGTATTATCCGGTATTTTCGGAGAGTATCAGGCTAATGTATATTTCCGAAAAGCAGGATACATTGCCGGAGAGCAATTTGCTAAAAATATGTTGAACTTGGAAACGGATTTCGACACTTTTATCGCCGGCTTGCAGAAAACACTTCAGGAATACAGAGTCGGTATACTGCGTATGGAAAACTTCGACCCCAAGACAGAGACTATCGTACTGACAGTCGGGCAGGATCTGGACTGCAGCGGCCTGCCCATCACCAATGAAACGGTATGCACATATGACGAAGGATTTATATCAGGGATTTTGGAATCGTATACCGGAAAAAAATATAAGGTTCAGGAGATTGATTGCTGGGCCAATGGCGACAGACTTTGCCGGTTTAAAGGGACTCTCAAAGAATATTAGTGATAGTTGTTGAGGATGGTGTGATATGGATCCGACTGCCCAATATCTGTTTGAATATCTGCGCAACGTATTATATCATCCGTCAAAAGCCGAATTAGTCTTAAGTAATCTGCCCGAGAGTTTTCGTGAATTAGGCGAAGGATTATTATTTTTCACGAAATGCGTTAATGAAATAAGGATGTTCTCAAAAGCCCTGGCGGCAGGCGATTTGAACGCCG
>JAITDJ010000139.1 GCA_031282635.1 Clostridiales bacterium
TATCGTAAGCGGAAAGCCAGCATTAACTTTGCCGTTATTTAAATTCATTACTTGCTCTCATTTTTTGAGAGCCTTTTTTTTGATCTTACTGCGAACATTTGATCTTCGCTGTAGTATTAGAATTTTTTTCATATTTACCCCTCCGGAATTTATATCTACACACTCGATCCTCCCATCCGGTTCAGCATTACAGCTGTAACTATGAGAATTGCGGTAATGACGCCACATGTGTATTGTAATTTATTTTACCGTATAAATCAATAGAAGCGTTTGTTTACAAACGTTCGCTGAACGGATATAATATGTTAAAGACTATAAGGGGGGGATTAATTGTATGAATATAGAAATAGCAAACAGGCTGGTTACATTAAGAAAGCAATTCAACCTATCGCGGGAAGAACTGGCCGAACGCCTAAGTATAAGCAGGCAAGCCGTGTCACGCTGGGAAATGGCGGAGGAATCGCCTGACGCGGAAAATTTGTTAGAATTATCGAAACTATACGGTGTGACTGTTGATTCGCTGCTGGCGCCGGAAATGGAGAATAATCACGCGTATCAGACGCGCCCGGCGGATTTGCGAAACGAAAGCTCAATAAGCTATACAGCCGGCAGGGTCTTTGCGTCGGATGATATGGCGTCCGCTTTAAAGTTTTTTCGGCGCCTGGCCCCCGTCTATCCGGTTATAATATCAATGATCTATTTAATTTTAGGGTTTTTATTTGGCTTATGGCATCCAAGCTGGATTATTTTTTTGACTATTCCGATATTTTATGTGATGATTCGGTAATATACCAGATATTTATGATTCAAAGGCCTGACTCTGATCGTTATCGGATGTCAGGCCCTTGGTTTTTATGATTTTTGTTTAGACAGAAGATATATCCATGGTCACGCGCCCAGTTTATCCGCCTGCGCGTTGGTAATCAGCGTATCCATTATGTCGTCCAAATCCCCATCCAGCACCATATCCAGCTTATGCAGCGTCAGGTCGACCCTGTGATCCGTCAGCCGGTTCTGCGGAAAATTATAGGTGCGGATGCGTTCACTGCGGTCGCCTGTACCTACCTGGCCGCGGCGTTCCGCCGCCATTTGCGAGCGCTGCTTTTCCTGCTCTATGTCGTACAGCCTGGCTCGCAGTATCTTCAGCGCCTTGTCTTTATTCTTAAGCTGTGACTTTTCATCTTGGCACGAGATTACGATGCCGGTCGGAGCGTGCGTAACGCGAACAGCGCTGTCCGTCGTATTGACGCTCTGCCCGCCGTTACCGGACGAGCGAAACACATCTATACGCACGTCGTTCATGTTCAGTTCCACATCCACTTCCTCAGCCTCCGGCAATACCGCCACCGTAACCGTGGACGTGTGTATACGCCCACCCGATTCCGTCACGGGGATTCGCTGTACGCGGTGTACGCCGCTTTCATATTTCAGCCGTGAATAGACGGATTTCCCCTGAATCATAAAGATGATTTCCTTAAATCCGCCGATATCGCTCTCATTGACGCTCAGCAGCTCGGTTTTCCATCGACGGCGTTCGGCGTATCGCGTATACATACGGAAAAGGTCGCCCGCGAACAGCGCGGCTTCGTCACCCCCCGCGCCGCCCCGAATCTCCACTATGACGTTTTTCTCGTCGTTGGGGTCTTTGGGCAGCAGCAGCAATTTTAACTCTTCGGCGGCGGTTCCGATCCGCTCCTGCAGCGCGCGGACTTCCTCCTTGGCCAACTGCCTCAATTCCTCGTCGTCGGACTGTTCCAGCATTTCCTTGGCGTCCGCCAGATCCTGTCCTGCTTTTTTATGTTCCCGGTATTTTTCCACAATAAGGGAGAGATCGCTGTGTTCTTTCATATACGAACGCCATACGCCCTGATCGCCGATTATTTCCGGATCGCTTATCTTTTGGGACAGCAGGTTATATTTGTCTTCCAGCTCCCGCACACGTTCAAACATAAAATAAAATCACCTAATTCCCGCGCGTCCGCGGCGGATGTATAGTTACTGACGTATAATTAATATCGAAACCAACTATCGGAGCCAACATTGTCAGAGGGCCTTTTTGCGGGCGCTGATGACCCTATTGCGACCGGCTAAATCATTTATTATGTTTATCTCTGCAAAGCCGCGCCGTTCCAATATAATTTTAACCTTTTCAGCCATATCGCGCCCCAGTTCATAAACAATATAATCTGTCGCCTTTTCGGTTATAGCCCTGTAAAAAGCCAACCCGTCTGAACCTCCGTCCAACGCCGAGCGGGGCTCGTAATCCTTAACCGAACTGGGCAGGGCGTCTATCTCATTATGGGGAATATACGGCGGATTGGAGATTATCATATCGTATGCCCGGGGATCGACGCCGTCGAATAGATCCGACTGTATAAACCTGATTGAAACGCCGTGACGTACGGCGTTCCTCCTCGCGGTTTCCACAGCCTCGGCGCTGATATCCGCTGCGGTTATATCCGGCGCGCCGGAGCACAAAACGGCCAGCGATACCGCTATGCAGCCGCTTCCAGCGCCGATTTCCAAAATATTTCTAACGCCTGTCCGTTTTATAATCTCTAACGCCGTCTCCACAACGATTTCGGTATCCGGTCTCGGAATCAGCGTATATTCGTTTACCTCAAAATCCAGCCCCATAAATTCGCATTTTTCTCTTATATAAGCGAGCGGCCTATGCGCGGCCCTTTGCTCAACATACGACTTAAAACGCGAGGCTTCGTCCTCCGGCAGCGTTTCGTCGTCCCGCGCCGTCATAATATTTATCTTGCTTCGATTGGTGACAAAGGCCATTATAAGGATCGCGTCCAGATAAGCAATACGCCCGCGCGCCCAACGCAGCAGCGTGTTCATCAAGATTCCGGCTCACTCTCCAAAACGGCGTTCATAGCGGTTATCGCGGTTTCAATCATGCCGTCGTCGGGTTCGGCCGTGGTGATCTTCTGCAGACACAGGCCAGGGTAGCTAATCACGTTTACAAACACGTTATCGCTGCGGCCCGCCCATTTAATAACTTCGTATGACAGCCCGGCTATCACCGGTACTAAGATAATGCGTGAAAGTAACCGCAGTATAACCACGTCCGTCCGCACGAACATAAACACCAGCATAGCCATAACCATAACTATTAATAGAAAGCTGGTACCGCAGCGCTTATGCAGCCGTGAATGGCTCCTCACATTTACAATAGTCAGCTCCTGCTGACGCTCAAAGCAGTTAATTGTTTTGTGCTCGGCGCCGTGATACTGATACACGCGCTTTATATCCTTAGACAGCGAAACCAGGTAAACATACGCCAGAAAAATAGTTATACGCAACAAACCTTCCACAATGCCCAGCGCCCATGTGCTTTCGCCCAAAAGCGGCGCGAAAAAATGCCCAAGCCACACAGGCAGCAGCATGAACAGCCCTACGGCGATGACTATGGCTATAGCGACTACGCTGTAAATCAGTATGTTGTCCATTTTCTCGCCGAAGATCCGCTGCAGCTTTTTTTCAAAAGCGGACGGTTCTTCCTCCGCATCTTCCAAGCCGGCAATCTCGGCCGATTGCGTAATGACGCGCATACCGGTAACCAGTGAATCCACAAACGCCACGACCCCACGCGCCACGGGCCATTTTAAAACGGGGTATTTGTCCGCTAAGGGCGCCGCGGCCGTTTTTATCAACTCAATGGATCGATCCGGCTTGCGCACAGCCATGGCGTATATATGCCTGCCGCGCATCATTACGCCTTCCATTACCGCCTGGCCGCCGATCATGGTTCGTTTTACGCCCTTTTCATGTAAAGCGTCTTTTACTTTTGGCTCCGCCATTTCATCCCTCCATGTCAGAATTCTTCCGTCAAATGCGAAGGACGCGCCGTAAATACCTTACGCAGTGTTTCCGCGGCGCCGTGCAATATTAGATCTCTGCGTGTCAGCAGGGCGCTGTCCAGACAGCGGAAACCTGTAATCAATTGGCTTAGCGCTGGTATTCCCGCCGTTAAGTCGGCGGGCGCGTCTACGCGCGTCACCTCCGATTCGCCATCGGCGTACTCGATCTGAAATACGCCGTTATTCCCCGGCAGCTGCGGGTCGTTGACCTCGATCCGGTAAACGCCGCGTCCATCCGGCCGGCGCATCAGTTTAAGCGCGCGTTCCATTCTCACAACCCGCGTCATGTCACGCGGTATTATGGATGTTGAAAACTCCCAGTTTTCCGGGATAATATCCGAGAATTGTATATACGCGGGCGCCTGCCAGGTAATATCCGAGCCGCGCAGCAATGAAACAAAGGCAAGCGTACCGTACAGGGCTTCCGGATCAGTGAAAGCCAGTTCGTTAATGGTTAAATCCAGGTTTCTCCCCTGCTTTTCACCCTGCCTTATCTGTATATAACCCTTGGCCGCGCCGCTTTCGTCATGCCAAATATAGGTACACACGCCTGTATTGTAAGGGTCATTGCGCGTGAACTTCTCCCACCGCCGCATATCCCCCGAACTGTCTCTCGGTATGGCGTGGTTGAGGTTTTTGATATATTCGGTGAATACAGTGTTCAACTCATCCAGCGGATCGCCGGGAAAATGCTGAGTAAACGAGCCGCGCACAGGCAGTTTCTCGAAATTGCGGACATTGGTAGTGATGGACTGGCGGCAGTTGCACAGTTCATAGCCCATCCGCCGGTAGAATGAGTGCGAAAATGGGGTTAAGTTACTGAACTCGGTTCCCTTTTCATATTCATCTTCAAGTATTTTTTGCAGTATGGCGAATATTTTCCCGCCGCGCCGCGCTTCGGGAAGAGACGCTACGCCGCCGATGCCGCACATAGAAACGGTATGCCCGTCAAAACGCATTTTATAGGGTATGGCGTTAATGCCGGAGACCATCCGGCGGTCTTCAAAATATCCCCATATCCAGTCGGCGGGTGTTTGAAAAGGGTCATCGTCTGTTTTAGAGAAATCCATACGCGCGTTAAAAGCTATGGAATGTATTTTTTTTATACCGTCGCGTTCGGACGGGTCTAGTCTGCGAATGCTCATCTGAATCCCCTTTAACGGCCTGCCCAGCAGGCGTTCAGCGAGCGTGAGGTCATTATTCGCGGCAGCTTCGCGTATGCGTGACGAACTGACCGGCTCGCCGTCCAATCTAATATTTTTAACAATTTCAACAGCGGCGCCATATATTTTGCCGGCGCTTTTCAACATCTCCGCTTCGCCCTTCCTGTCTTTACCGAAACAGAAGCTTTCGCCCACAGTCAACGCGCGGCATCGCAGATCTTCAAATATAAGACCCATAAACGCGGCCGGTGATATGCGCGCGAACGCTCTGTCAAACGGATAATTTAATAGTATATCTATACCCAGGCCGGATAAGATTTCCGCCTTTTGTTCCTCGCTGATCAGCGGCTCAAACGGATTTCCGGATAACACGGCCGCGGGATTCGGCTGAAACGTAAACACCATTGAGGGTATACCCAGTAATTTCGCGTATTCAATGGTCTTTTTGATTAACGCCATATGCCCCAGGTGCATTCCATCGAACTTGCCGATGGTCATGGCGTGAGGCTGGTTTAAATTAAGCGCTTTATCAGAAATAATTCTCATTTATTTATTCACCCGTCAGCATTACGCGCGGTTTGAAGAATTCACCGACGCGTTCGTAAACACCCGCTGTTTTTCCGCCCAGCGACAGAAATATCAGATCGCCTTCACGCGCGTCAGATTCCCCTTCGCAGACACGGATAGGGTTTCCGTTGGTAACAAGTTTTCCCAAATGCGGCGGCGCCTCAATTGTTTTATAGGATAAAACGGCTTCAATGGGAATCAGGATCTCATTAAGCATGCTGCCCGCGGCGTATTCCCTTAATCGCCCCAGTGTGACGCTCGCCGATATGTCAAAAGGACCGGATCGCGTGCGGATCAAGCTGCCCATACACCCGCCCAGCCGCGTCACGCGGCCGATATCCGCGCATAATGAGCGGATATATGTACCCTTAGAACAATCGACATCCATAATCGCCATGCCTGTTTCAGCGTTGTACGTTATTATATCAATCCGCGAAATATTAATTTTTCTCGGCGCGCGATCCACTGTTTTACCGGCTCGCGCCAATTCGTACAATTTTTTACCGCCTGCTTTTACCGCAGAATACATGGGCGGGATTTGATAGGTTTCGCCCAGAAACCGGCTCACCGTATGTTCCAATGCAGCTAAATCGACGCCCTCATGGCTCTCCGTCAGAATCTTCCCGGTCAGATCGTCCGTATCCGTGGTGACGCCCAGCTTTAATTCGGCGCGGTAACTTTTGCCGCCGCCGATGTAATCTGCAATCTTTGTGGCTTTGCCTACGCATATGGGCAAAACGCCTTCGGCCTGCGGATCCAGCGTGCCGATATGCCCGGCCCTGACACGGCCTAAAATTTTGCGCGCCACGGATACAACGTCCGATGAGGTATATCCCTTTTCTTTATAAATATTCAAAACGCCATGCGGACCGCTGCCTTCCCTGCCATTGCCGCGTCCGCTCACGCTGTTTCTATGGCGCTGATAATCGCGCGTGACATTGCGCCGCAGGCTTCGGCCAGCGGCGAGCGTATGATACAGCCGGCGGCGCGCTTATGGCCGCCCCCTCCAAAAGCCTTCGCGGTTTCGCTGACATTTATTGTTAGAGAACGGATACTGGCCTTAACCTCGCCCTTAGATTTCTCGTATAAAAAAACGGCTGCTTCCACGTCCCGTATATTCAACAGATATTCGGATATGCCGTCGGTGTCTGAGGCCGTTGCGCCGATATCCGTCATATCTTCCGATGAGATAAACGATAAGGCCGCGCGGCCGTTTTGCAGCAGTTCCAAATTATTCAGCGCGGCGCGCATAACATATGTCTCCACAGGGCTATGCTTCTTTAAAAGCTCATTGTATATATCGGTAAATGGAATGTTGAGCTTAATCAGTTCTGAAGCGACGCGCAAGGTTTCCGAACTGACGCATCTATGCCGGAAACCGCCGGTATCTGTCAGCAAGCCGGCGTAAATGGCTGAACCGATATCGGCGTCAAATTCAACCATCGCGGACACAATCCGGTATATCAATTCACACGTCGATGAGGCGTCCGGATCCAGATATATATATCGGGCGAACGGATCGTGGCTTAAATGATGATCTATACATATGGTGACAGGGGCAAGTTTCATGAGGGCAAACGGATCGTATACCCTTTCCGCGTTGGCGCAGTCCAGCGTTATAAGCGCTGAAACGTCAGGCGCGGCGGCCGCGCCTTCCCAGATGAGCCCCTGCCCCGGTATAATTAGATTTTTGCTATGGAATGCGTCTAGAATAACATTTACGCGCTTCCCCAGCTTTTTGAGCGACAAGCCCAGGGCCAGACATGACCCCACGGCGTCGCTGTCCGGGTTAACGTGCGCGGTTATCACAAAATCGTCATTCTCCAGCAGCACGCGCCTTATTTCATCCAGAGCGGCGTTGTTATTCATTATCATTTTTATCCCCGCTCGCGTCATGCTTTATAACATTTTCAATCAGCTTATCCATTTTAAACCCGTATTCTATAGAGTCATCGAATAAAAATTCAAATTCAGGCGTGCGCCTGGGGTTAGTCCGCTCCGCTATCCGCTTGCGTATAAAACCCGAGGCGTTCCGCAGGCCGGCCAGGGTTTCACGCTGTTCATCCGGGCTGCCCAAAATGCTTACGTATACTTTGCAATATTTCAGGTCAACGCTGGTATCGGCATTCAGTACGCTTACGATATTGCCGATCCGCGGGTCTTTCAATTCTGAACGGATTATTTCCGCAATCTCCCTGGCAAAATCATTATTCTGCCGAATCATCCGGGCGTTTTTCACCTTGGGATTTCCTCCATTACATATGCCTCGGCGATATCGCCTTCTTTTATGTCGTTAAACTTAGAGAACAGCAGCCCGCACTCGTATCCCACGTTGACCTCGCGTACATCATCTTTAAAACGCCGAAGCGTTTCCAGCGCGCCGTCGTAAACAACCTTGCCGTCGCGGACTATGCGAGTCTGCGCGCCGCGCGTAATTTTCCCGTCCGTAACGTACGAGCCGCCTATAGTGCCGACGCCCGACGCCTTAAACAACTGCCTGATCTCCGCGTGACCGATAACCTTTTCCTGGAATACAGGATCCAGCATGCCCTTCATGGCGGCCGTAATGTCTTCCAGAGCGTTGTATATAATACGGTACAGCCGCAAATCCACTTTTTCGGCGTCGGCCATCGTTTTGGCGTTTGCCTCCGGCCTGACGTTGAACCCTATAATGATCGCGTTGGATGTGGAAGCCAGCATAACGTCCGATTCGGTAACCGCGCCCACGCCTCCGTGAATAACCTGTACGCGCACTTCATTATTGGATAGTTTTTCCAAACTGGTGCGCAGAGCCTCAACGGAGCCTTGCACATCCGCTTTCAGCACAATATTCAGATCTTTCATGTTACCCGCCTGAATCTGGCTGAATAAATCGTCCAGAGAGACCTTCTGAGGCATGGCTTTTATCATGTTGACTCTGCCCTTGGCTATAACGGATTCAGCTAACATGCGCGCCTGTTTTTCATTTTGCGCCACATAAAACGTATCGCCCGCCGTCGGTACATCCGCAAGCCCCAGTATCTCCGCCGGTATGGACGGCCCGGCCATCTTTATTTTTTTGCCCTTGTCGTCCACCATAGCCCGGATGTGTCCGAAACACGCGCCCGCCACTACGGTGTCGCCAACGTTCAGCGTGCCGTCCTGCACCAGCACGGTCGCCACCGCACCGCGCCCTTTATCCAGCTGCGCTTCCACAATCGTACCGCGCGCGGGTTTATTGGGATTGGCCTTCAGTTCCTTCATCTCAGCCAAAATGATAATCATTTCCAGGAGACGATCAATGTTAGTCCGCTGCAGCGCTGAAACGTTAACCGATATGATGTCGCCGCCCCAGTCTTCAACCAGTATGCCGTGTTCGGTCAGTTCCTGCTTTACGCGGTCGGGGTTCGCGCCCGCTTTATCAATTTTATTAATGGCTACAATAATATCGACCCCCGCCGCCTTGGCATGGTTAATAGCCTCTATGGTCTGCGGCATAACGCCGTCGTCGGCCGCCACAACCAATACCGCGATATCCGTAACCTGCGCGCCGCGCATACGCATGGCGGTAAAGGCTTCATGACCTGGCGTATCCAGAAATGTAATAGGCTTGCCGTTTATCTCGACGGTATACGCGCCTATATGTTGCGTAATGCCGCCCGCCTCCGTCGCAGTCACGCGAGTACTGCGGATGGCGTCCAGCAATGATGTTTTGCCGTGATCCACATGCCCCATAACGACGACCACCGGAGGACGCTCCGCTTTTTCTTCGTCCGCGTCGTCAGCTTTCGAAAAAGCCTGCTCGAACAGGTCTACTTCCACAGCCTCCTCAACGATAACGTTGAATTGCTCACCGACTTTTATGGCCGCGTCGAAATCGATCTCTTGCGTTACAGTCGCCATTACGCCCTGTCTCATCAGAACTTTGACGACGTCCGCCCCGGATCTATGCAGTTCTTCCGCCAATTCCTTTACTGTCAGCACGCGCGGTATCTTAATTAAACTGATATCCGGCTCGACCTTTTTGGGGATAATCTTTTTAACTTCTTTAGTTTTCTTTTGCTGTACAGACTTTTTCTGCAAAAATTGCTTACTTTCCTTAGGAGCGCCGTCCTTCTTGCCTTTAGCTTTTTCTATGCGTATTTGTTCGCTCTTTTGAAAGATTTGCTTCCTGTCATCTTTAGAAGGTTGTTCCGCCGGTTTTTTATCATCTTTTTTCCCAAATGCCGGTTTGGAATCCCTGCGGGGAAAACTTGGCCTTCCGTCATCTTTCTTGGGGGCGCCGCCAGCGCTTCCGTCCCTTCGCTGAAACCCGCCCGTTTGGCCGTCCCTTCGCTGGAAACCGCCGGCCGCCGGCGCTTGACCTTCCCTGCGCTGGAAAGAGCCCTGTTGGCCGTCTCTGCGTGGATAGCCGCTTGCTTGGCCTTCCCTGCGCGGGAAAGAGCCCTGCTGACCCTCTCGCCGCTGAGAGCCGCCGGCCTGACTTTGATCCCCGCGTGGGAAAGAGCCCTGCTGGCCGTCACTTCGCTGAAAGCCGCCGGTCTGACTTTGATCCCCGCGTCGAAAACCGCCCTGCTGGCCGTCCCTTCGCTGAAAACCACCGGTCTGACTTTGATCCCCGCGTCGAAAACCGCCCTGCTGGCCGTCACTCTGACCGCCCTGCTGGCTTTCGCGCCGCTGCGTGGATTCGCCCTGTAACGGGTTTTCACGCCGCTGTCCATCACTGGTATTCTCCCTGCGCGTCCGCCGTTCGCCATCCCGGCGGAAATTTTGCCGTTCGCCTGATAAAGACGACTGACCCTCGCGCCTTTCGCCATCCCGGCGCTCCGCGTCTCTGTGCCCGGGTTCCCTGTGAAAATCGCCGTCTCTGTGCTGGCCTTGAGCCCGCCGTTGCTGCCCGTCCTGCTGGCCCTCTCGCCGCTGTCCGCCTTGCTGCGGGCTCTGTCCTTCGCGCCGCTGACCGCCCTGCTGTCCTTCGCGCCGCTGACCGCCCTGCTGTCCTTCGCGCCGCTGACCGCCCTGCTGTCCTTCACG
>JAITDJ010000159.1 GCA_031282635.1 Clostridiales bacterium
GACGGCTCTTAACATATCGGATATTGCCTGGAACGCCGAAGAAAAATCAATTACAGTCAACAGCAATGTAAAGATCGTTATCGGCGAAGCGGCCGTTTGGAAAGACGGCGTTAAGACGGATTTGCCCGCGGCGCCGTATCTGTATGAAAAGACTAATTACACATATGTACCTGTGGATTTCTTTGATTATATTCCGGTCGCAGCGTCTCAAATTGAAGCCGCGGCGCCCGCCGATTTCGTTTTGGAGGCTAATAACTGGGCGCCCGGCACGTTGGCGGCCCTGAACGGGTTTATGCTTAAATACGGCGTCAACAGCCCTGATTACGATTCTGAGAAAAAGCCGTACGTCGTATTTGACTTTGACAATACCACGTCATTCTTTGACGTTGAAGAAGCGCTGCTCATTTATCAATTGGAAAACCTCCGATTCAGCATACCGCGTGACAAGATGTTTGACGTACTGACAACCGAAGTGCCGAAGGATATCTTCACCGATGATTACCTCAACGCGGCCGGGGAACATTTGAATATTGATATTGTCGCTCAAGACGCGCAGTCCGATTATGAATGGCTGTATGACAATTATGAGGGATTCGGCGCCGGCGCCGTGTCGCTTGAGGATGTGCGCAAGACGCCTCAATATCAGGATTTTATAACCAAAATCCGTTTCCTGTACGACGCCATCGGTTCGACGTTCGACGCGGCGGTCAGTTATCCATGGGTAACCTACCTGTTTACAGGCATGACACCCGAAGAGGTTAACAAATTGGCGACGGAATCTCATGATTACTGGTTTGCTTATACCAAATGGGAAAAGGTGAAGTGGACGTCGCCCGAATCGCTGCCGGGCAAAGCGGGCGTTGTCAGCGTAAGCTATAAGACATCTATAGCGATACCGCCGGAAAGCAAGGATCTGTATACTAAACTGCAGAAGAACGGGTTTGACGTTTATGTCTGCTCAGCGTCGTTTATCGACGTTATTGAGGCGCTGGCATACAACCCCAAATATGGCCTGAATGTGCCGAAGGGCAACGTATACGCCATGATGCTGAAAAAAGATGCGGCCGGCCGGTATCTCAACGCGTATGATTACGACAATTACTTTCAGACGCAGGGGCCGGGCAAGAAACAGACTATAGACAAGTTTATACTCCCGCGATATGAGGGCCGGGGCCCGTTATTCGTCGCCGGCGATTCCCAGGGCGACTATAACATGATTACCGAATACGCGGATATGAGGCTGGGGCTCATTGTAAACCGCGTACGCGGCGATGATTTTCAGATCATATCGAAACAGGCGGTCGATTCGATAGGGGATCCGAACGCCAAATATGTGCTCCAGGGACGCGATGAAAACAAGGGCGTATATGTCCCCTCGGAAGAGTCTGTTTTATTAGGTTCTACGGAAGCGCTGCTTGTAAAGGAATAAAAAAAAATAAATGAGCGGGGGGTATAAAAGCCCTCCCGCTCATTTGTTTTACTGTTCAGACCAATTAGCCGGGTAAACCACATACATAAAGCGCGCTTTTCCCTTAGCGGAAAACGTAATTTTACTCCCTTTTGGAATAAGCAGTATATTGCCCGCCTTGGACGAAACGACTCTGCCATCAATAATGATATCCAAAGTTCCCTCAATGATATAATCAATTTCATCGTACCGCAGCGTCCAATCCAGACTGGCGTCTTCTATTTCCATAACTCCGCAGCCTATCCTTGGGCTTTCCTCCAGAGAGAATACGTCTTTCAGCCAAACACGCTCCGTGTCTGCTGAGAACTTTTCCAAGGCGCATGTACCGGGGTCAACCGAAATAACGCCGGATTTATCCACTTGACGCACATCTTTGGAAGCTCTTTCAGCCAGCTCTTCTCTTATTATCCGCCGAATCAGTTCCTCCAGGTAATGCTGATCCACTCTAACACCTCACTCCGATTACAGGCAGCTCATAGCGATGCCCAGCGGCGTTACCAGATGCGGATGAGCCGGTTTAGAGGCGGGAACGCCTATTTCATCCGAAAAAAGATCCTCTATGCCCGTAAGCAGGCAGGTACCGCCAACCAGCCAGATATTATCCACATTACGCCCGCTTATATGATGCTTTACAATGCTTGCCATTTTTTGAATAACCGGCTTAACCTGCCCCATAACCTCGCGCGTCATCGCGGGATCACGTTTTAAGCGTTCGGCTTCCTCGAACGTAATATGCCGCCCGCCCATCAATACCAGCGATATATGCGTACCGCCCGTAGGCTCGTCCGCCGTGTAAACGGCCTCGCCGTTTTTAAAAACCGTAAGCCCGGTCGTTCCCCCTCCTATATCAACGACAACCCCGTCCTTAACGCCCAAGACTTCATTGGCCGCGGTGGGTTCGTCCACAATGCGCGTTACATCCAGGTTACACGCTTCGACCACATAACGGTGCGTACCGGCGTCAGCGGGGTTTGTCCCCGGGGGAACAGCAATCGCCGCGCGCGTCAGGTTTGCGCCGAGCCTGTCTTCCAGTCTCTTTTTCAGCCTTTTCACAATTGCCATGGTTCCGTAATAATCAACCACCAAACCGTCTCTTATTACGCTTGCGTACTCCATCTCACTCGCAACCGGACGTTTTTCCCTGTCCAACGCGGTTAATACTATTGATGCGGTTCCGAGATCCACGCCCAGATACACATCATCAGAAGAAGAGACCGGCCGCGTTTCCGTTAATGAAAGAGCCGCCGCGTTTAACAGGCGTTCGCCCTTCATTCCTTATCCAGTTTAGGCAATATCATTTCCACTTCGCTGTGCGGACGCGGTATTACATGAACGGATAATAGTTCGCCGACACGTTCCGCAGCGCCGGCGCCGGCGTCTGTGGCGGCTTTGACCGCCCCGACGTCGCCTCTGACCATCGTGGTTACCAGGCCGCCGCCGACATGCACTTTGCCGATAAGCGTGACATTCGCGGCTTTTACCATCGCGTCGGACGCCTCAATAGCCCCGACCAGACCCTTTGTTTCAATCATGCCCAACGCGTTTTGCGTCATTATTAGTCCCCCTGTTTATTATTTTTTGCCTCACGTATAGCATTAAGCAGTGTTTTGCGGTTGGCGTATTTGATTTCTTCCGGGGTTAGCGTCTTCCCTCTCATTTTCCGCAGCAGGCTGCGCATCTCCGTGACCTTCATTTTTTCAAGATCCTCCGGAGGCTCAGCGCCTTCGCCGCTCGCCTTATCCTCTTTGCGGCCGCGGAACATATCGCCGATTTCATTGACGGGTCTCGGAATAACATGCGCGCTTCTGACCCGGCCCAGCTTTGACGCCGCCGTTAATCCGGCTTCAACCGACGCCTTAACCGCGCCGACGTCGCCGGTAACGAATACGGCGACCAAACCTCCCCCAACCTTTGTTTGGGACAGCAAACGTACATCCGCAGTTTTAAGCATAATATCCGCAGCTTCGATTGAAGCAAGCAAACCGTATGTTTCGATCATTCCCATAGCATCCATACGCCTATCCGTCACTCGCGCGATTTCAAATTTTCCGCAGCGATAGAAGACAGGCCGTCACTTACGACAATCTGTACCCCGCGGGTAAGCCCCATACATCCTAGCTCCTTTATGCAAATAAAATATGAACCCACACAATCGTCAAATAAATGAATAGAGTTTTACAAATCCTATTTAATCTTATATTAATTCTTATAAAATGTCAACAAGTATAGCCAACGGTAATACTTTTTTTGTGCAAAATCTATAAGGCGTATTATTTTTCATTCGCCTTGCACATATGGCGTCCTTTCATCGGCAATCGGCTTATATTGCTTTTTTGATGAATTTGAGATATTCTGATATAAATAATTAATCTATAAAAAATTAACGAATTTATTATATTAAACGGAAGGGAATGAGCAAGATCATAAGTTTTATCAAATCTCCTGTCAGAGGTATGAGAGATTATCTTCCAAGTGAAATGCTTCTTCGCGAATCTGTTATTAAGATGATACGTGATACCTATGCACTATACGGCTTTGCCGAAATTGAAACACCCGCCATCGATCACATCGAAAACCTGACTGGCAAACAGGGTGGTGAAAACGAAACTTTGGTCTTCAGAATTCTTAAGCGCGGTCAAGATTTGGTGAAAGCAATAGAAAACGGCAGCAATGAATTGTCCGATATTGGTCTGCGCTATGATCTAACAGTACCGCTGGCTCGTTATTATGCCAACAATCTCAACCAATTAACTTCGCCATTCAAGGTGTTGCAAATTGGCAGCGTATGGCGTGCCGATAGACCTCAGAAGGGACGTTTTCGTCAGTTTACTCAGTGTGACATTGACATCTTGGGTGAAAGCTCTATCATGGCCGAGATCGAATTGATCGCCGCTACAGCAGACATGTTATCCAAGATATTTTCACGTGTGAATATTCACAATTTCACGGTACAAATCAGTGACCGAAATATCCTTAAGGCCATGGCAAAATACGTAGGTTTTACTGAAGCGGATTATGACGATGTGTTTATTATTCTGGATAAGTTTGATAAGATTGGTCTGTCCGGAATAAAAGAAGAGTTGACAAAGAAAGGGTACGATCCCGCTAGTATTGACAAATATGTTGATATTTTTCAAGATAGCGCCAACATCCTGACTTGTGAGGAGTTCTGCGCTTTCCTTCCGGAAGGCTATCTAGATAAGCAGATAGCAGAGAATTTGGATACCATCATCCGTTGCGTTCGTAATATGGTTAATGAAGATGTGAACGTCATCTTCGATCCCACACTAGTGCGCGGAATGTCCTATTACACAGGTACCATCTTTGAATGCATCATCAACGGCTATGAGTTTTCAATTGCTGGCGGCGGGCGATATGATAAGATGATAGGTAAGTATACAGGCACGGATATTTGTGCCTGCGGATTTTCAATCGGTTTTGAAAGAATTATCACTATTTTGAATGACCATGTGAATAACAACCCTATGGAAAAAAACGTAAAATATGCCATTTTGCTAGAAGCAGGTATTACTGCAGAGCAGATGACGGCCGCATTTGAAAAGGCCCGGAAGTTGCGTCAGTCAAATACTATTGTTACTGTACAGACCATCAAAAAGAACGTGGCCTACCAAATCAGTCGTCTGGAAGCGGATGGCTATACCAAAATAGAAAAGGTATACAAAAATGCTTGATATGTTGTTGCTGCTGTGACCGCTGCAGTTGTTTCTACGCCAATCAATATCATCTTTTGGGAAGGTCAAACCGGTAATCATGATGCTGGACGTTCGCCGCATTAATGCTTGCGGTCTTAATCTGGAGGGTTGCGGCGTGAAAAAAATTATTGTGGAACATCTTAAATACCGATACCCGCAGTCAACGGAGCTAGCTCTGAACGATATATCCTTTGAAGCGGAAGAAGGCGAAAAAATAGGTTTTATCGGTTGCAACGGCTCAGGTAAGTCTACACTCTGCCAGGCGCTGACAGGTCTTGTGCCTCACTTCTACAGAGGCGCTTACGGCGGGCATGTGACAGTTGACGGGATGGAAGTAATGTCTTCTTCCATCAGTGAAATTGCCGTTAAAGTGGGAATTGTCTTCCAAAACCCTTTCACGCAGGTCACAGGCGCTAAGGAAACCGTATACGATGAAGTGGCTTTCGGTCTGGAGAATTTGGGTCTGCCACGCGGGGAAATCATAACGCGGGCAGACGCGGCGCTGAAATTGCTGCGTATCGACCGTTTTAAGGATCAAGCCCCTTTCAGCCTGTCCGGCGGGCAGATGCAGCGCATGGCTATCGCGGGCATGATCGCCATGCGCCCACGGATCATTGTGCTTGACGAACCCACGTCCCAGTTGGATCCCCAGGGCTCGGATGAGGTATATCAGGCTTTGGATGACCTAAGCGCCCAAGGTCTCACCGTTGTCCTCACGGAACATAAAATAGAAAAAGTAGCGCGGTACTGCGATAAGATACTCATATTGCAAAACGGCCGCTCCATGGCTTTCGATACGCCAGCCCAGCTGTTCTCCGCAAAAAATACCGAAGCGTGGGGCGTACGGCCGCCGGTCTATACCAGAGTGTGCCGTGAGTTGCTGCGCCCGCCCGCCGGCGTGTATCCGGTAACGCTGGCCGAAGCCGGAGAAGCGCTTGCGAATTGGGAAGTAATCCTATGATTAGCGTTTCGCGCCTGCATTTTTCCTATGACGGCAAAAGTGAGGTTTTATCAGATATAAATATAGATATAGATCAGCGTTCAACCGCCATTATCGGGCAGAACGGCGCCGGAAAGACCACATTCATTAAAATTCTCAAGGGACTGCTGAAGCCCGGTTCCGGCAAAGTGACTATCCTGGGCGAGGATACGGCTAAAAGGAGCGCCGCGCAATGGGCGGGCGTTATCGGAATGGTTTTTCAGAACCCCAATGATCAAATTTTCAAAAAAACCGTGCTGGAGGAAACGCTTTTTGGACCGCTTAATATTAAAATGATGCCGAAAGCCGCGCGTGAAAATGCCATGGAAGCGTTGTCCGCCGTGGGGCTGGCGGATAAAACAGATTCAAACCCTTATGACTTAAACCTCTCCGATAAAAAACTGTTATGTATCGCGTCCGTTCTCGCCATGAACACGCGGGTTGTTATTTTTGACGAGCCTACAATAGCGCAGGATTGGCAGGGCATGGAAAGAATAAAAAATATAATTAAAGCGCTTAAGGTTCAAGGCAAATTGGTTATGACCGTCGTTCACGACATGGATTTTGTGGCGGAATGTTTTGAGCGGGTTATTGTGTTTAATGAAGGGAAAGTGCTTTTAGACGGCAGCACGGATTATGTGTTCACACAGACCGACATTCTGCGGCGGGCCTGCGTATCGCCGCCGCACATTGTCCAACTAGGCGCGTTGGCGGGGCTTCGCCGCGTTTGTTTGACAGAGGATGAATTTGTTCTGGCCTACAGGGAAAAAAGGTGCGAAGAGCTGGGCGTATCATAAGACTGTTCGCATGACTGCGCTTTTCAATAACAAAAATTAAAACCTTAACAAAAATTAAAACCTTTTGGACAATGGCAATGGATATTTAATCCCCGCAAAGCTCACATCTAAGCCTTGCGGGGATTCGTTACGTTATTCGCTTATTCCTCCGTCGTTTCCAAGAATCTCATTAGCATTGTCGCAAACTCAGCCCTTGTCGCGCCGTCCTTTGGATCGTATAAATTGCCCGGCTTGCCGTTTACAATATTTGCCCTAAAAAGACGTTCAATCGCCTCTTTCGCGTAGTTGGCTATGTCGGCGTCATCGTTGAATCGCGTGTATTCCCTTGCAAAAGGTAATGGCATCCCTGCTTTAGCGGCATAATTGCTTAGGATAACCGCTAAATCCTGTCGGGTTATATAGTCTTCCGGGCCGTATTTGCCGTTTCCGTAGCTGGATACAATGCCGTTGCGATACGCCCATATTGCAGCCCCGGTATACCATTTACCGTCTGCGACATCGCTGAACGGGTTTTCAAACCCTGACACATCGGGACTATCCGAAATGCGGTAGAGAACGGTTGCAGCCATTCCTCGCGTCAAGGTCATTCCGGGGCTGAACGTCATCGGGTTGGTATTTGCCCCGGTCATCAAATCTCTCTGATAAACATACGCCACAGCGTCATAAAACCAATCGCTGTCCTTAATGTCTGCGAACGGATTGACCCACGATTCCGGCGCGGTTTCTTCGGGTGTAGCTGCCTCAAGCGCGGTTGTATCGGCTTCAACCGTGAAATCCGCTGTAACGCTCATACCGTCCTTGGCGCTGGTATTGTCGATAAGTATGCTGTCTGACTGTGTGACCTGACTGGCAGACCCTCTGCCGTATGAACCGCCGCCTGTGTACGTCCAATGGGCATAAATTGTCGCATTAGCGGTGAATACTGTGCTTATAGTGATTTTCGTCCCACCGCTTGCCGTTGCGTACCAGCCATCAAAACTGTAACTGCCGTTTCGCGATGGCGTCGGCAAGGCAGACAGTTTTCCGTCCGCATCGGTCTGCACGGTCGCAGGCGTAACGGAACCGCCGTTTGCGTTGAATGTGATGGCGTATAAATTGGGTGTATTCGGTTGTGTTACGGTGAATCCGGTCGTTGTGTTCTCGACTATTGCGGGATTATCTTTACTAATTATTACCTGTTCGATTATGTCGTCAAAGGAAATTTCAACATTCGCTTCACCTGACAGAACGAGATTCCCTGCAATGAGTTCCGCCTTAATATTTCCATCAGCGTTTCCTGTAATAATGAAAGGCGTATCGACGTTTTCTTCTGACAAAATAATTTCGAGCGAAAAATCGTCATCTGTAAGAATATCTAAGAATCCATCAACGCCCGATTTCCCGCTAACTTCAGCGGAAGAATCGCTTGTGGCGAGACTAAATGACGTATCTTTGCCGAATATAGTCACGTTTTGTTCGCCAATTGCGCCGCCATCGAACACAAAATCATAGGTTTTGTCATTTGGCAATCGCCATAGGTTATATTCGCTTTCGTCTTGAGTTTCAGGCGCTAAAGCAATGTCAAATAGTCAAATTGGTAGACAACAGGCAAAAACGTAATTTTGCTGATTATTTCGTACTCAGATTCATATATAATCAAACAAAATATTGTCTTACTCAAATTGAATATATTGC
>JAITDJ010000161.1 GCA_031282635.1 Clostridiales bacterium
AGCAACTAATATTCGGTTAATATTTGAAGTCTTGTGGTTGGAGTAATACTTTAAGCTTACCACACCCTTTCATGGATTTTCAAATGCTGTTGCCCTGCACTTATATGGCGGTCGGTATACAACCTTTTTTCTCGGATATATAATTAGCAATTTGAGGATATACGTCGCGATGAAGCCAAATGAAGTACAATTTTTAAGTACTCCCCCCTCGTTTTGAAAGACCCGTAAAAACCATGGGTATGCAAGACGCGATCGCCGGGAAATACGGCGACGCCATAACCCTCTGGGTCAGCATTTTCAACAGGCGCAACAACCTTCGGGCGGCGCAGCGCGGAACGCAGACCATATACGCGGTGATTGTATTCATCTGCATCCCAATGCTTGGTGCCTACTACATGGTTCAGGGCAGCATGGGCGTCGGTACGGTGCTCATGAGCATGCAGGCCGCGGGCATCTTGTCCGCGCCGATCATGAATATTATGTATTCGATGAGGGACATCAACGAATTCAAGGTCAGCGGCGCTCGTATTGCCGAACTGATTGCCGAAACGCCCGAACGCCAAGGGGGCGCGAGCTTTTCTATAGAAGGCGGGGCGCCGCTCGTTGAGCTCGAGCATGTCAGCTTTGCCTACGGGACGGATGAGGCGCTTCGCGTCATATCCATAAAGGTTATGCCGGGCCAGCGCATTGCCCTGGTCGGCGCGTCCGGAAGCGGTAAGTCCACCGCGCTGCGCTTAATGGCCGGGCTGTATGAAGCCTCCGCCGGCAGCGTCCGCTTCGCGGGGCATGACATAAACGTGTGGGATCTCACAGCAATGCGCAGCCATATGGCCTACGTGCAGCAGGATACTTTCCTGTTCCCTGGTTCCCTGCGTGAGAACATTGAGTGCGGTGAGGCAATCAATAACCTGGACGAAGTAATCAAGTGCGCCCAGCTGGATGACTGGCTGGCCAGGCAGCCGCAGGGTTTGGAAACAGACGTGGGCGAGCGCGGAAATAAGCTTTCCGGCGGCCTGCGTCAGCGGGTATCCATAGCGCGGGCAATGGCCCGGAAGCCGCTGCTCTATCTCTTTGACGAACCTACGTCTGCGCTGGAGACAGCTATGGAGGCGGATATTACAGCTGCCATGAAGCAGGCGTCGGAAGGCGCAGCCAGCGTAACGGTCGCCCACAGGCTCTCATCAATAGAAGATTCCGATATCATCTACGCAATGCAGGAGGGCCGGGTAGTTGAATCCGGCGGCCATGAGCAGCTAATGAACTCGCGGGGCTATTATTATGAGCTATATACCAAACATGATATGGAGGCGGAGCGGATTGGATAATCGTACATTCCGGCGAACCATGTCCGAGTCTTTACATACATTAGGCAGGCTTATCGCCTTTACCAAGGGCGATCGCGTTCTTTATTTTGCCGGCATGTTTTTAGCGGCTGGGCAAGGCCTTATACAGACCGTGGTTTTCGGTATGGGCATATACTGGATCCTGTCCGCCGCACAGAGCGGCGACATGGCCCATACCATGCGCGTGGGGATTGCCGTGCTGGCTCTGAGCGTTTTTCTGGTCGTCATATACACGCTTGGCGCATGGATGCTGGATCATGGCGTGGTCCGGATATCAGCGAGGGCACGGAAAAGACTCGAGGATCATATGGTAAAGATTCCGGCGCCTTGGTATGATCAGCAGCATTCCGGCGATGTGATGACGCGCTTGTTTCATGACTATGAAGCCGGTATGGAAAATACGCTGAATGTACCCATCCAGCTGACGCTGAATATCCTCTTGTCCGGCGTGGGTTCGATCATCGCCATTGTCGCGCTGGATTGGCGTATCGCCTTATCGCTTTTAGTGATCAGCGCCTTGTCCATGCTGCTGACTTCGCGTTTCGTGGTAGCCAGCCGCGCAGCCGCAACCGATGTTAGAAAGCAAAACTCGGCCGTTTCCGAACGCTTGTTGGATATCGTGGGCGCGGCCCAGGTCTTGCACGTACACGCGTTATATAACTTTGTATTGAACCTGCTGGGAGCGGAGGTAAAAAAAGGGCGGGAATACGCCGACAGACAGGGACGGATCATCGCGCTGCAGGATGCCGCGGGCGAAGCGGTGACGCTGCTGATCTACGCGGGCGTGCTGTCCGTAGGGCTGGCAGGCATGGTTAACGGATCGGTGAACGCGGCTAAATTAATAGCTATTTTCCAATTGTCGCGCGGGCCGATTAATCTGTTCACCAGTTTTGGCAGCATGCTGGTGGATCTGCAAAATGGTTTGGCCGGCGCTGAACGCGTATTCCAGATGTGGGACATCACCGAGGAAAACTATGGGCATATCGCAGCGCCCATGCCCGGCGCGCCCGCGGTATCGCTGTCCGGCGTAAACTTTTCTTACAGAGCGGATACGCCCATTCTGAGCGGTATTTCCTTGGAAGCGCACGTAGGATCGAAGACAGCGCTTATGGGTGAGAGCGGCTGCGGCAAATCAACTGTGATGAAATTGCTGTCCGGGTTATACCCTGCTTACGAGGGCAGCGTAAAAGTGTTCGGGCATGAATTGCGTGAATTGCCGCGCAACGCCGTCAATAATCTGTTGGTTTACGTGACTCAGGATCCGCATCTGTTCATTGGTACAATTGAGGAAAACATCGGGCTGGCTAAGAAGGGCGCTTCTATCGAAGAGATTAAGAAGGCGGCCGAGCTCGCTGACGCCCATGAATTTATTGAGAACTTGCCGGGCGGATATGGTTATATGATTTCAGAGCGGGGCGGCGGGCAGGCGGTACGCTGTTCGTGGCGACACACAGGCCGTCGCTGTTGCAGGTGATGGACAGGATTTTGGAAATTGGATCATAACTCCCGCCAATTGTCAGGGACATTTTACTAATACGCCAATAAACGTTGGTAATACTACCGTCATAAGAAAAAAATGTAGTGACAACGTATTGACAAATGGCAAGTTTTCAGATATACTGTATCAAGAGGAGATGATACAGTGCCCACAATTCAGTTCCGAACAGACGAAACAACCAAATCTCAATCCAATAAAATTTTCCAGCAGCTAGGAATTACAATGTCTGACGCTATTAATATGTTCCTGCGTCAATCAATATTGCACGGCGGTCTGCCGTTTGAGTTGAAAATACCGAAGTACAGCGATGCCACGCTCGCTGCGCTCGCCGACATGGAACAAAGCAAAGGCAAAGGTATTCGAGGGAAAGCGGTTCGCGATGCACTCGCAGATTTAAAAGCAGATGGCGGTGACGACGTTTGAATGTACGTTGACGAAGCCAATTCAAGAAGGACTACAAGCTGATGATGAAACAAAACAGAGATATTGCCGCGTTGGATGTTGTGATCGAAGAATTGGCTGTTCCAAACCCTTTACCAGAAAAGTACCTTGACCATCCGCTCAAAGGAGATCACAAGGGGTATAGGGAATGCCATATTGAACCGGATTGGCTTCTGATTTACGGCTATGAAACGCTTAATGTTGATAAAAATCAATTACTTCTCGTTAGGACAGGTACACATTCAGATTTGCTTGAATAACCACACTAATCATTACGTGTTGATTAGGAAAAATCAATCTTAATAAATATTTCTTGACATTGAGACATTGCGATGATAGCATTATATAAAGTGACTATAACTTGAGGTTTATAATGTTAGAAACACTAAAAACCCTCCATATGGCATATAGTGGTAATATCAAAAAGCAGAATAATTATTATTTTATTATTTTGAAAAAATTCGTCTGAAATGCCATATTTGGACGACACAAACGGGAGCGAGATCCATCTGTCGGGCTAAGGGTATAGGTATTCCCATAAAAGCAATCAATAGTCAAAAACTATTGGTTATTTTTATGTAAAACTCTTCGCGAAATACATTAATTTACGAGAAAGGCTGTGGTGAGTATGAACCCTGGAATTGCGGTCATTGGTTATGGCGGCATGGGAGGGCATCATGTAAGAAGATTGATGCTGATTCCGGAAGAAGTAAGGGTTACCGGTATTTTCGACATAGATCCTGCAAAGGGAAAAGCGGCTCAACAAGCGGGTATAAACGTTTTTTCCTCACAGGAAGAGCTGCTTGCGGATCCCGCGACCGATATCGTGATTATCGCGACGCCGAATGATACGCATAAGTCTATAGCTGTTGCCTCTATGGAACGAAAAAAACACGTGATATGTGAAAAACCCGTTACTATGTTCTGTGCGGATTTGCGAGAGATGATCGATTGCGCGAATAAAAACGGAGTGATTTTTTCTGTGCATCAAAACCGACGATGGGACGAGGATTTCCTCATGGTCAGTAATTTGTATCGGGAGGACGCGCTCGGCCGTGTCTTTACGATAGAATCGCGGGTTCACGGTTCCAGGGGTATACCCGGCGATTGGCGGAAACAGGCGTCGAAGGGCGGCGGTATGGTACTGGACTGGGGCGTACACATACTCGATCAGATGCTGTGCTTGATGGGAGATCGCGCTATTGAATCGCTCTACGCCCAGTATTCTTACGCTTTGGGAGAAGAAGTGGAGGATGGTTTCCGCGCTGATTTTCGCTTTGAAGGCTCGCTGAGTTTTCACCTGGAAGTCAGTACCATGAATTATATAAATTTGCCCCGCTGGTATATACAGGGCGCTAAGGGTACAGCGGTTATAGAACGTTTTGATTCCGACGCCCGGCTGATGCTGCCCAGAGGAAAGGCGGACGACGCGACTCCGGTCGTAACGGCGGCCGGTATTACCAAGACTATGGCGCCCAGAGGCGCCGATACTTTGACCGAAGTGATTCGGCCAAAACTTACTTCCGATGTTAAGGATTATTACAGAAACTTTATTAAGGCTGTTCGCGGCATGGAAGAACAAATCGTCACCCACGCCCAAATGCTGAGAGTTCTTGGAATAATTGAGAAAATGCATATATCCGCTGGAGAAAACACAATTATTCGCAATATCTGATTGAAACCGGCGATTAAAAATATGGCGATTAAAAATATGATAAGGAGGAACAGGTGAGAAATCGAATCAATCAACACAGTCCTGACGCGCCGATGAGCTATCGCGATCGCATGGCGATTTTACGGCGGCATAAAATCGAAGATACACAAGACAAAAAAGGGCTTCGACAATACGCGGACGGAGACGATTACGGGGCGATAACCCCGCCGGCTGATTTTGAGTTTAAGCCCTGCGTCAACCACCCCAATGGCGGCTGGTATGGATATGAAGGCTGGTCCAAGACATTTTATAAACTGATGGAAGAGCATCCGGTCTTTATAGATCCCTGCGACGCTTTCCCGAATCGGTTTATGGTCTGCCTGTCGTTCGTAAAGCCCATTCCTCCAGTGTTCAATCCGGATTATCCGTACGACGATCTGCGCGAACGTCAGACTAAGTACGGCATTATGGGCGGGATCGGCGCGGATTCCCATTTCGGCGGGGATTATCGCGTGGGTTTGGAAGTCGGTTGGGGCGGTTTATTGGAAAAACTTGAAAAATACCAAGCGATAAATCCCGGCTGTGATGATTTCTACGACGCCGAGATAATGACCGTAAAGGGCGTACAACTCTGGATGAGGCATACCGTCGAGGAGATCGGCAAGGCCATTCAGCTTGAGACGCACCCCGCGCTTGTCGAGAATCTCAAAGAAATGCGAAAAAATACCGAATTTCTTATAGACCACAAACCGGAAACGCTGCGTCAGGCGTGCGAGTGGATCTGCTGGTTCAACATGGCGTCTAGGGAGTACAACCGCGACGGCGCCGGCGGCCAGCTTGACGAACTGCTGCGTCCTTATTACGAGCGGGATCTTGAGGCGGGCGTTGTTAACGAAGAAAAGGCCAAATACTATCTCGCATGCCTGCTGCTTAACGACGCGCATTATTATCAGGTAGGCGGCGTGACCGCCGACGGATCGGATATGGTCACGTATTTTTCCTATATGATACTTGAAGCGGCCGATTGGCTGGATTCGTCCTGCAATATTACGGTTCGCGTCCACAAAAACATTAATCTGGATTTTCTCAAAACATCCGTGGGTTACCTCTTTAAAAACAAGAACGGATGGCCGCGCTTTTCCGGGGACGATGCCCTGACTAACGGTTTTATGCGCAAAGGCTACCCCAAAGAGCTGGCCGTACAGCGCGTCGCGGTAGGGTGTCACTGGATGAGCCTCCCGGGCATGGAATATTGCCTGAATGATTGCGTTAAGCTCAATAACGCCAAGCATTTCCGTATCGCGCTGGACGAGATGATGGTCTCCGACGATGAGAAAAGCACAGCGCGTCTGTGGGAACTGTATCGCAGGCACACGCGCAAAGCTATTGAACTGACGGTCGAGGGCATAATGTTTCATCTGAAATATCAAGCTTATAATATCCCTGAACTGATGCTCAACCTGATCTGCCATGGTCCCGTGGAACGCGGCCTTGACGTGACGGCGGACGGGGTTGATTATTATAACATGTGTATCGACGGGACGGGTATAGCCACAGTGGCCGATTCGTTCGCGGCGATCGAACAGCGGGTGGAAAAGGAAAAACGCCTTACCTGGGAGGATATGTACGCCGCCGTTACCTCGAATTTTGAGGCCATGGGGGGGGAAGTCACGCGCAAAATGCTCGCGTCAAGCGCTCGTTACGGCGGTGGGAACACAATCGCGGATGTATGGGCGGAGCGCGTCTCGAAGACGTTTGCCGACGACGTCGTCAGTATGGATACCGAGAAGGTAAAGTTTATCCCGGGTTGGTTCTCATGGTCAAATACGATTATAATCGGCAAACAAGTTGGCGCGACCCCGAACGGAAGAAAAGCCGGCGAGCCGATTAACCACGGCGCGAACCCGCATCCCGGGTTCCGCAAGGATGGGGCGCTGACAGCCATGTCTAATTCCATCTGCGCGATTCAACCGGGCTACGGCAATACCTCGCCGATTCAGCTTGAGCTCGACCCCGGTATGGCCCAGGATGAAGAAGGAGTCGCCAAGATTGTGGACTACATCCGCACAATATGCGAACAAGGCAGCACGCTGCTTAATATCAATATCATTGACGCCAATAAGATCCTCGCGGCGAATGAAAACCCAGACGCTTATCCTGACTTGGTCGTCCGCGTTACGGGCTTTACCGCGTATTTCTGTCTCCTTACGCCGGAATTCCGTAAACTGGTGGTCGATAGGATTTTGATAGCGGCTTAGATATGAAGGCGATAAGATTTGCCAAACGCAAAAACCGCGCTTGGCAAATCCCAGCTTTCGCTGGTATAAATTAAAAAGGAGCTGGCGTTTATGTACAGACTGGCTAATGTGGCGTGGGGTTGGACGCCTATCCCGGAGAATCTCCCAAAGGATGACTCGCTGTTCCGGATTGCCGATAAAATTAAAGAGATTGGTTTTGAGGGCGTTGATTATTTAACGACTCAGGAGTCTATTGATAAGTACTTCACCGAGCGGCTCAGTAAGGATTTGGGGGATTATTGCCGCTCCATCGGATTGCCGCCTAACGTTTTGGTTTATCAGTCTTTTGACTGGCACGGGGAGGCGGATTCGGTCAAAGCTCACTGGGAGCATTTAGAGAAACATATCCAAATCGCGCAGTGGATAGGCTGTAATATTGTATCCTGTCTGTCTGTGCCGCCACGCGGCGCCGCGCGACCGCACGCGAGTTTTGCCAGCGCGGCTATGAAGCGTTCCTACAACCTGCCTGACGACTATGACTATGAGGCGGATTGGAACAGTCTCGCGGAGTCCTTCAAAAAGGCGCTGAAATTGGTCAAAACGGCCGGTATGCGTATGTCTATTGAATGTTTCCCCGGAACGATGGTTTCAACCCCCGAAGCGATGGTCAAGATGACAAACGATGTGGGCGATCCCGATTTTGGAATTCAACTGGACACGAATCACCTGGTTCACCAGAGTATTGACCCCGAATTCGCGATTAATATAGTGGGCGGTAAGCGGATCTTCAATGTGCATTGCAAGGATCACGACGGGGTGACCCGCGGGAATATCCCCTGCGGCACGGGAATTATCGACTATCAGCGTGTAATTCACGCGCTTGAGAAAGTCGGCTATGAAGGCAGTCTGACGATTGAGCAGGAATTTACGGATAACCCTCGGCGCTATAATTTACAGGGGTACGAACATATACGCAAGTGCTTGGCGGGTACGTATTGATTAACCGGCGGAATTCCCATTCAACGTTGTGATTCTGGCGGAAAATAAAACGCGAAAGGGGAATAATCAGCGGCATGCGGGGAATAGTCACTGATATTATGCGATTTTCTCTCAAAGACGGGCCGGGAATCAGGACGACAGTTTTTCTGAAAGGGTGTAACATGGTCTGTAAATGGTGCCATAACCCGGAGACGTTGTCGATAAACCCGCAGATATTGAATTATCCGGAGAGATGTATTGGATGCTTTAATTGTGCGCGGGCGTGTAAACACGGCTCGATCGTTATCGAAGGGTATGGGGCCGCTTCCAGATTAGCCTTTTATACGGAAAAATGTATTGACTGCGGCGCGTGCGCCGATGTCTGCTATACCGGAGCGCGGGTCATGTCCGGTAAGGAGATGACCGTTGACGAGGTAATGGCCGAAGTCTCACAGGATGTAAACTATTATCGGAATTCCGGCGGCGGTGTGACCGTCAGCGGAGGTGAGGCGACGGTACAGCCCGAATTTACTTTAGCCATCCTGGAGTCCTGTAAAAAGTCCGGGATCTCCACAGCCATTGAGACAAACATGCTGGCGGACTGGCGGGTGTTTGAACAGCTCATACCGGCGTTGGATCTGGTAATGCTGGATGTCAAGCTGTTTGACAGCGACGCCCACCGAAAGTGGACCGGCGTGGGTAACGGGCGGATTTTGGAAAACGTGAAAAAGATGTCTGCCTGTCTGCCGATCATCGTCAGGACGCCCGTAATTCCGGACGTCAATGACACGGCGGGAGAGATCGGTAAAATCGCGTCGTTTGTTAAAGGCTTAGATAATGTTGAGTATTATGAGCTTCTTTTGTATAACCCATTGGGCGAGAGCAAGTATCAGGCCCTTGGAATGAAAAATCGGTTTTCGGGGCGAAAGCCGCAGACGGGTGAGGAAAAAAGACTTCTGACAGAGGCTGCGCAGGCGTGTGGCAAGGCGGTTAGGGTGATGTAATCCGATACATATCAAAAATGTGTTTAGGTATAGACAGACGTGTAATAAAGGTTAAGAAAGGAAAGTGACGAAATGGAAAGCAAAGAATTGCGCGTTGGGTTCATTGGAACGGGCGTTATCTCGCACCAGCATATGCAGGGATACGCCGAAGTACCTGGCGTTAAAGTGGCCGCCGCCTGCGACATCGACAAGCCTGTGCTGGACGCTTGGTGCGATAAATACGGTATCCCTGAGGACTGCCGCTATACGGATTACAGGAAATTGCTTGAGCGTGACGACATTCAGGCGGTAGACGTCTGCGTCCACAACAACCTTCATACCCCCTTGTCCGTCGCGGTTATGCGCGCCGGAAAACACTGTTTCTGCGAAAAGCCTATGGCGGCGACTTACGCGGACGCCAAAACGCTGTATGACGCATGGGAGCGCTATCATAAGGAATCCGGCGTGGAACTGGCCATTCAGATGGCCACGATTTTCCAGAGTCAGACGCGCTTGGCGAAAAAACTCATAGAACAAGGCGATTTAGGCCATGTGTATTTCGCCAATGTAATCGGGCACCGCCGCCGCAACCGTCCGGGTCTGGAATCAAACCTCTCCACGAATTTCTTCAACAAACAACTGGCCGGCCGCGGCGCTCTGTATGACATGGGCATATATCATATAGCCCAGATGCTGTTCATCCTTGGCATGCCTGAGCTGGATCGTGTTTCCGGATCCATGTTCTCCGAGATCGAGCCCAGTGAAAAGCTGCTTAAAGGCAACAAATTTGAAGTGGAAGAGCTGGCCATGGGATTCGCGAAATTCGCCGGCGGGCTTTCACTGAACTTTATGGAATCATGGGCTATCCATATGGATACTATCGGGGATACCTATATCGCGGGAAGCAAAGGCGGGCTGAAATTTATTTATGACCCCCCACAGCCATTCGCGCCCCCAATCCCGACCGCCAGTCTGAAACTCTTTACAACGAAGAACGGGCAGGATGTCGACATAAATATGAACTGCGGCATGAACGCTTTTATAGAGCAGGGCGAGGCGCCTGATACGAAATTCTGCAACAATAATAATGTCCATTGGTACGCCGCGCTTACAAAACAAATCGGTTTCCGCTATCCAACCCATAAGATCGCGCTGGAAACCGCCAGACTCAGCGAAGGCATTGCGCTTTCAAGCGAACTGAACCGGGAGATTTGCGCTGCCGAAATCGACGAGTTGAGCAAGCCCACGGCGATGCGCAGGCAGGTTACCGAATGGGGCGTTTTTGAGTACGAGTTCTAAAGATATACTAATATACAGGAGGGCTTATGGCTAAATACAAAGTCGCCGTTATTGGAAATGGCATGATAGCGAATGCCGCCCATATACCCGCATGGCGTGACATTACAGACATCGCCGAAATCGTCGCCGTGGCGGACGATCGCGGCGGTATAGCCCAAGAAACGGCGGAGCGGTACGGGATCCCCCAACACTACAAAGATTACAATGAACTGCTGGCGAAAGAGCAGCCGGACATCGTTTCGGTCTGCACGCCAAATGTCTATCATAAGGCGGCGGCAATCGCGTCGCTGAAGGCCGGCGCTCATGTTCTATGCGAAAAGCCCCTCAGTGTCAGCGAGGCCGGCGCGGCAGAAATGTACGACGCCGCCGAAAAAGCCGGCAAGATTCTATACGCGAATCAGACCATGCGCTTTATGGAACCGATGATTGCCGCAAAAGCCTTCTTTGACGCGGGGTATGTCGGCAAACCGTATTATATTGAAGCGAGCGCGGTGCGCCGCAGAGGCATACCCAAATGGGGTTTCTTCCATATGAAGGAGCATAACGCCTGGGGGCCGGGTTTTGACATAGGCGTACACGTACTCGACGCGTTGCTGTGGATCGTCGGAGCGCCGAAGGTAAAATCTGTCGTCGGTAAAGCGTACACGGCGTTCGGCGACAAGGACGAGGGGCTTAAGGAATCGTTGGCCGAGAGCGGTGCGCCGATTGGCGTATTCACACCGAGACCATACAGTTACAAAGAGTTCAATGTCGAGGATTTCATAACCGGTTTCGTACGGCTTGAGGGCGGCCTGACGCTTAGCCTCAAGGCAAGCTGGGCGATCAACGCGCCGGAAGGCGGCGCCGCTACATTCATTTCCGGGACTAAAGGCGGGTTGAGCTTATTCCCGGAATTAGAGCTGATTTCAAACATGGCGGGTTATCAGACAAGCGCCAAAGCCAAGGTTCCGACAACAAATAATATTCCATTTTCAGGTCATTTCGGAGCGACTAAGCAGATGATCGCCGCAATTGAAGGGCGAGAGGAAATGCTGGTGAAGAAAAGCGAGGTACTTAACGTGCTGCGCATCTTAGATGCCCTGTACGCTTCGAGTGAAAGCGAACATGAGGTTGTATTTGAGAGGAGTATGCAAGAATGAAGGTAGGGGTACAGTTCTATTCATTTATCCCTTTGATTAAAGAGGGCAAATTTGACGAGGCGCTCAGCCTGGCGTCCCGTTGCGGCGTGGATGGGGTAGAGCTATTCAGCTACTATGATATTCCCGCTATAAAATATCGCAAGGCTTTTAATGACGCTGGTATTGTATGTTATGGCTCTCATAACCATTTGTCACCGTTACTGAATGATCTGGATCATGTTATGGAATACAATTATATAGTGGGAAATCCGACGATAATCTGTCATTATCTTATGGAGGATGAGCGCGGCGATTTGGATAAGTATCTGTACGCGGCCGAATCCTTTAACAAGATCGCTTCGGTACTTAAAACTAATGGTTTCAATTTCGTTTATCATAACCATGACTTTGAGTTCCGGGATGTGTTCGACGGTAAATACGCTCTGGATGTAATTTTGGAGAACACAGATCCCAATCTGGTCGGTATGGAGTTGCATATAGGGCAGCTTCCCGTTTTTAATATAGATATTTTAGAGTACATGAAGCGGATCGGCAGACGAATTAAAATGTTACACGTTCATTGCGCGGATAGGGACGGCCAGCCGTTCGACAGCGGACCTGCGATTGCTTACGGACGCGAGTTGAATGTGGAATGGGCCGTGCTGGAGGACGTATATCCCGCGGATGCTGAGCCGGAGCGCGTAAAAAAGGATATTAACTCAATACGCTTAATGGCGTTGGGGAATTAATTGAAATATATCTGGCAAATAAGTAAAATGAAGCCCATCGCGTCAACGCGGCGGGCTTCATTTTATTCTGTAAGCGTGCACTACATACCTGTCGTCGGCATCGCGGTTAGTGCAAGTCGATAGAGTAAGAATCCGCGTGTCTTTGGTGAAAGATAGATCAGCCGGGTATTGGGATTTCGCCTTCGTAAGCTCCGCGAATATTAAAAATTCATCAACATCACTGAATTTCGTCGTGTTGTAAAGGAAGTCAGTATTTGTCTCGTAAAATGAGAAAACCTCCCATTGCGTATCTTCATATAATGTTTGCAGAGAAATTATTTTATGTTCTTTGAAGTATTCCTCATCGCCATATTTGCGCAGATTGTGAAACATGGAACCGTCGCGCATGTTATGAGCGTAGATTACGGTGTTGAATCCTAAAGGTTTGATCCGGTTTTCGTAGTCCATAAAGGCCGAACCAGCCGCGTTGTTTTGTTTGCGCAGATCGTGGGTTAAGTAATAGACGTTATCGCCGGTGAGCACCACGGGGAAATCTATGTTGCTGCCGTTAATTTTTAAGTACGCCGCTATGTCGTTATTTTGGAATTCGTCCCGCAGGCTGACTATGGCGGGCATAAACGACGGCATGGACGTTAACGCCGCGCTTTTTTGTATGATTGCCCTGGGGGCCGCGGCCTCGTCGTAGATAAAGCCATCCGGGGTTTCTGAAAAAGCGGCCTGTTCCGTTATATCGCGCGCGGTCTGATTAATTCTGTTTGCCCGCCACACCTCAATCAAATAACTGGCGTATGAGTATAGCGTATATGCGGTAATAAAAGAAACGATAATCAACATGATCCGTACAACACCAGATAGTTTTCTGCTTTTTTCCTGTATTTTTTTAAAAAATGTTTTCTTCGCCTGTTCTTTTATATAAAGATCGAGATCAAATTCATCTTCCATAAATTTACGATGCTTGTTAGCCATAGTTCACTCTGGTTCCCCTTTCACCCAGTATCAGTATTTATTTTATCCTTTACTCATAAGCCTGTCAATCAGAGCATTTTTAGAGTTGATGGCGGAAAAGGAATTTTACCGCGATATTTGCAAATTATGCTAAATGTTCTATTATTAGAATGTTGAAAAGGCGAATAATATTCTTTGAGCTTGCGGATCATAAAGCTGAGAAATATATAAAAGGCGGCTGCGTGCGAAGCGAAGTTTCCTTACGCGGCCGTACACATAAAAACACATCGTGAACTACCCACGAGGGGGGACAGCAATGCGTAAACTGAAGGAAGTTATTAGTACGGAAACGTTAAGCCATGGCCGACAGACAGACACATCAAGTTTTTATTCCCGGCGGTATCGAAAATTGATATGGGTGGTTAGCGCGTTTGTTTTGATTCTGCTGTACGTCGTTAACGCGTATGCTATTCAGATGCGGAGCAGCAATGAAGAAAGTACGTCGGACGATGTTATCGGTCAAGTTACTATTACAAATGTGGACAGCGCCGATAATTCCATCAGGTTGAATGGATCGCACATTAAAATAACCGACAAGGACACCGGCAACGAGTATACGGATATAATAAAAGATGACGGTACGCTTGTCTACGAACTGCCTTTAGGCAGTTATCTGGTTAGCCAGGCGCTTGCGCCTGAAAATTATCAACTGAATGGCAGGGTGTTTGAATTTACCCTGCAGGTACCTCCCGATGCTGAAGCTTCAAATATTAAAGTAGTGAACGCTTCGGTTATGCTTACAAACGATCCGATAAACGATCCGATGGAAGCGGAGAATACCGAATCGGAAGGAACCACAGATCCCGAATCGACAGACACGCCCGCATCGCCGGTTCCTGAACAAGCGGAAGACGAAGCTGAGGAGACTCCGGCAAATACATCCACGCCGGCGCCATCCGCGGTTCCCGATCCGGGCGGAAACACGTCCCCAACGGATAAAAATCCTGTGACTGGCGATATTTCAAATATACTATTGGCAATTTCAGTATTTTTAGGTATAATAGCAATAGGGTGTATAGTTAGCCTGAATCGAATAAACAGTAAATTATAACATACTGCCGGTCGGATTTATTCTGACTGGTTTTATTTTGCGGGGGGCATGTATGACAGCCAGGTTGGTTTTAGAAAATGGAACGGTTTTTGATGGCAGCGCGTTCGGGCATTTAGAGAACACCGCCGGTGAAGTAGTATTTACCACCGGTATGACAGGTTATCAGGAAACGCTTACGGATCCGTCTTTTGCCGGGCAAATTGTAACGATGACTTATCCGCTGATAGGCAATTACGGTATTAATTCGGATGATATGGAATCGGCGTCCCCAAAACTGCGCGGCTTTGTTGTTCGGGAAAAATGTGACGCCCCCAGCAATTGGCGCTGTGAGATGGACTTGGATGGCTTTCTGCGCCTGCACGGCGTAATCGGACTGGAAGGGGTGGATACCCGCAAGCTGACTAAAATACTGCGCAGCCAGGGTTCTATGCGCGGGGAGTTGATTGTCAACCCGGACAAATCGATTCAGGACTATTCGGAAGCGGACAGACGCTTGGTTCAAAGCGTGACCTGTAAAGAGATATATACGATTCCAAACTCCGATAACATTTATCATCTGGCTGTAATAGATTTTGGGTCAAAAAGTAATATACTGCGCGAACTTCACGGTAATGGCTGCGCGCTTACCGTTTTTCCGGCTTTTACGCCGGCCTCAGAGGTATTGCGGCATAACCCGGACGCTATATTCTTGACGAACGGTCCGGGCGACCCCAAAGATATACCTGAGGTGGTGGAAAATGTTAAACAACTCTGCGAGGTTAAACCTGTATTGGGCATATGCTTGGGGCATCAGCTTATTGGCCTGGCATACGGATGTGACACGGCAAAGCTGACGTTCGGCCATCACGGCGGAAACCATCCGGTAAAGGATCTGAGTACGGGACGCGTATATATAACTTCCCAGAATCATAATTATGTAGTCAGCCAATTGAACGAAAATATGGAGGTCACGCATATTAATGTCAATGATGGCACTATTGAGGGCATAAAGCATAAAACCAAACCTGTTATGAGCGTGCAGTTTCACCCTGAAGCTTCGCCAGGGCCGGTTGATACCAGGTTTTTGTTCGCGGATTTTCTGAACGCAGTAAAACGCTAGGCGAGGCGCGCTATGATATTGATTACAGGCGGCGCCAGGGTAGGAAAGACAAAGCTGGCTATTAATCTTTGTAAGAAAGCCGGGCCTAGCGTGCTATATCTCGCCACCAGCAAGCCCAGCAATGATTTTTTTGAAAAAGAGATTGTTCGTCGCAGCCGAAAGCAGAGGCCGTTCAACTGGAATGTCAGGGAAGCGTTTCTGGGGCTTGACGCTATTCTGGATGAAGAAGGCGCTAAATATAACGCCATTCTTATAGAAAATATTCGTGTACTGGTATCAAACTTAATGGATTATTTCGGACAAGATATAGAATGGACGGATTTAAGGTCGCTGACCCGTGAAATTGTTGAGGAAATAAATCGTATTATATTAGCCGCGAGAAGGCTAAATTCACTTGTGGTATTCGTAACCAATGAGGTAAATGTACATTCGCCGGACGCGACCGAAGCGTTTAAAGCCCAAATGGAAATTCTGGGCAGGGTTAACCAGCAGCTTGCCGCGGTCAGCAGCGAAGTATACTGGGTCGCCTCCGGCATTCCTATAAAGATTAAGCCATAGCGGCGGGTTCTAACCATGGGAGGGCTGCTCAATGATGGAACAGGGGCGGGTAATAGAAATACTCCCCGATAATTATGCGAAAATATGTATGGAGCGCGCGGAGACTTGCGCTAATTGCGGCGCGTGCGCGCTGCCCGGCGAAAATATGACCGTTATTGCCCATAACCCGGAAGGGGCGCGGATTGCGGATATGGTCAACCTCACCTTGGAATCGAGATATTTTTTATCCGCGGCGTTCATTTTATATGGCCTGCCTTTGCTGGCCCTGTTAACCGGCGCGGGCGTTGGTTATTACGCCGCAGAGGCGCTGGCTTTAAGCGAAATCAGTCCGATCATAGGGCTGATGACGGGTATCGCTTTAACGGGCTTAACATATTTTTTGATAAAGGTATTTGATAATAGGATAAAAAAATCATTATATACGCCTACAGCGCATATCAAAATGTAACCAAACCCTCCTTGTCTAATATATTGTTAGCGAGGAGGGTTTTTTATGAGGGAATTGGCTGTGAAATACTACAGAAAAGGATTTAACTGCTCGCAATGCATATTGAAGGCGGCCAATATAGTTTATAATATAAAGGTACCTGAACAATCATTTAATATGTGCCGGGGCGTTGACGCGGGGTTTGGATCGGGCAATCTTTGCTGCGCCCTGGTCGGCGGGGTTATGGTCTTTGGGCTGATGTTCGACAAGGATGTTACGAAGTGTATGAGGATTCGGCTGTTTGAATTGTTTCAGCAAAAATACAGCAGTATCCAATGCGCCGCTTTGACCAGGCGTATGAATGATGGTTGTGAACAGATTGTCGCGGATGCGGCCGCTTTGACTCAGCGGGTAATTGAAGAGTACAGACGCCGCGCCGGGTGAATAGTAAAATTCAAAAAGACCCGAGAGAGCCGCGCTAAACTCTTTCAGGTCTTTTAATCCGCGGGCGTGACAAGCTGCGCCGTATGCAACGACCGTATCGTCACTTCAACCTTTTGCCGCGCATAGCGGCGAATACGCTCTGAAGAATGATAAACAGGGCAAGCAGCGCGGCGATAAAGATCATCGCCCGCCAGCTGGACATGGACATCGCTCTTACAAAGGAATTGATTGTTTCCTGAATCATAACGCCCACAAACGATCCGATTACATTACCCACGCCGCCTGTGAGAGGCGTCCCGCCGATTACCGAAGCGGCAATCGCGTTCATCTCGAACCCCCTGGCCTGCTCAACGTTGCCCGCTGAGGAATTCAGGCAGAACAGGAAGCCGCCGAACGCTGTCAGAAATCCATTCAGCGTATACACGATCAGCTTTGTCCGTCTGACATTCAGGCCCATAAGCATTGAACTTTGCTCGCCGCCCCCTACAGCGTACACATTGCGGCCAAATCGCGTGTATGACAGCAGAACATAGACGAAAACAAGCCCGGCCATCGCGAAAACCACGTTAGGATGAATAAATGGCTCTAACAATATCCCTTTTTTATTGAGATAACCGCCGAACGGCAATATCAGTTTTGCGTTGGCTACCGCGGCAAAATCCGCGTTCCTTATAGATATCGTGTCAGCCGTGATTACCGCGGTCATTCCCCGGGCAAAAAACATACCGGCCAGTGTTACGATAAATGGCTGGAGCTTAAGATATGATATAAACCATCCCTGTATAAAGCCGAATACAACGCCCGTAAGAATAATGAGCGGCGCGGCTGCGTAAAAACTGATATTTTGACGCTCCATCATAACCGCCAGCATCATGCAGTACATAGCGACCTGCGAGCCGACGGAAATATCAATGCCGCCTGTTATCAGCACCATTGTCATGCCTGCGGCGATTACAATCAAACCCGCGTTCGAATTTAGCATGTCAAGGAAATGCTGAAGTTTACCATAATTGATTCCCTTAAATATAATCATTTCCGCGATATATATTATTATGCTAACTTCTCTTGCTCAACGCGGGACATCAGTCTCAAAGCACCGCGCTTGCTCTGTTCGGCGAGTATAAGATTTTCGCGTACGGACAGTTCGGCCACAATTCCCTCATCTTTATGATTCTCGGGGCAGAAACCCATTCCGGATTTCATTGAGTCCAGCGGCGTACGCCCGATATGCCTGCCTTTAACGGTGAGCTCCCCTGAATCCGGATGGTCGGCACCGTAAACCGCGCGGGCCAGTTCTGTACGCCCGCTGCCCAAAAGCCCCGCCAAGCCGATGACCTCCCCGGGATAGATATCCAGATCAAACGGATGAACGCCGCCGCGCACGCCGAGGCCGGAAACGGAAACGAGCGGCTCGGCGGCCCTATCCGCGGCTGCCGCTCCATCCCGATAAGGCTGAAAAGGCTCAAAACTTCGTGTTCATCCAGGCTCGAGGTCGGTTCGTCAAGGATAAGCGCGCTGGCTGAAATATCTACCGCGCGCGCGATGGCGACCATCTGCTGAACCGCAGCCGAATAGACCTCAAACGGTTTCTCCACGTCAATACTGATGCCAAGCTTTCGCATGACGGCGCGGGCGCGTCGGTTCATTTCATTCCATCTGACAAACCCGGCTCTTCCGGGCTGCCTGCCGACAAAAAGGTTCTCCGCCACAGTCAAATTCGTGCAGAGATTAACTTCCTGATACACCGTCGATATACCGCGTGACTGAGCCTCCTGAGGGGAATTGTTAATGACCGGCGTTTCGGAATCGCCCAGGCGGATCTCACCGGACTCGAAGCTTTCGGCGCCTGTAAGCACCTTAATGAGTGCGGACTTGCCCGCGCCGTTTTCACCCATCAGAGCGTGTATCTCTCCCGGGCGCAGTGTGAACTCAACGTTGTCAAGCGCGCGTACGCCGGGGAAATTTTTGTTTATGCCACGCATTCGCAGCAGCGTTTTTGGCATTATGTACACCCTCTTTCAAAAAAAGATCAGGTGTGCGGGACAATTCACTTCCCGGCACACCCGTTGTATTTTTATACCGTATACGTCAGTTCATCAAGATCCGAACGCGTCCGGAAGATGCGCCTCGGCGTTTTTTATGTCATAGACGCTTTCAACCGAATATGTGATTTTGGTTTCGCGAGTATGGACACTTCGTCCCCGGCGGATGTGAGATGGCTTTAGACCTGCCCGGCCAGCCTCTGAGCGTCACGCCCGGCCTTACTTGCGTTCGCTGTTTTATTATGTTATCCTGTTTAACGATATAATAAATGCTGGAGGTAAAAATGGAATCGGAGAAAAAGATTATTTTCAGCGGCATGCAGCCTACCGGAATGCCGCATTTGGGTAATTATCTCGGGGCGCTGAAGAATTGGGTCGCACTGCAGGATGATTACCGCTGCGTGTATTGCATCGTGGATATGCATTCCTTAACAGTACGCCAGGATCCCCTCGTTCTGCGCAAGCGTTCCCGTGAATTGCTGCAACTGTATATCGCAATGGGTCTTGACCCTGAAAAGGTGATTATATATTTTCAGTCGCACGTATCAGGTCACGCGGAACTGGCCTGGATACTCAACTGTTTCACATACATGGGCGAACTCGGCCGGATGACCCAGTTCAAAGAAAAATCGCAGAAAAACGCTGACAATATAAACGCCGGCCTTTTCACCTACCCGGTTTTAATGGCGGCCGATATTTTGTTATATAACGCCGATCTGGTACCGATCGGCGAGGATCAGCGGCAGCATATGGAACTCTGCCGGGATATTGCCATACGGTTCAATAATATATACGGCGATGTATTTACCATACCCGAACCCTATTTTCCTAAAATAGGCGCTCGCATAATGGGGCTTGCGGAACCGGAAAAGAAGATGTCTAAATCAGATGGCGCCAATGAAAACAATATTGTCTATCTGCTGGACAGACCGGAGTCTATAATTAAAAAATTCAAAAGCGCCGTTACGGATTCCGGCCATGAAGTAAAATACTCTCCCGATAAACCGGGTGTCTCTAACCTGCTTACAATTTATTCGGCGGCTGCGGGCGTGGATATAAAGCAGGCGGAAAGCGCATTCGAAGGGAAAGGCTACGGCGTTTTTAAGCAGGCTGTGGGTGAAGCGGTTATTGAGTTTATAAAACCGATTCAGAGCCGTTTTGATGATCTGAATAGGGATAAAGCGTATGTGGACGCGATCATCCGGGCAAATGATGAAAGGGCGAACGCCATGGCGGGCCGCATGCTGCGCAGAGTTCAGAAAAAAGTCGGGTATCCGGCTGTTTAGATACAATGGCCGCGCCGGATTGATAATTCAGAATCGGGAATGATCTTCTGATACGTAACATGATACGCGGCAAAATTGATGAGAATGAAAAATAAAAGTAAGTATGGGGGGATTTTTACGCAAACCGGGAACCTTACCAAGCGTATAGCCATTTCGGGGGTCATTGCGGCCCTATATGTCGTTTTGACATTGGGATTGGCTCCTATAAGCTTTGAAGCCGTACAGTTTCGCATATCTGAGATTTTGAACCTTATGGCGTTTATCGATCCGCTTTACGGCGCCGGGGTTATTTTAGGCTGTTTTATTGCCAATTCATTTTCGCCGTTCGGGCTGCCCGATATTATTTTCGGCACTCTGGCGACCGCTGTCGCGATTTTCGCGATAACGCGCACAAAGAGCCTGTTTATCGCCTCACTGTGGCCAATGTTTGCGAATGTGATCGTCGCTATAGAACTGACTTACATATTACACACGCCTATCTGGTATAATATAATTACTGTTTGGATCGGCGAATTCGTTGTGGTTACCTGCGTCGGTTATCCACTGTTCAGAATTATAATGCGGGACAGGCGGATTATGAAAGCGCTGAGGTTACATGCGGATTCACGAAATAATACGATCAGATAACTAGAGGTGGTAATATGGATGTGGTAAATTGCCCGCACTGCGGTAAAGTTTTCAGACAGATAAAAAGCCCTTTCTGCCCCGCCTGCGAGAAAAAGGAAGAATTGATATTTCAATCCATAAAGGAATATATAGAAAAGAATCCAGATTCTACAATCGGCGACTTATCGGAAGGCACAGGCGTAAGCTCGAAAAAAATTCTGCGCTATATCCGCGAGGGACGTCTGGATGTATCTGAAGGCATGCGCGGCGATGTGCGATGCGAAGTATGCGGCCGGCCTATTTCACGTGGTCGTTATTGCGACGCGTGTATGATTAAAATGAACCAGAAGATAACCGATATGTTTTCAAAAAATTTTGATGCGCCAGGAAAAGACGCTATAATGCACACTTCCCTAAATAGCAAAAGCCGGTAACACCGGTTATTCAGCCTGTCTGAATTTTCTGGTGTTATTTCTTTAACTTGCCGCATATATCTAGTCCCAAAGGGAGTATCGCTATAGGGGTTGGGTATATGGAAGAGCATAAAAACCTGAAAATCATCGGCGCCATTGCCGTGATTGTTATTTGCGCCATTGCCGGCGGCTTGCATTACATGACGCGCATTCTCCGCGTCAGTGAAACGGACATAAACATGTACGCCAGTAAAACAGGCGTAAACCCGCGGCGCAAACACATGATTTTGCAGTCGATTTTGCTGAACACGGGGCAATGGCGTGATTGGGGAAGTATGGATCAAGCAAATGTAAGCGTTATCTTAAGCCGTATTAAGGGCAGGCAAAAAGACGCGATTATAGTCGCGCGCGGCGGAAACGGCAAGAACGTGGTCGCCCTTTACGAAAAATATAACGGCAGCTATCTGTATACAGCTATGGTAGATACCTTCGATGATCTGAGGGATCTGCAGATCATGCCGCTGCGTGAACAGGGCGGGAGTTTGATTGTCGTAAGGGATCACAGTTCCAACACATTGGAGGATATAATGCATGTTCGAGCGTATGCCTGGGATGAAGGGAAATTTCAGAATGTACTCAATATAACTGAAAATTATAAGGCGTTTTACAATGAGCTGTGGGATGGAAACAAGCCGGCCAGCAGTGCTAACTGGATACGGGTATATGAACGTTCAGATATTATATGGGAAAACTCCGACGCCCCGGTGGTGCATGTGATGCTGCACCAGAACTATGGCTTAAGCGGCAGCGTGAACCAACGGGAACGCCCGGATGAGACAGACTTCGATATTGTACGCAACAGGGATATATTGGAGGATTATATATGGTCGGGAAAATGGATGCATTTTATACTGTTTGAAGGTACGGATAGGGAGAACGGCGAGCCCGTGGCCGTGATAGATGATCTTTCGGGCAGTCCATTCGGGCTGATCGGGCAGTTTGATAAAGCCAGCGGCAAATACCGTGTAAAATATCTTGACGGCGCTATCGAAACAGTGGAAAAAGAACGGATAAAACCAGGCATTGAGATTAAGAAAACGCGGCGGATGTAAATTCTGCAGTTTTTCTATACCTGGTATAATAATCTCATCCGCGTGGCGGCGGTCGGCGCTTTCCGTTTCCGCGCCAAAGGCGTCATGTTACTTCCATGCCCGGCGGCTGCCGGGCACGCTTTCACGCTAATTTCTACCGAGAAATACGGCTAAAAAACGCTCTGGCGCCCGGCATGGCCGAGGACTACATAAACTCCTATGTGCAATAAAAGCCGCCATCCCGTCACGCTCTCCGGCGGACAAAAACAGCGGCTTAGTGTCGCCTGCGGGTTATTTTCGGACAGGGAGACACTGATTTTTGACGAGCCGACAAGCGGGCTTGACGGCGATAATCTTCATATAATTTCAAATGATCTATTCAAACGCCTGTTCTAAATCCCATATAATATCCGCTATATGCTCTATGCCGACAGACAATCTGATGGTATTCGGCTTAATGCCGGCTTCCAGCAGTTCCTGTTCATTCATCTGCGAATGCGTGGTGCTGGCCGGGTGGATAACCAAGCTCTTTACGTCCGCTACGTTGGCCAGCAGCGAGAATATCTTCAGCCTGTCGATATACGCGCGGGCTTCTTCCGCACCGCCTTTAATCTCAAATGAAAAAATTGAGGCGCCTCCGTTGGGGAAATATTTGTCATACAGGGTTTTGTAACCGCTTTCAGGCATGGAGGGATGGTTTACACGATCTACCTGCGGATGGTTGGACAAAAAATCCAACACTTTTTTAGTATTCTCCACATGCCGCTCAATACGCAACGAAAGCGTTTCCAAGCCTTGCAGGAACAGGAACGCGTTAAACGGACTTAAAGCGGCGCCCGTATCGCGCAGCATAATGACACGCGCCGCCGTAATATAGGCTGCGGCGCCGGCGGCGTCGGTCAGCTTCACACCGTGATAGCTGGGGTTAGGCTGGGACAGGCTGGGGAATTTGTCATTTGCGGCCCAGTCAAAATGACCGCCATCGACAATTACTCCGCCGATGGACGTTCCATGGCCGCCTATAAATTTGGTCGCGGAATGTACTACGATATCCGCGCCCAATTCCAGCGGACGCAGTAATACGGGGGTTGCGAATGTGTTGTCCACAATTAGTGGAATGCCATACGCATGTACGGCTTCGGCCAGCTTTTCTATATCAATGATACTGGAGTTCGGATTGCCTAGGCTTTCGATATACACGGCCTTTGTGTTGGGTTTAACGGCTTTTATATATCCCTCAATATCATCAGAATTTACAAAAGTAGTTTCTATGCCGAAATTCGCGAAGGTATGCGCGAATAGGTTATATGTGCCGCCGTACAGCGTTTGCGCGGAGATTATATGATCGCCTGAATGAGCGATGGTTTGAATAGCGTAAGCGGTGGCGGCGGCGCCTGACGCCAAGGCCAGCGCGCCGACGCCGCCCTCCAGCGCGGCGATGCGCTGTTCAAAAATCGCGTTGGTAGGATTCATTATGCGCGTGTAGATGTTGCCCGCTTCCGTCAGCGCGAACCGGGCGGCGGCGCTGGCTGTGTTCGGGAATACATAGGAAGTGGTGGCGTAGATGGGCACAGCGCGCGCGTCTGTCGCCGGATCCGGTGATTCTTGGCCGGCGTGAAGCTGCAGTGTTTCAAAGCGATACCTTCGGTCGCTCATGTTCTACCTCCTTTACTTATATGTTTTATATTATTACGACTATTGAATTATAAGTATTCTATCGGCGTTTGTCAAGACGCCGTCACATTTTATAAAATAAAAAAACAGCTATAAAATAAAAAAGAGAAGGAGAAACATGTGCTGTTACTCCTTCCCTCTTCGTTATTAAATGTAAAGCCGTTATTAAATTTAAAGCGTCTATTTGATTACAATATTACCATCCGTATCAACGGAATACTCCGCGCCCAATACCTTCACAAAGAAGGAGACAGGCACGTAAACAGTTCCATTCTGATTTGTCGGAGGTTCCTCCAAAGGGGCAATCTGACTGTCCACAAGATACTCATTCTTGCCGACCGTAACAGAAAAGCGCGCGTCATCTTTGGTGAGAATTACGGAATTTGTGGCGCCTTCCCATGAAACGGTATAGCCTAAATTTTCGGCGTGCGTTCTGATGGGAACTAAAACCGGTTCTTCAACCGTTGACTCACCGGCCTGCGCGGATTCCTCCGGAACGGCTGTTTCCACTGCTTTTTCAGCCTCGGCTGTTTCTTCCGCAGGTTTAATACCGGTGTTATAAGCTTCCTTGGTTATTTCTTCTTTAAGCTCTTTATCAATATAGTATGTTTTTACTTCATCAAAATTTTCCATTTTGAGAGCGGTGAGTTCATATTTATATGTAACTTCAATCTTGGCGAATTGGCCGCTATTAACCACTGTATAGTTGATTTTCAAAACATTTACGGTATCCGTGAAGGTTCTGTCCGTGGCAAGGGCGTAAGCGTCTTCCACATCCTTAAAGATCTTCGCGTTTAAATCGTCATAGCCGGAAACGACTGGATATTTGCCGATTTCCGCGTAACGAAGATTGTAAAAACTTTTCTCAGTAACAGTTAAATTTTCATATACCTTGGGCTCCGCAACTTTCGCTTCCGCGGTTGTATCGGCGGCGACTTCTTTGGCAAAAACAATGCTAAAACTGCCTAACGATAAAGCGACGGCAATCAGTAACGCCGCCATTGTACGCACTTTCCTCATAGCATACCCTCCTAAAATATAAATAATTAGTAATATCTCGGTAGTTTACGCCATAGGCGAACTGCCGCTAAACATACTTATATAACAATTTTACATGGATTAGCTTGAATTTCAATGACAAATATATTACAAATATATTATCAAGCCATTTAAGCCGGATCCAGATTGTTATATAAGCTATTATAAATCCCCAAAAGCATTTTGTACAGTAATTTGTAAAAAATAAGGAGAGCGAATTATTGGTAAGAGATCTGAAGCGGCCTTCGATCGTAAATGCGGGCTATGTCCCCAAGCCCCGTGAAGGAATCGGAAAATGCCCGACTCCTTCACGGGGCGTACGCCCGCGCGCCTTTCTTACGCGCGGCGATAGCAGCTTAAGGGCGCTGTATATTTTTGCTGTTTTTTAACTTTTGACGCCCCTAATCCGCTATTCCTCCAGATTATTATAAGCGCTGGACAACAAAATGATATCAACCCGGCGGTTTTTACCGCGGCCCTCAAACGTTGCGTTATCCGCGACAGGCTTATACTCCCCGTATCCTACGGCGGACAATTTTTCAGGCGGTATCCCGGCCATATCTATGAGGAAGCGGACGACTGTTGTGGCTCTCGCCGCTGAGAGCTCCCAATTGGAAGCGAACTGGGCCGTGTTTATCGGGACATTGTCTGTATGTCCTTCAACCCGTATATAATTATCCTGGGTATTCAACGCCTGCCCGACGGCAACCAGTTCGGCCAGTGCTTCATTTTTGATCGCCGCCTTTCCGGGATCAAAGAGAATAGTATCGTTCAGGCTTATGACCAGCCCTCTTCCATCTATATTCATAGATACCGACTTATTTAGACCATGCTCGGTAAAGTAGGTTTTCAACCGTCCCTCCAGGCCTTCCATATTTTCTAATTCGCCGCCTGCTTTGCCGCCGTCGTTATCCGGCGTCGATTTGGGATTTGACATGGCGCCGCCGCTATCCGGGCTTATTACGCCGGGGTTCACATCGTCTAAAACGCCCGTCCCCCCGGCCAGGGCCGCGTTAAGCGATTGTGACAGAGCTTCGTATTTACCCGCGTCCACCTTACTCATCGAATATAACACGACAAAAAACACCATCAGAAGGGTAATAAAATCCGCGTAGGAAATCAGCCAGCGTTCGGCGTTCTCAGGCGGTTCCGGCTCTTCGCGGATCACGCGTTTTCACTGCTTTCCGTGGCTTCAAACCGGTTAAGCGCGTCCGGATCCAAAAACACTTTGAGTTTTTGGATCATAACTTGAGGGTTGTCACCTGACGTTATTGAGAGCACAGCTTCCATTATCATCAATTTTTCTTTCATTTCAGCCGCGTCAAGGGCTTTCAGCTTTCCTCCGAAAGGCAGCCACAAAAGGTTGGCTGTGCCTATACCATACATGGTCGCCAGGAACGCCGTAGCGATTTGGTGGCCCAGTTCGCCGGCGTTTTCCAGATTGGACAGTACGTGCACCAGTCCCATAACCGTACCCAATATACCCATAGTAGGCGCGTATCCGCCCGCTGATTCAAATATTTGTATCTGGGATTTATGCCGTTTGCTGATCTGTTCAATCTGCGTTTCCATAATGGATTTAATCAATTCAGGGTTTGTGCCGTCTACAGCCAATGATATACCCTTTTTGATAAATGGGTCAACGCCTTCAGCGTTTACGTCGCTCTCCAAGGCCAGCAAGCCTTCTTTTCTGGCCTTAATGGATAAATCGTTAAAGTATTTGATCAGATCAATAAAATTAGTTTTACGGCTTCCCATAGCAATCGCGATTAATTTTCCCGCATTCTTTAAAATGCCCAGAGGTATTGTAACGGCGGTCGCGCCTATCGTACCGCCGATAACGATCATAGCGGCGGTGGCGCTCCATAGACCGCCGATATGCCCTCCGTCGAGAATAAACGCTACAATTAAAGCGGCGAAAGAGAATATTAAAAAGATAACTGTCACAGAGACGCCTCATTTCATTATAGGAGTTATGCTAGTATATAAGGTACAACCTGACATATAGACTTATTTTGTCTTTTTCTATGAAATTTGATACACTATAAAAAAATCAAATGGGGCTGTCTATGGATATTAATAGCTTTTCACCCGCGACCGCCGAGTGGTTTACGCGAACATTCGGGAAACCGACCGCGGTTCAAGAAGCCGCGTGGCCCGTAATCGCCTCTGGGCGCCATGTTTTAGTCAGCGCCCCTACCGGCGCCGGCAAAACGCTCGCGGCTTTTCTGGTTTTTATTGATAGAATGATAAAAGACGCGCAAAACGGCGGCTTGAAGAATGAACTGTATGTGCTATATCTATCGCCGCTGAAATCGCTGGCGGCGGATATACGTGAGAACCTGAACCGGCCGCTCGACGGGCTGGCGGCCGCATCGGACACGCCTGCGGGCATCCGCGCCGCGGTTCGCACGGGCGATACCGGGCAGGCCGAACGGCGCGCCATGAACAAAAGGCCGCCGCACATCCTGATTACGACGCCGGAATCGTTCTATATCATGCTGACCAGCCATTCCGGTAAAGCTATGCTTAAAACGGCGCGCGCGGTTATTGTGGACGAACTGCACTCAGTTATTAATTCTAAACGAGGGGCGCATTTAACCCTATCCCTAGCCAGGCTGGACGTGATGTGCGCCGAGCCGCCGCAGCGGATAGGCCTGTCGGCCACTATAACGCCTCTTAATACCGCCGCGGCCTGGTTGTCCCCCGACAGCGCCGTTATAATCGCCCCGAAAATGAAAAAAGAGAGCCGCATTGAAATAATCAGCCCGTTGAAAGATGAAAACGATCAGCCGGAAGGCTCGATTTGGCCGGATATCGGCCGGGCGGCTCTTGAACACTGTGAAGGCGCGCGCAGCGCGCTCGCTTTTACGGAAGGCAGAATTCAAGCCGAAAAGCTGGCTTACCATGTTAATCAGCTCGCGGGCGAAGGTTTCGCCGCGGTACATCATGGGAGCGTATCCAAAGAACGCAGGGCCGAAGCCGAGAACGCCCTGCGCGCCGGCAAATTACGCCTGCTGTGCGCCACATCTTCTATGGAATTGGGCATAGACGTCGGTGAAATAGATTTGGTTCTGCAGGTAGGGTTCCCCAATACCATATCGGCTCTGCTTCAACGGTTGGGCCGATCCGGGCATAACCCCGGGCGTACAAGCGTTATGCGTATATTCCCGCGTACGGCCCTTGAGGGCATATACTGCGCCATGATGGCCGAATTGGCTTTACGCGGCCAAATGGAACGCTGCCGCCCGCCGCGTGAGTGCTGGGACGTGCTGGCCCAACATCTAGTTTCCATGGCGGTAACGGAAACATTTTCTGTTGACGAGGTACTAAAGATTACCGCCCGCGCGTATCCGTTTAAAGGCGTCGCGGCTGAAACGGTTTACAGCCTGTTGAAAATGCTATCCGGAGATTATGAACACGGCAAGGATATCCCGGCCCGACCGCGTTTGCTGTATGAAAGCGGTCGCGTGAAGGGAGATAACTACAGCCGGATGCTGGCGTTGAACGCCGGCGGATCTATACCGGATAGGGGGCTCTTTGCCGCTAAAACAGAAACCGGCGTCAGGCTGGGGGAATTGGACGAGGAGTTCGTGTTTGAGGCCCGCGTGGGCGATAGGTTTCTGCTGGGGGCGTTTGCCTGGAAAATACTCCATATTTCAAAAGATACGGTTATAGTAGCGCCCGCTTCGGTAAATGGCGTATCTCCGCCCTTTTGGAAGGGGGATGGGTTTGGCCGTACGTTGGAAACCGGAACCGCTTTCGGGGCTCTGCTTCGCGGTTTCCAAACATCCTGGGAGAACGGGCTGCTGCCGGAAGCGCTTCGCAGCCTGCGTATGGACAAACTTTCAGCCAAGGGTGCAGCCGAATTGTTAGACAAACAGCTTAAACTTATGGGATGCCTGCCTTCCGACAAACTGATTATTTTGGAGTATTTTTCCGATGAAACGGGCGCTCGGCAGCTGATGGTTCACTCTGTGTTCGGCAGGCCTGTAAACGAACCGATGGCTTTGCTTGTGCGGGAGATTGCGCGGAGCCTGGCTGGCGCCGATGTCTGCGCCTACAGTGACGACGACGGTTTCCTATTATTCGGGTTGGGGAACCGAAAGCTGCCGGACAGCACGCTTTCGAACATAAGCCCGCGTACGGCGGAAACACTGCTGCGCCGGATTCTGCCGGCGACGGCGCTGTTTAATATGGCGTTTCGCTACAACGCCGGAAGGGCGCTGATGATAGGAGCGCGCGGCAAAGGACGCCAGCCGCTTTGGGTGCAGCGGTTTAAGGGCGCGAAGTTACTGGAACTATCAGCGAGTTACGCCGATCACCCGCTTATTGCCGAGACCATCCGTGAATGTATGGAGGACTATTGGAGCCTGGACGGATTAAACATGGTACTTTCCGGCATACGCGAAGGCCGTATAGGCGTTGTCGAGCGAGAAACGGAAATGCCGTCGCCCATGTCGCTTAACCTCCGGCGGGCGGTGGAAGCCAATCAGATGTATAATTACTCACCGACGCCGTCAAATGTGACTGATTCCGCGTATAAGGCCGCGAAGGCGCTGGGGCGGGAATTGATCAAGCCGGATGCAATAGAACTTTCGCACGTGTCCGGACGGGTGAGAAAGCCTGAAAACGAAAACCGGCTTCACGCGCTGCTGACGGCAGAAGGTGATTTTACGGCCGATGAACTGGGCGCGCCGGTTGAATGGCTGGAACGTTTGGCGAAAGCCGGCCGTATTTTATATATTGATCCGGGTTTGTGGATCGCCGCGGAACAGCGCGCGGAATATGAATCGGAAGATCTAACCGGCATTGCGAGAAGATGCCTGCGATACCGAGGCGGGCACACGATTTCAGCGCTGGCCGGCAGGTATTTTATTGATGAAACCCGCGCGGCGAATATTTTGGAGACGCTGACAGAGCGCCGGGAAGCCGTGCTGTGCGATGGCCTGTATTATCACGCCGATATGTTTGAACGCGCGCGCCGGCGGACAATTACAAATCTGCGCGGTCAGGCGCGGACACAGCCTCCGGAGCGGTACGCCGCTTTAATGGCCGGCAGGCTTAACAGACAGGGCTCGCCAGCCGAGCAGCTGGCCGGCGCGATGGAAGACCTGCGCGGTCAGGATTTCCCGGCCGCTTTATGGGAAGGCGCATTGCTGCCGGCGCGGGTTAACGGATATAGACCCGGTCTGCTGGATGATCTTCTGGCCTCGGGGGAATTTTACTGGCATATCACAGACAGCCGAAATGTCGCCTTTGAACGGTATGACGAATCGGATTGGGATACGGAGGGCCGTCAGCCGGAAAACCTGACGGCGGACGAGACCGTTGTTTATGAAGCGTTATCAAAACGCGGCGCCAGCTTTTGGCAGAGCTTAAGCGGCGTGCTGAACGGGCGCTCCCCGTATGACGCGCTGATTGGGCTGGCTGAAAAGGGTTATGTCCACGCCGACAGTTTTGTATCCGTACGTCAAATGCAGGCCCCGGAGCTCGGTGATGTAAAACAACGCGCCCGAATACGGGCCATCGTACAAACGTCAGGGCGTTGGGCTCTTGTTCCGCGGCCGCGCGCGCCGGAACCCGAGAAGGCAATGGAGCGCGCTTTCAAACGTTCCCTTGTCGTATGCCGTGAAACGGTGGCGGGCATGACATGGAGCGCGGCTTTGGAACCGCTGCGTGTTATGGAATATACGGGGCGGGCGCGCAGAGGATACTTTGTTGAGGGGATGTCCGGCGCCCAATTTATCAAAGCGGAGAATTTCGCGCAAATAACCGCGGCATTGGAACATCCGCCGGAAGAGATTGTGTGGCTGTGCGCCGCGGATCCGAATCAGGTTTGGGGTAAAGCTCTGGCTCACCTGCCGGAAAGAGCCTTCACTAATATCGCCGGTACTTTTATCGCGATGCGCACCGGTGTTCCGGTAATGGCGCTTGAGAGAAAAGGCCGGATTATGCGGAGTTTTAATCCGGAGTATATGTGCGCGGCTCTGGAGGCGTTCGTTAAAAATTATGAAAACCGCCGCGTATTACCGCTGCTTAACCGGGTGACTGTGAAGACGTATCCGCCGGATTCCGGCGAATTTCTGGAGAAAGCGGGATTTACCAAATCCATCAGTGATTATGTGTTATACAGAAAGTATTAATGAGGGGATTTTATGTTTATCGCTGATTTTCATATTCATTCGAGATATTCCCGCGCCACCAGCAAGGATTTAACGCCTGAAACTCTGGCTTTCTGGGGACAACGGAAAGGGCTGGGGCTGATTGGTACGGGCGATTTTACCCACGCCGCGTGGCGCGCAGAAATATCAGAAAAACTGGCGCCCGCCGAAGAGGGGCTGTACAGGCTGAAAGACCCGTCTGATAATGGAACGCGCTTTATTATAACGGGTGAAATCAGTTCCATTTATAAAAAGAACGGCAAGATGCGAAAAGTCCATAACCTGATTATACTGCCCGGGCTTGAAGCGGCGGACAAGCTGTCAAAAAAATTGGAAACCATCGGGAACCTGCATTCCGACGGACGTCCTATTCTGGGGCTGGATAGCCGCGATTTGCTTGAAATCACCCTGGACGCCTGCCCAAACGCCATATTCATCCCCGCGCATATCTGGACTCCGCATTTTTCGCTGTTCGGGGCGTACTCGGGCTTTAACGCCATAGAGGAGTGCTTTGAAGATCTGACTGGCTGTATACACGCGCTGGAAACAGGTTTATCATCGGATATTCCCATGAACGGGCGGCTGTCAACGCTGGATAAGTATGTGCTGGTATCAAATTCCGACGCTCATTCGCCGGCTAACCTGGCGCGCGAGGCCAATGTGCTTGATGCTGATATGTCATACACGGCTGTAAAAACGGCTCTGTCCGGCGGGGAAGGATTTTACGGCACCTTGGAATTCTTTCCCGAACAGGGAAAGTATCATTTTGACGGACATAGAAACTGCGGAGTACGCCAACATCCGTCTGTTACCGCGGAAACAGGCGGCGTATGCCCCGTATGCGGTAAACAGGTAACAATCGGCGTGCTGAACCGCGTGGAACAGTTATCGGATCGGGCTGAAATAATCAACCGCCGCTATGAATACCTGGCGCCGCTGACAGATGTAATCCGGGCGTCTACGGGTCGCAGCGCGGCCTCTAAGGGGGGCCAGGCTGTTTATAACAATATGCTGGCGCATATCGGGCCGGAACTGGATATTTTACGCATTGCCCCTTTGGAAGATATAAGGCGTTTCGGCGGCGAATTAATGGCCGAGGGAATACGGCGTTTAAGGGCGGGAGAGGTGACCTTGGACGCCGGATATGACGGGGAATACGGCAAGGTTCATATCCTCAGCGAATCAGAGATTAGCGTGCTGTCGGGCCAAATCAGCCTGTCGCTCTCAGGGGATCGCACTGCCGGGGCTAAGAAGAAATCTTTGGATCAAACGGCGGCAAAACCCAAATCCAAGAAAGAGAAGGCCGGTACGGGCAAAGAACCCGCGCAAGCGCCGGACGCGTTTAACCAAGAGCAATCGCGAGCGGTGCAAAGCGAGCGGCGGGCCGTCATGGTCATAGCCGGTCCGGGCACGGGCAAGACCAGGACGCTGGCCGGGCACGCAGATTACTTGATAAATCAGATGGGCGTGCCGCCGGAGAACGTGGCGGCCGTAACATTCACGAATAGAGCGGCGCGTGAGTTAAGCGAACGGCTGAAGCAGCCCCAAATAATTATTGGCACGTTCCATTCAATAGCTTTGCGGGAAATACGGTTGTATAAAGATGTTATCTTGCTGGATGAGGCGGCCGCGGCAGCCGTATTATCGGAGGCGCTGGAAGAGTCGGGCGTTAAAGTAAGCGGCGCGGAGGCGGCGCGGGAGATTTCTCTGATAAAAAACGGAGCTAAACAGCCGAAAAACGAGGCGATAAATACGCTGTTAAAGGCGTATAACGCTAAGCTGGACTCTTACAATGCCCTGGATTTTGACGGCGTTCTGCTTGCCGCGCTTGATTTGCCTCCGATAAAAGCGGAATATTTGCTGGTAGACGAATTTCAGGATATAAACCCTGTTCAGTATGAACTCATCCGTCATTGGTCGGTCAAACATTTGTTTGCTATCGGGGATCCGCAGCAGAGTATATATGGTTTCAGAGGCTCGGATCCCGCCGGCGCGGCTTGGTTCAAAAGGGATTTTCCGGATGCGGAAAACGTGTTCTTGCGGCTTAATTATCGTTCTGTTCCCGCTGTGGTGTCCTGCGCCAACTGGCTGTTAGCCCAGCAAAACGGGCTGGAGCCGATTCAAAAGGCGGGCCTTCGGGTAAAATTTTTACATTTTCAAGGTTCGTTCGCGGAATCGGTATTTATCGCCAAGGAAATAAACCGGATGGTAGGCGGTTTGGATATGACGGACAGCTGGACGGATAATAATGTCCGAGCGTTCTCGGATATCGCCGTACTTTACCGGACGCACAGACAGGCGGAATTGATAGGAGACTGCCTGACTAAAGAAGGCATACCATTTATGGTTACAGGCCGCGGCAGGTTCCTTACGGCCCCAATGCCCGCGAAGGCGCTGGCATTTTTCCAATTTATGATAAACCCCGATAACGCTGTCGCTAAACTGACATGTTTGTCTGTAACGGACAAAACGCGGCTGCCAATGCTTATGGAAAAATACCGGCCGCTGCTGGACTCGACGCCGCCCGCTCAACTGCTGGAGGAATGGCTGAAGGATGTTTCTTTAGAGGCTGATCCTCAAATGGGCTATCTTATCGGCATGGCTCTTACGCATACACGCCTGAAAGACTTTTTAAACGCCGCGCTCCTGGGGAGCGAAGGCGATGTTTCACGCGTTAACGGAAAAAGCTATTCCGGCGGGGCGGTTACACTCTCCACTATTCATGCGGCCAAGGGGCTGGAGTATCCGGCGGTTTTTGTATGCGGCGCGGTAAACGGGCTCATTCCGCAGAAAAACAGCTCGGATATAACGGAGGAGAAGAGACTGCTGTACGTGGGAGTAACCCGCGCGCGAGAAGAACTGATTATAACGGCCGGAGGGGAAATTTCAGAATTTCTGAAGGGTATTGAAAAGGAGAAATTTGTGGATAATAGGATAAATGGACAAAAAGCGGATAGAACCGGGGATACTTACGTGCAGACAAGTTTGCTGTAAAATTTTGAATTCTTTACACTGTGACGAATTACTGTATAATATGTATTAAATACATATTTATTAGGGGCTGCCATGTTTAAACGACAGTATATTTGTATTAAGCAGCATGATATTTCCGACTGTGCCGTGGCCTGCATAGCGTCCATATCCAAATATTATAAATTGAATCTGCCGTATTCGCAGATACGTGAGAAAGCCGGGACAGATAAAGAAGGCACCACTGTGTTCGGAACAGTGAAAGCCCTCACAGAGCTTGGCTTTACCGCGAAAGGCGTTAAGGGAGATCAAAAGGCTTTTTTTTCAAAATTTATGCTGCCATGCATCGCGCATGTCATTACAGACAATCTTTTACATTTCATGGTTATTTACAAGATCCAGCGCGATAAAATTATTGTCGCCGATCCCGCCAAAGGGATAGTAACATATACCCCTAAACGTTTTTTCAAGATCTGGACAGGCATCTTAATTGTGCTTGCCCCGAATCAATCCTTTCAGAAGGGTTCCGCCTCGCAGACGACAATCGGGAAGTTTTTTTCCCTGTTAGTGCCGCAGTGGAGGCTGCTTTCAGGCATATTTTTTGTATCTATGATCCTGACGGCCTTAGGTATTCTATCCTCGTTTTATTTTAAACTGATGATGGACGAGATCCTGCCCAACCAATTGGAGAAGACGCTGCTGTATATTTCCATAGGGGTTATCGCGCTGCACTTATTTAAAGAGGCGCTGAATTTTTTCCGTTCCTATCTGTTGGCTTTTTTAGGGCAGCGATTGGATATTAACCTGATTTTCGCTTATTACAGGCATGTTATTAACTTACCGGTATCGTTTTTCGGCTCCAGGCGTATAGGGGAAATCGTTTCACGTTTCACGGACGCGGACAGGGTGCGCGAGGCTATATCGTCCGCCGCGCTCACCATAATGATTGACACGCTGATGGCTGTTGGCGGCGGGATAATGCTCTTTAACGAAAGCCGGTTTTTATTCGGAATAACCGTAGTAATAGTCATCTTGGACGCGATTGTTATCTTTCTGTTCAATAAGCCTTTGAAAAAAATTAATGAAACCACTATGGAGAATAATGCTCAGCTCTCTTCATATATGATAGAATCGCTTAACGGAATGGAGTTAATCAAGTCCTACAACGCGGAAGATATGGCGGAATATAAAACGGAAAGCCTGTTTGTCAGACTGTTGAAAAGTGTATTTAAAAACAGGCTGATGAATAATATTCAAGGCAGCCTGGGATCATTGATCAGCGGTATCGGAGGGGTTATAATTCTATGGGCCGGCGCTGACAGCGTGCTGAAAGGGCAGCTCACCATTGGGGAAATGCTGACGTTTAACGCGTTATTATCATATTTTGTTAATCCCATACAAAATCTGATAAATTTGCAGCCTCAGATGCAAACCGCAATCGTCGCGGCGGATCGCCTGGGCGAAATACTGGATCTGGCCGCTGAAGATAAGCAAGGCGGCGTCAATAAACTCAGGCCCAGTCTTAAAGGCGATATTCAGGTTAAGAACATCACTTTCCGTTACGGTGGAAGGGCGCCTGTGCTGAATGACATCAGCCTGTTCATACCAAAATCATATAAAGTGGCGTTGGTAGGTGAAAGCGGTTCCGGCAAGACGTCGCTGGCGAAACTGTTTATGCGGTTTTATTCGATGGAAAAAGGCGAGATTATTATTAACGGCTGCAATATTAACGATGTGGATATAAATCATTTAAGGCGGCGGATCGCGTATATTTCGCAGAATGTATTTTTATTCAGCGGTTCAATACTCGACAATATGCGCTATGTTTCGGAAGACGCCGGCATGGAGGAGATTATAGAGGCGTGCAAAATGGCGCAGGCGCACGATTTTATCAGCCAGCTGCCGCTGCGCTATGAAACGTTTCTTGAGGAAAACGGCGGCAACCTGTCTGGCGGGCAGCGCCAAAGGCTCTCCATCGCCCAGGCGATTTTAAAAAACCCCGATATTATAATAATGGATGAAGCCACCAGTAATTTGGACTCCATTACCGAAAGGGCCATAGAGAAAATCATTTACGAGCATACGGGCGATGTCGCCGTGCTGATGATTGCGCATCGCCTTTCGACCATAATGCGCTGCGACTATATCTATGTAATGGACAAGGGCTCGTTGGTGGAAGCCGGCAGGCATAACGATTTAATGGCCAGGCGCGGTTTTTACTTTAATCTTTGGAAAGATCAAATCCCTGTGGGGGCTGAGGCGATTTATGAACGGAACGCTCATTGACATTAACGACCTATCCGATTCTAAAGAAATGCTGCTTATGAGGCCTAACCGACTACTAATCATTTTTACGTGCATCATAACATCTTTGCTGGCGATAGCGATCATTTGGATGGCTGTCGGCAAGCTCGACGTTTATGTTACCGCCGGCGGCCTGGTTCGCGCAAATGAGGATGCCAGCGTGGTACGTGTTATTAACGGGGGCAAAATATTGAATGTAAATGTGTCGGAAGGCCAATACGTATATAAAGGCGACACACTATTCGGGTTTGACTGTCAGTCATTATACATACAGCGGGAAACCAACAACCGGGATATTGAATCGCTTAAAACGGATATTGATATGCTGAAGCTTTATCGTGAAAGCATAGGCGCGCTGGAAAATCGTCTTGACAGCGTCGATACGGATAAAGGGCGGGCTTACAGCCTGAAAGTCCAAAGCTTTCTGCTTGAGCGCGAAACCGCCTTAACCCAAGTCTCCGAGAGTGAAAAAGACATGGAGCTTCAAAGGAAGAGCGCGGAGCTTAAACTAAAAAACGCGCGTGACAGCTTAGTCAGGCTTCAGTCAGAGCAGGTATGGCTTCAGCGTTACAAGCTGTCCACAGAAAACGGACAGGACATGATCAGCCTGGAAAACGGCGATAACGCTTTGAAGAGCAATTATGTCTCAATGTATCAGAAATACGCGGTAGGTTTGGATGCGCTGGAAAAGGATAAAGATTTGGCGCAGGAAAATCTGCGCAAAATTACAGCTTTGTATGAAATGGGCGAGGCAGCCCAGAAAGATCTGGAAGACGCCCGGAACACGATGAGTGCCGCCGACAGCAAAATTAAATCATACCGCCAGGCGGAATTGGCTGCCGCTGACGCGCAAATCGCCGCGATGGACGTTAATATTAGTGACGCGAAAAAGTCTATCGGCGCGTATGAACAGGATCTCAGTTTGTTTTCAGAAACCAAAGTCTCCCCGCTGATGCAGGTGGAGCAAGCGCAAATTAGCCTGATGTCTCAAATAGACAGCCAGATACAGCAGACTCTGGACGATATTGATAAACTCTCGGCAGGTATTGCGGCGCTTGACGCGCAGATTAATGATTCCCAGGCAGTGGCGCCGATAGAAGGCACGCTGAACCTGAATACCGAGATAACCGAG
>JAITDJ010000083.1 GCA_031282635.1 Clostridiales bacterium
TCCTCTTGAAGCCGGGATAACGCAAGCGCGGCGTTGTCGTAATTTTTCCGCGCCGTGTCCAGCTTCGTTTGGGCCTCATCCAGCTCGGTGTCCTCGGCTGTGTCTCTGTCCTCATAAACCCTGTCCAGGGACGTCCGCGCCGAAAGGTAGGCGTTGTACGCCGCGTCCGCCGTTTTGGAGTAATTGGGATCTTCTGAGTCCCCGTCGAGGGCGTCATAATATGCCATTTGCTTATCATAGAGATCCTGTTCCGCGTCCGCGATCTGCCTGTCATAAGCGGTTTCATCGAAAGGATCGCGCGCTTTCGCCTCAGCGTCGTCCAATTCTTTTTGCCGGGTATCAAGCGCTGCCTGCGCGTCCGCGATCTGCCTGTCTATGCCGGTATTGTCATACGGGGACGCGGCGTCGCTTTCGGCGTCGCTGAGTTCCTTCGTTCTTTGCGTTACATTTTTTTCGGCTTCAGCGATCGCATTCAAATAGGTAGAGCTGTCGAAAGGTTCGCCGAGATCCGCCTTCGCTTCCTCCAGTTCTTTAAGGCGCGCAGCCAGAGTCGTTTCCGCATCTTCGATCTGCCTGTCGGAGTTCAGCGAGTCATAGGGCTTGTTATAATTTGCCTGCGCCTCGGCCAGCTCGGATTTCCGTTTTTCCAGTGTAAGCTCAGCGTCGGTAATAGCTGTTATGTAAGTGTAGGCGTCGAAACCCGTGTCCAGTGTTTGCTTGGTACTGACAAGACTTAACTCGGCGGATTTAAGTCCCTTTTCGTACTGCCAAACCGCGTCATCGTAATTTGTTTGCGCTTTATCAAGGTTATTCTCGGCGGTTTGTATTGCCAGCTGGTAATCCGAACCATCCAGTTCGGCAAGCAGATCCGCGGTTTTAACCGAATCGCCCGTCTCCGCATAGATCTTGGCGACCGTACCGTCGACCTCGAAATTCAGGTTCGTTACCGGCAGGGCAACAGCGCCGTCCGCAGTCAGGCCGACGATAAGATCCCCCCTTGTCACCTGTTTCACGACTGTCGCGGACGACGACACGCTTTCTTTGGCGCCGCCGCACCCAGACAGCAAGCAGGCGCAAACTGTAAACAACATTGCGGAAATTGATTTTTTCCCTATTTTTTTCATCTTCGGCGTCTCCTGTCCGGTTAAACTGTTTTGCCCTCTCTATTATTTATCCCACATGAAGCTGAATTTTACCTGTAGATTGTCTGAATTTTAACTGAATTTTATCCCCAAAACACGCTGAAGACCTAGAGCGCTCGCGTCGTATTTTTGTGATGTTATCCACGCTGTCATTAAATGTCCGTCAATTTTATATTCCTGCGGAAGAACCGTGATCCGGGCAAGGAATCCTGCAACGTCCCGGATACAGCGGGAACCATTGCCCGCTTTCGCGGGAATACGCAAAATAGTTTATGCCTTCAAATATCTTGAAAAAATGTTGCTTGACATCTTGGTTGGTAACATATAAACTATTCTTATAGTTTATTTTATATCAACCAGCAGGAGAAGGGATTTTTGATGGCAGATTTTAAATTGGCGCCGGTAAAAGCGAAATTTGCGGATATTATATGGGAGAACGCACCGATAATGTCGCCGGAGTTGGTAAAGTTATGTGAAAAAGAATTGAATTGGAAAAAATCTACGACATATACAGAACTGAGAGAATTATGTCATCGAGGTCTTTTTAAAAATGAGAAAGCGCTTGTTTCAACGTTGATTACGAAAGATGAGTTTTACGCAGGGCATAGCCGCCAATATGTTACAGAAACGTTTGGCGGCAGTCTGCCTAGATTCCTGACGGCATTCATAAGCGAAAGCCCGTTGACTGAAAATCAGGTAAAAGAAATAGAAAGTATTATAAGAAAACATGTAGAAGGCGGCAAACATGGATAAACTGTTCCTTACTATCTTGAACATAAGCCTGTCAGCAAGTTTAATTATTACCGCCATTATATTTGTTCGGTTTCCACTAAAGAAAGCGTCTAAGGCCATTTCATATGCGCTATGGGCGGGAGCGGGGTTTAGGCTTATTTCCCCGTTTACTTTTGAAGGTGTATTGAACCTTTTTCAGTCGAAGTCCGCGCCGGTTCCCCCTGTTAATGCCACGCAGGCGTTTCCGCCAATGGATAACGCAATTACGGTTGTCAATAACACCGTAAGCGCCGTAATACGGACGGTTCCGATAACAGTTTATAACGTTACTGTAACCCCGATGAGTTTATGGATAGAAATTAGCGCGTATATCTGGCTTATCGGCATATGCGCCATGCTGATTTACTCGGTCGCGTCAGTTTTTCTATTAAGCCGGAAACTTAAAAATTCGGTCAATGTCGGTAATAATCTGTATGAGGCTGCGGGTTTACAGACACCGTTTGTTTTAGGTCTCTTTCATCCGAAAATTTACATTCCAACCGAGCTAAAAGAAAATGATCGGCGTTATGTTATTCTGCACGAACAGATGCATATACGAAGGTTTGATCATTTTGTAAAGTACGTATCGTATCTTATTTTGTGCATCCATTGGTTTAATCCTTTAGTATGGTCTGCATTCCTGCTTATGGGTAAAGATATGGAAATGTGCTGCGATGAGTGGGTGCTGAAAGAAATGTGCGGCAGCCGTCAGATTGGTGATGAAAGAAAAGCCGAGTATTCCATGTCGTTGTTATCAATGGCAATGGGCCGAAGAATAATTGGCGGATCTCCGTTGGCGTTTGGTGAAGGCGACGTAAAAGAAAGGGTGAAAAATGTGATGGTCTTTAAGAAACATTCGCGGATTATTATTGTTGTATCAATATGTATAATATTAAGTATATTATTAGTAGTTACTGTATTCTTTAACTTCAATCTTATGTTAGCTAAGACATCTGATAATGATTCCACCAGCGGATTACACATTTCTGATATCGAAAATGCTGAGATGCAAACCATCAACAACGAAGTCGTTGTCGAACAGGATCTTAACGAAACATACAGAAACATGCCGAGTTCATCAATGGCTATGAGTCAGGTAATTGACACACAGACAGGCGATATTAACTTCCAATTAGAAAACTATAGTACCAATAAAGGAAACATCTTTATTGTACGACAAACGACAGTGAAAGCATTTACATCGAAAAAGGTGAAGATACCGTGATAAATATCTTGCTTGATGACGGCTCTGATCCAAACGATATAACGATGGGTTTTATATTGAATGATAAATACACAAATATTTATAACCCAAACCCATATACCGCTAATTCCAATCCGACAAATATTATATTCAGAGCCAATGAGAGCGGTTACTATAAATTCTATATTGTTTGTAATCCGGATGAAAACATGACAATACTGAATTTTAAACTTTGTGTTATGCGAAGATATAACCCAGACAACACAGCAGAGTTACAAGACGCTAATGGATTATATGATAATAGGCCAAATGCCTCACTCATAATGCAGCAGGCGGGAAATAGGCGATTCTATTTAGACAATTATAGTATTAACAGCGGAAATATAGTTTTCTATACGATAGATGATGATAAAGGCATTTATTTTGAAAAAGATGAAGATATCGTAATATCTTTTGACATAGAATGCTGGAAGTTGAATGCGCATGATCATGACATTACAGTAGGTTATTTTTTAGAAGATAAGTATACTAATATTTTTAGTCAAGGTATTCCTTTTTTGGATGATCAAGCGTCGTATTTTAAAATCATTGAATTTAAAGCCAGCCAAAGTGGTTATTATAAATTCTACAGTGTAGGCAGTTCTACCGAAAACACAGAAATATTGAATTTTGATTTAGTTGCTACCTTACGTAACGCAGATACCGGAGAAATACAGTATTACTTTGATCAAGAAAGAGGCGTGAATAGAGCTGCAGATATTGATGAAATTGCTCAATTCAAATCAAATGTCTATGATATTGACGCAATCCATGAATCGTATCGGAATATGCCCAGTTCAACACTCACTATGCAACAGGCAGGTGATAAGCGGTTTTACTTGGAGAATTATAACGTAAATGGCGGGGAATTTATATACTATACAACGGGAGACGAAAAAGGCCTTTATTTGGAAAAAGGCGAATCGCTTGCTTTTTCATTCGCTATAGATAATCTATATGATACGTTTCCTGCAAGTTTTGAGGGAATTACAATGGGTTATTTATTCGATGATAAATTTACGGATCTTTTGACGGTGTGTTCCAATAACGCCTCAGATGCGCCTAAAATTGCGCCAAGAACTGTATTTACCTCGCCAGAAAACACGATAATTGATATAATAGAAAGTGGCTACTATAAATTCTATACTGTAGGCCATCCGAGTGAAAATACATTAGTACGCTACTTTAAAATATCTGATTCATATCAGACAAACGAAAACAATGATTTTCAGTTATTGATTTTAAATTAATAGTAAGACTATTATATTTTAATTAAATAAACCATATCCATCGGAATGTAAAAATCCGGAGGATATGGTTTACTTGTCAGTTTGATGTTTCGAATTTATTGTCGAAATGATTGGTTTGTTGCTGGTTTATTGAACTGTGACCCCATCAACTCTGGTGGTATAATGCATGGATAATCAAAAACAAGCTTAAGTCAAATTCGACGTTGTGCGACACGATTTTCGGAACTTACAACTTCCCAGCCCCCTTACAGGCAATGTCAAATAGGTAAGCTGGTAATATAGCTCCAAAAGAACGATTTAGCAATATATTCAATTTGAGTAAGGCAATATTTTGTTTGATTATGTATGAATCTGAGTACGAAATAATCA
>JAITDJ010000126.1 GCA_031282635.1 Clostridiales bacterium
ATGATAAATTGAACGCGGGGATTTGCACGGAGACGCATAACAACACGAGCAACAGGCATAACGCGTTTAAAACAGCCAAGCATCTCAACATCTTTCCTTACCTCCATATTGTGTATAGCATATTTTGTCAAACTGGTTTTGTCAAGACATTTACATAAAAAATATATGGCTGTGCGGAGCAGACTGTAACCCGCAGCCGGCATTGACGCCGACAATGAGAACTGCGTTCAGTTCAAAATTTAAAAATAATTGTCGAAATTTAATAAATTTAAGATAAAAAATATAATAGCCCAAAACCCACTAAGCGTGTATCCTTAAATAAGTTCTCATATAACAAATTTATAGGAGGAATATATGAAAAGGGTATTGTTTATAGGCGGCACGGGGACTATCAGCGCCGCGTGCGCCGCATTGGCCGTTTCCAGGGGATTTGACGTGACTGTGTTAAACCGCGGGAACAATCCGGAATCGCCTGCGCGGGTAAAACGTATCACGGCCGATATGAACAACGAAGCCGGCGTCGCCGGCATCATTAAGGATATGGATTTTGACGCGGTGGCGGATTTCATTTCCTTCACACCCGATCAGGCGGAACGATCCATACGTCTATTTTCGGGTAAAACGCGGCAGTATATTTTTATCAGCACAGCCTCCGTTTATCAAAAACCGCTGTCAAACGCGATCATAACGGAAAGTACGCCGCTGTATAACCCATATTGGGCATATTCGCGCAATAAAATAGCGATTGAGGAACGACTGCTTAAAGAGTATCGGGATAACGGCTTTCCGATTACGATAGTGCGTCCCAGTCACACTTACGGCGATAACTTCATACCTGTCTGTCTGCACGGCGCAAAAGGCAGTTATCAGGTGGTACGGCGTATACTGGATGGCAAGCCGGTAATTGTACCCGGCGACGGAACCACCTGGTGGACAGTCACCCACAACACAGATTTCGCCAAAGGGTTTGTGGGCTTGATGTGTAATGTGCACGCCATAGGCGAGGCGTTTCATATCACTTCAGACGAAAGCCTTACCTGGAACGGTATCTACGATATTATAGGAAACAGTCTGGGTAAACGTGTTCTTAAAACGCATGTTTCAGCGGATATGCTGTGCAAATTCGAACCCTCGTGGGAGGGCGGCCTGAAAGGCGACAAATGCGTGTCCGTCCGGTTTGACAATAGCAAGCTCAAGCAAGTTGTGCCGGAATACTGCGCGACAACCCGGTTTGATCAGGGCGCCGCACAAACGCTCGAGTATGTTTTATCACACCTGGAATGCCAGATCGCCGATCCCGAGTTTGACGAACTCTGTGACAGGATTGTTTCCGCCGCCGATCGGTTTGGCGTCTGAGAAGCGCGGTAGTAAACTTTCTTCCGAGATATGCGTATATAGTAGAGTCGAAGAGAGGGCGGCACCTCAAACGTGGAATGTCCGGACTGACTTTCGCGTAAAAACAGCAGGCGTTCGGCGTTATCAACCGAAGGGATGAGAAAATGGATGACAAAGTTGTCGTCATCGATGAAAACAACGTTAAAGTCGGGAGGACCTACAACCGGCGCGCCCGGCAGCTTGTAGGCAAGCAGCGGGCTGTTTGGGCGGATGAAACGCATACCGCTATTCTGCTTTCCCCGACTGTGGACGTCCATGAATGGCAGGAGGCGGAGCTGGCGGCTGATATGGGCGAAAGCGCCGTACCGGCGGCGGACGGCGTCTCCTGGGACGAGCGGCGTTTGTATATATTGGCGGTGAAAAAGGTCCATGAAAGAAGAAGCTTCATATGGCATACGGCGGCGTTTGTGCCCGGATATATCGCGCTGTTTATCATATTCGGCGGTATTTTGGACGTAATCTATTACGGGAACACAGAGTATATATTTTGTTTTTTTCTCGGCGTCTGGACCACAGCATACGCCATCCACGCTTATTCGTTTATAAAGCCGCGGCTTAAGAATTACAAACGCAGAAGCGAGGCCCAGCGGATCGACGATGAAATGCGGAAACTCAAGATCATGGCGCCGGACAAAATCAGAATGGAATTGGAAAGGGCGGAATTATAACATACTCAGGGGCGCAGCCCCCATTTGCAGCCAGGACGCTTCAGTCAAAAAGGAACGGATCAAACCGTTCCTTTTTATGTGTTTACGCGAAGCCGTATGAAGAGACCTTGCTTAGCGTACGGAGCGATCCGCCGGTGAAAAGCTTTTATACGGCGTCGCCTTGTATAAATCTGATAATACTTCCAGCTGCCTTTTGAACTCCAGCAGTTTCTCCAGATCATCCTGTTCATATACCATTAAAAATCGCGCGTGAATTTCTTCAATGTTATTCAGACCGCTTGTGTACAATACGCCTATGCCGCCTATAATTTCATCGACCAGGTCATTCTTCCGATTCAATACTCGCTGTACCTCCATAATCTCCTCACGGATCGCGCTCATCTCAACATCCAGCGAATATGACGCCTCCGCCGCGGAAATAAGGCGTTTCTGCAATTCCCGCGGAATATTGTGGTTATATTTATATTTTAGCGAATGCTCTATGGTTGCCCAGAAATTCATAGCCATAGTCCGGATTTGAATTTCAGCCGCCACGGATTTTACGCCGTTGACGGTCCACATGGGATAACGTATATTGATATGATAACTGCGGTATCCGCTGGATTTTCCGTCGGAAATATAATCCTTTTCTTCAATGATTTCCATATCGACGCCATTACGCTCGCGGATTACCGCCGCAACCCTCTGGATATCCTCCACAAAACGGCAAATAATTCGTACGCCGGCTATATCCTCCATGCGCTCCTCGACCTGGCCGTAATGTATGCCTTTTCGATGCGCTTTTTCTAATATGCTGCTTACCTTTTTTACTCGGCCTTCAACATACTCGATGGGGCAATGCAGACCCTTCTTTCTCATTTCACGACTGTAAGCGCGAAACTTTCCCGTCAATTCGTCAACCGCCTGCTCGTATGGAATTAAAAATTCTTCCCATTTAATTATATTCATATGTTACCCCAATTCTACCATCCTTTTGGAAATCCTTTTTTCCTCCAGCGATCTTAAAAACGGATATGGGTTGATCCAGAACTCTTTATCGGTGAATGATACGCTGGGGCTTATGCCCACATGCAGATGTACGGGAAATTTCCCTCTGACGCCTTCCTTGCCGTACCCCGTATCGCCCATGTACCCCAGCAATTGACCCTCCTTAATCGGCGCGTCCTTTTCCATACCTTCAACTAAATGATCAAAATGCGCGTAATAGTAGTATGTACCATTTTCTGTAGTTATTCCCACATGGAAGCCGCCAAGCTCGTTCCATCCGAAATCACATATCTTCCCGTCCGTCATGCTGATTACAGGCAGCCTGCCACGGACATTTTCCCTATCCAGTATGTCTGCGCCTTCATGAATCCTATCGCCTCCGTACAGTCGGCTTGAACCCCAGCTGTCGGAGAACGCGTACGTATCCGGCTCATAGTCCTGAGATATGGGAAAAACGCGCATCTCTGACAGGATATTACCAAACATGTCTTCATACATCTCCGTACTTTTATCACTGACGCGTTTCTTTGTTTTACTATAATCCAGAATATACCTTCGCTCTATTTCAGATCCGGATGGTACGTCGCCCTTATCGGGAAAGAACATGAAATCCTGTGAGCAGATAGTCAGCAGTTCAGGCATCGGCAGATTATATTTTACGGACAGGCTGTCCAATTCGCGGAACGTATCATATGGTATCCGGAAAGCGCTGATATCCGATAGTTCGGGTGTTTGACGGCTGCCGCTCGATATGATGCGGAAAACGCCTGTTATAAGTAATATCGCCATAGCGAAAGCGCTTAATGTAATAAACCACTTTTCGGCCCTTTTTACACGCGCCCTTGTATAGTAAGACCATTTTATCCATCTGCCGCGTGTCAAAATGAAACGCCTCCTCCCGTATACCGCTTTTTACAGTATACTCGACGGGAAGAGGCGATAGAACGCTACGCTACTAACAGCTTCTTTACTTCATCGGGCAGATCGCCCGCCTTGCAGTTCATACTGATGACAAAATCCACATCTTCACGCACGGAAAGGGTCTGAAGCCTGGATATCAATTTCAGTAAGCCTTCATCGTCAATCGTTTTAATTATGTTGGTAAGGCCGTCTACATATATGCATTTGATATCGCTGTCCTGCGACAAAATACCGCAAACAAAGCCTATGAACTCACGGTAATTGGAGAGGGGATAACCATTGGTTTCCACAAACCGGATATCGTGATTCAGGTCATAGATATGACGGCTATCGTCATCTATAAAAACCAAGTGTCCGTCTGTGGATTTTACGCCGGTATTAGCTAAATCGATGAGTTTTTTTGTTTTACCTTCACCTTTGCCTCCCGCGATGAACTGAACCATTTCAACCGCCTCCTGAATGATTTTGATGATACGCTGTACCGTACAGCAGCCTTTGATGTGAATATCATAACACGGCGACGCGTTTAATACAAGTCGAACAATAGCAATAAATAACTTATGGCTGTCAAGATCTGTATTTATTATTTTACAATAATCTACAAATACTATTTTCATCAAATGGAGTATGAGGGACGCCTTTTGACCCTCATACCCGACCGCGCGGCCGCGCGGGGAACATTTGCTCCGCGCGGCCGCGCGTATATTAAGGGCCAGCCCGTCACATCGGCGGCCCATAAAGGAGATAGACGCAATGAAGAAAAACATGATGGCTTGTTTGGCGATGAGCGCCGCCCTCTCCGTGATCACGGCCGCGCCCGCTTACGCCACGCAGATGACCCCCCCAGGCGCAGGTTCCGGATTAAACGGCGCCGGATCGGGTACGGGCAATACGGCGCCGGGCGCCCCGGGACTTGGAAATACGCCGTCCGGAAGCGCCGCTCCCGGTACATTACCAAGCAATACCGCTCCGGGC
>JAITDJ010000208.1 GCA_031282635.1 Clostridiales bacterium
TCCCAGCCCCGATTTATCGCCTAAAACAACGGATGTGACTACGGCGGCCTCTTCGCCCGGCAGCACGGACCTATAAACGCCGGCCAATCGATCCCTCCATTTGAAAATCGTCGGCTTAAGCGACGTTCCGCCGCCTGATATTTTTTCTATTTCCGGGAAACACTTATAATGGATCTTCTTGGCTCTATAGTATAAAAACTCATTAAACGCCCCCGGATTACGCGCCTCATCCAATGGCAAAAATTCGCCTCGAAGCACAATCCCGTCACCGATCTCCACCTGCCGCCCTTCCGGCATAACAGCCAGGATACGCATACGCGACTCGCGCCGCTCGCCGTCTCTTTCAATTAAATACGCGTCCAACACTATACGCTCCCGCCCGGTTTTTGTCCACGCGGTTTCCAGGGCATAGCCCGCGACGCGCAGGTCATCGCCGTCGCGACTCCACTGGCTTACAACCGGGTCAGTATACAGACTTTGGTTTACTCGCAGCAGCCCCAATACGAAACATATAAAAAACACGGCGGCCGGCGGCCAGCGATATATAGCGCCTATCGCCGCCGCGGACAACGCCGCCGATAATATCATTACCCATCCGGAAGCCGGCAGCTGGCTGTAAGCCGGCGGCTGACCGGAAGCCATCCATAATCCGGCGGCGACGCCCGCGCATAAAAAGAACATCGCCCATACGACGGGGCGTTTCACGGGTTCAGCCCCTCATTGCGTTCAAATTGCCGGCTTAAATCCATATTGCCCTTCAGCTGCGTCACAATCGCCGATTCTATAAGAAACTGAACTTTTCTCACCTGCGTCACTTCTGTCAGGGAATTGACGACAGAGTAAACGGTTACTTCATCTGCGGCGGATGAAGCGGGGCTTTTACTGAGAAAATCCGAACTGAGGTTGACAAAGCAGATGCCATCCTGGTACTGCATATCGCGAATCTTTACATCGGCCGAAACGGTCGGGAAGTGACCTTCCTGGCGCGGACCCAGGATGAGTTGTTCCATAATAAACTGCCCTATAGGCAAATCCGGGTTAACGTCTATCGTCCGCTCCTCGGGCAGGAGCTTCGCGCCGGTTTCATCCGTGAAATACAGTTTAACAGTCCTGCTTACAGTTTTGATAGGCGAGATTATAGGATGTATGTCAATATTAATACGATTCAGCGAACCCATAACCACACCGAGACTGTTCCTTAATTCTTCGCCATCCACCCGGATCTCCACATTATTTATAAAATCCAGATCCGTCATAGTCCAGATCAACGCCGCGCGAAAGAACATCTCATCGATCGGCTGCATGTTGTAATAATCTTTAGTAAAATCAACCACAAAAATGTAATCCGAACGCTCGGGCGCCAGCCGGATTATCAATGGCTCGATAATGGATAAATCATCGGGCGTAGTCTTATGTAAATTCGGATTTTGGGGGCGTCCCGCCGCGAATTTGTCAAAAACATAACTCGCCATTTTTTCCTTTTCCTGAATTTGGACAGGATATTCCTCGTAATCGATAGTATCCAAGTCTGTGCGGTAATAGATGCGCGCGGTAACGCGCGTGTTATCATGAGCCTTCGTGTCGAGGAAAAAAACGAATACGAATACGAGAATCCCTATTAATATAATACCGATAACTGTTATATATGGAACGCTCTTTTTTGTCATAAGAACCCTACTCTCTAAAGCGGTCTGCGACCGCAAACGGGACCGCGCCCCAATCCCCCTTCAGGAAATGAATTCCCCTCACGCGGCGTACGCCCGCGCTCGCCTCGCTTACACGCTGCGATTAGCGGCTTAGTCGCCCCTAATGAAGTGAATTGGCAAGCGCACAATAAACGAAGACCCCTCATTTTCTTTGCTGACAACGCGTATTGAGCCGTTGTGCAGACGCACCGTCGAATAAGTGATTGCCAACCCCAAGCCCGTTCCCCCTGTTTCACGATCCCTAGTTTTATCAACCCGATAAAACCTGTCGAAAATTCGGCCCTGATCCTCTTCCTTTATGCCGATGCCTGTGTCTGAAACCGTGATAAAGGCGTTCTGGTGATCCGCGTCCACAGTAACTTTCACCGATCCGCCGTTTGGCGTATACTTAACGGCGTTATCTACCAGGTTGGATATGGCCGAAGCCAGTTTCATTTCATCAGCCTCTATAAACACCTCGCGCACATCCTCAAATGTCAGTCCTATGTCCCTTTGCCCCGCGAGCGGGATTAACCGTTTAAATATATCGGAAACCATCGTGTTGATATTAGCCGTCTGAATATTCAAGCCTAACCCGCCTTGATCCAATTTCACCAATTGAAGCAGATCGGAAACCACCCTTGTCATCCGGTCAACCTCTGAATTGATATCCTGCAGGAATTCCCGATACATCTGAACCGGCGCGCCGTCCTGCAGCAATATGGATTCGGAAAGCACTTTAATAGATGAAAGGGGCGTCTTGAGTTCATGAGATACATTCGACACAAATTCCTGACGGGTGTTATCTACTTTTTCTAATTTTTCCGCCATTTCATTAAAAGCATGCCCCAGTTTGGCGTATTCGTCACGCCCGTTTATTTTTATGCGCTGATCCCAATGACCGTCCGACATTTTCTGAACCACGCTCAATATGCTGCTTAACGGGTCTATAAGAACATGGGAAACAGCAAATACCAGCACACCCATAACAAGGGTTGTTATTGCCGTATACATTATAAGCTTTTGCTCTATCTCGGAAACGGAAACAAATATATCTTCTATCGAACTGACCACCAAAACCGCCCCTACAATCTCAGACGCTTCATTTTCAATGGGAGCGGCCGCGTAAATCGTTTTTTCAGAGGTATGCGTTTTAATCGCGTTCGCGTTTTTTCTTTCCAAAGCGTTTTTAACCTCTGGAATTATCTTTGTCCGGCCGACCTCGGCGTTATTGGAATCATTTAAAACCATGCCGTAGTTATCCATAACCAGTATCCTGTAAGAGCCCTGAGCGCTGAATTCGGCAATATCGCTGTCCATCATCAGGCGTTTGCTTTCATCGCCCAAATGAGAAAAATAATTGGCCTTTGTAATAGTGGACGCAATGATATTGACCGAGGTGGACAGCTTGTTTTGACGATCACTTTGAAAATAGTCTCTTATAGAAATCATTATCGTATTGAAAAAAAGCAGCAGCGGCACAAAGCTGATACACAAATAAACAGCCATCAGTTTCCAGCGTATGCTGTGAACCCCCGGACGCTCAATTGAAATAATAACCAACTCCCCATTTGGTGTTTATATACTTGGGGTCGCTTGGGTTTTTCTCAATCTTTTCCCTCAAGCGCCGTACATGCACATCAACCGTACGCACGTCTCCAGGAAAATCGTAACCCCATATTGTATTAAGCAGATTCTCACGGCTGTATACCTTTCCGGGGTTTTCGGCGAATAATTCCAGCAGATCAAACTCCTTGGCGGTGAGATTGGATTCCCTCCCGGACACAAAGACGCGTTTGGCGTCGTAATCAATCTCCAAATCACGTATACGCATCCGTGCGCCCCGTTCGAGCCCTCCGGCGTTTTTTTTGGCGCTGCGGCGCAGTATCGCCTTTATACGCGCCTTAAGCTCCAAAATATTAAACGGTTTGGTCAAATAGTCGTCAGCGCCGTATTCCAACCCCATAATTTTGTCCATATCCTCGCCC
>JAITDJ010000209.1 GCA_031282635.1 Clostridiales bacterium
CTATTTTAAGACTCATAAACAGCCAATCAGGCAATAATATGTCGACTACATCATGCATCAAAGCTTGCAGCAGAAACACGACTATTGTAAAACCGCCAATTAGTGATACCAAATTTTTATACTTATATGTTGTATTTCGATTCACTTTTCAGCCCTCTTGCAATCTTATTCTATAACGCAAATGAGTCAAATATCATTTGATACGCCTTAAACGCCCTGTCATACTCATAATACCGCATAAACGCTGCTTTATTCCGCTCGCCTATTTTTACCAATTCCTCGTCGCTCATCGTCAAATACTTATCTATCGCTGACTTAAACTCCGCCACATTGTTTGCGCGGAGTACGCCGTCAATGTCGGCGATCTCCTCATACCCGACGAACGCTTCATCCGTGCCGACAACCAGCAGCCCGACGGAAAGCGCGTCCGCCACTTTCACTTTCATTCCAGCGCCGCGAAACGTAGGGGAAAGAACAAGCGAATGTTCCGGGATAATATCCGCCAAGTCGTTGAAATCGGCATAAAGCGTAACGTTTTTATACTTGGCGATTCTTTCTTTCATATCCTCGCCGGGCTTTGTTCCCGCAATGATAAACGGCGTATCCTTATAAAATGGAACGATATTATCAAGCAGCCACATTACGGATTCAATATTTGCGTCGTACCAAAGGCGTCCGGAAAACACAAGCGTTTTCCGGACGCCTTTGATGTCCAAAGGTCCCCGGGATTTCACACAAACCGGAATAATAACGTGTTCAATAGATTGCTTTTGATATAATTCCTCTGTCCGATTCAAATCGCGTAGTGATAGAAACACGCTTATGTCACTGTACGCTACGGAATCGCCCTCGTCGGCGCGCACCGCTTTTTCTTCCAAACGCTTCTTTAAGCCCGTAGCTACGCTGTTGTCGCTTGAAAAGTACGCCGATAGGTAATCCAATTCTACATTTTCAAATACGCTGACGACTTTGCAAGAAGGCAAACGATTTTTTATATCCTTTGCGATAAAACCATATCTTGAACGCCCCAAAACTGAAATATCCGGCATTAAACGAAAAATGTCTGTTCGGTGTTTACGCCAAAAGAAATACAAATAATTGGAATGCCCTGTAAACCGAACAAGGATGTCAAGCAACCGGTTTTTTCTTGGCTTTAAGTTGATGCTTTCGGGCAGGCTGTCATTCAGCGATATGACGTCGAAATTACCTCCATTGCTTTCGCAATAGCGCTTTATGGCAGCGTATACTTTCTTTGTTCCTTCCGCTCCTCCGCCAATATCATGTTCGATGGAACCTTCGGTAATATAGAGTATTCGCATCTATCAGACCATTTCCTCACCCTGTATTTTAGCAAAAAGTTTTTCAAACTCCGCCTTTGCCCTTTTCCACGTCCAGTTGTTATTGATATAACGTATTGCGTTCCCGCTTAATCTTTGCGCTTTTTTCTCGTCGGACAATAGGGCGAGTACTTCCTCCGCAAATTTTCTCGGTTCGTCCGTAATGATAAAATCGGTACCGTCAACAGCGTCAATATTCTCGGCGCCGGTTGAGGACGTAACCACCGGCAAGCCCATTGACATGGCTTCCAATAATTTTGTTTTAATGCCGCTGCCGAATTGCATAGGACAGACGTATACCTTGCAAGCCATCAAATAGGAGCGGACATCGTCGACGAAATCCGTAAATACGACGTTAGGGTTGTTTAGTGATTTCAAATTCTCTGATACCCCGCCTCCGATACACAGGAGTTTTACATTTGAATTCTCGCGTATTATGTACGGCAATATCTCTTTTATAAAATACATCGCGGTGTTTTCGTTGTGCGCTGTGGTCATCTGCCCGTGAATGCCTAAATAGACGCCGCCATCATCAGGAAAACTAACGTGCGGGATTGCGGCGTGGGTCGAATAATAGCCCGTGTCAACTCCAATGGGAATCGCAACTGCCTTCTCGGGTTCACCGAGTTTTAGATTTAGCGTTTCGGCTTCTTTTGCCGCGACAAAAACGACTTTGTCACAGGCTTTGGCAATGTTTATCTCGTATTCTTTTAACAACCTGATTTCCGTTTTATTTACCCAGAGTTTTATGAATCCGAACAAAAGAATCTTCCTGACAAATTTCGGGAAAACGTTTATAAACTGCCCGTAAGGATTAACGCCGCCTATACCCTGTTTAAGCTGACGTTCATATCTAAGTGACAGAGTATCGTCCAAATCGGCGACCCTATATGTTGGAACATCTGTGATATATTCTGTGGTGCGCACCATATCGGCAATTATCGCAAAAGGTTGATGTTTTTGAACAGTATCGTCAATTATCTTTTTTGCTTTGCCGCTAAGAAATATACTAACCTGTATGGGATACTTGCGTCTGAGAAACGTATCGACGACAAGACGCTTGATTTTTTCTTTTCCCGATGATTGGGGCAGGATTATCAGTTCATCTATAGAGTCCGGCTTATTATCAGGATTGTCGCCCATTTCTAAGAACGCGGCGACAATCAGGCGGTATCCCAGTTCATGGATAATCCTGCAATAGTGATAAAGTGACGCTTTTCTACCGGAAATCGCTGGGAACGGCAAACGCGGCATAACAAACAGGACAGTCCTCTCAGCAGTCGCTTCCAAAGAATCTCTCCTCCAGCATTAAACACCAGCAGTGATAAATCGGCAAGTGCAATTCTTGTATTTTATAGGTTTCCGTTTCCGGCGCCTTTACGGTTACATCGGCTATCCCCGCAAGTTTTCCGCCGCCCGAGCCGGTAAGGCCGAGTATCTTAACGCCGAGGGCTTTTGCCACGACCGCCGCGTTAAGTATGTTTTCACTGTTTCCAGAAGTCGATATGCCGACGAACACGTCACCCGCTTTGCCGTATCCGAATAGTTGCTGGGCAAACACGCCATGTCCGTCGACATCGTTAATATAAGCCGTAGACAAAGCCTCGTGGGCGACGAGCGCGATAGCGGGAAGGGAATACTCAAGGTTCTTTGCGAGTTTTGCCCCGCGAATTTCGTCAACTGCTTTAAGCCTTTCGGCGAAAGCGCCGCCCACCGGTCGGGGACGCTTAAACCGCTTCATCAGTTCGGCGACGATGTGTTCGCTGTCTGCAGCCGACCCGCCATTGCCCGCAACCAAAAGCTTGCCGCCGTTCGCGTAACAGTCCTCCATAAGCAGATACGCATCAATGATAGACTGCCGGACAGACGCGAGCCGCGGGTATCGGGTTATCAACTCCGAAATGAGTTTTTCCGTCATGCCTTCTGGCATTGCGCGCCTCCAAGAATTTTTTCGACAGCGGCAAGTAATGAAGCCTCCGCACCGGGATTTGCGCCCTCGCTAATTTTTAACGTCTGACATCCCGCCGCCTGACCTGCGGCTGCATCGCTTTCTCTGTCGCCAATCATCCACGACCGTGACAAATCTATATTAAAAGCTGACGCCGCTTGCAGCAGAAGCCCCGGTTTTGGCTTACGGCAATCGCAGTAAACTTTCAACTCCGGCGCTTCACCCGCAAACCCTTTGTCCAGGTGGTGGGGGCAATAGTATATGCCATCCAAATATGCGCCCTCGTTCCCGAGCAGCGTTTCCATTTTGTTGTGGATTGCTTGCAGTTCATCTACCGTTACCTCGCCTCTCGCTATGACGGGCTGGTTCGTTATAATTATCGCGAGATAGTCGGATTCGTTAACGCTTCGTATTGCGTCCGCCACGCCAAACAGCAGTTCAAACTCGTCCATGTTCCTCAAAAACCCGACGTATTTGTTTACCGTGCCATCGCGGTCGAGGAAGATTGCTTTCTGCTTGCGTCTCAGATTCCTTGCGCCAATCTTTCCGGAGAGAAAATCCCGCTTTACTTGTTCGTAACGCTCGGGAGTTCCCATATCCTTGACATATTCGGGGCTGTCATAGGCGTACATTTTACCCGTACCGGCAAGCGGTTTTAGCAGCTGCCTGTCCAAATCGACTTTGGGTGATAGAGCGTCCATATCAAGCAATCTTGGCGAAACAATATGAATCCCGGCGTTCACCCTGTTCTTGTAATAAAGCGGTCGGTTATCCTCTTTCGTAAGCCAGTCAGTAACCCTGCCGTCCGAATCCATCGCAATCAAACCGCTGTCGTAAGGGTGGCTGTTCGGATGAGTGAACAGGGTGACAAACCCATCCCTGCTTTTATGGAATTCCATAAATTTGGTAATATTGATATCAAACAAAATGTCGCCGTTAATCAGCAGAAAGTCTTCCGCCAGACGGTCTTTAAGGTGGAACAACGCCGCCGCATTGCCGATCGGCGTTTCTTCATAGTAATAATCTATATTTACACCGAAGCGTTTCCCGTCGCCGAAATACTCTTTGATGATATGCCCCAGGTGGCTGATGGTAATGATGATGTCCGTAATACCGTTATTTTTCAAGCACGCGATTTCGTGTTCCAATACGGGCTTCCCGCCGATGTCTATCATGGATTTTGGGATATCGCTCGCAACGGAAGATATTCTTGCGCCTTTGCCGCCGGCCATTATCACAGCTTTCATATACTAAACCCCGTCTCCTGCGTCGAATAATCTTCGGCAACGTAATAAAGTACCTGAGTTCCGCTGTTCTCAAACTCAAATGGCACATAGAGCAAGTCGCCCATCGCCGCGCGCACCGAATCTTTTTTGTTTTCAGGCGCATAAAACAGCATAAATCCGCCTCTCCCCGCGCCAAGGAGTTTCCCTCCTAAAGCCCCCGCTTTGACACCTTTTTCATAGAGAGCGTCAATGCTGTCTGTCGTGATTGCACTGCCGGTCTGGCGTTTTAATTTCCAAGTGTAGTCAAGCAATCCGCCAAACTCGTCAATATCGGATTGGGAATCGGTAAGTATCCTTTCGGCTTCATCAACGAGGGCATACATCTTCTTCAGTTGGGAGACTTTTGTTTTCATATCCTCGACGTTCGATTTTTGTACATCTGAAGAAAAACGCGTGAACCCGGTAAAAAATAACATCAAATTGTTTTCGAGTGCGCGCTTGCGCTCAGGTTTAATAATAACAGGAGAAACATCATACCCGCCGGAGTGAAAATCGATCCTGTTTAATCCCCCGAAACTTGCCGCTATCTGGTCTTGCCACCCTCCGGCCTCGCCACAAAGAACGCGCTCTAAATAAATGGCTTCATCGGCTAATTTTCTTTTGTCAGCGTGTTTGCCCTTCAGTGAATAAAACGCGTTCAGCATACTGACAGCAAATGAGCTGCTTGTCCCAAGACCCGAACGCGCAGGCAGATCCGCCTCATAACTCAAACGTATTTCGCGCATATCACACGCATTCATGGCGTGGCGGATAAGCGGATGCCGTATTTCATCGATTCCGCTTACCCGCTCTATTACGGAATAGACAAACTCGCTGCGGTACTCAAAAAACCTCGGCAGGTGACGCACGGTCACATAGCAATACTTATCAAAAGTTGAAGAAATGACGGCGCCTTTATTTTCGCTGAAATAAGACTCAATATCGGTTCCGCCTCCGAAGAAAGACATACGAAACGGTGTTTTAGTAATTACCATGCTATTCCCTCATTTCTTCTCCAGGTATGTCTCGTGACGCCACTCCAAAACCCCGCCGAAAATCTTCTCCTCTACGATTTCTCACGTTTTATTTGGTAAAAGGTAGTAAATAAAAAAGGGCAAAAGATTTTCCCACCTTGCCCACATCCGTTTTTGTAATCACCTTAAGCGCCTTTTAACTGAATAACCACCCATATAGCCTTTTTAAAATACCATAACTCATAAACGAAAAAAAATAACAAGAAAATAGAACGCGTTATTATCGCCGCGCGTAAGCGATGCGCACGGGGGGCATACGCCGCGTGAGGGAATCGGGAAATAAATTCTTGATTCCCTCACGCGGCTTTGGGGGAACTCCTGACAAATTACCCAACCTTATTTCGCTATTGTAACAGTAGCCGTATACTGCCGGTAAACGAGATTTCCGGCCGCGTCAGCCGCATCGCCCTGCTGAACATTATAAACAAGCACCCAAGTCCCGACGCCAACTTCACCAATAGCAGCTTTACTCTTGGCCAAGTCCTTTAAGTCGCTAACCGATCCATGCGTATTCTCTTTAACATCCTCGATATACTTATCCACATAATCCCGCCACGCGGCGTCGCTTGCCCCATAGGCTGTAAGCCCTTCTTCCATAATCGCCCTGGCGAACGGATCACCGTAAGCGGTCTTAAAATCCGCCCGCTCAGCTATTATCCATGGCACAATCTGCGCTATCACGACATCCGGCGCCAGATAGTCCCTCACGTACGGCCCGACTATTTTTCCGCCGCCGCCCCTTGTGGTTTCCTGAATCGAAACAGCCAGATTATACGTTTCAGCGCCTGGCGCACTTGGCGTTACAGCAGGACGCCTGCCGCCGCCCGGAGGCAATGCCGCGCTCGTACCCGAAGCGGGCGTAACAGTTGGCGTTACTGTGGGCGCGATCGCCACGGAATACAGCAATCCCACCACAAAAGCCCTGGTCGCCAAATCCGTCGCCGCTATGGTATTGCTCGCGTACTTCGTAATTTTAGGAATCGAATGATTCGAGAACCCCGGTACATGCCGCGCATTGATCATGGCGTATACGCTGCCCTTTGCCCATTCGGAAATCGTGTTGGGATCATTTATGGTTGTGTCGCATGTCTGCGCGCCCGTCAGCGGAATGGTTCTGCTGACCATAGATATGGCCTCTTCTCTCGTCAGATTCCCTGCGCCGCGGAATGTACTGTCCTCATAACCCGCTATGTACCCGGCTTGCACGCACTTCAAAACAGACGCGTAATACCAGTCGGAAGCTTTCATATCCTTAAACGGATTAGCGCCGTAAGCGCTAAGATTCTTAAAGCCTTTAAGCACCTGAGACATTTCCGCTCTGGTAATGAGCCCGTCCGGCCTAAATCTTCCGTCCGGATAACCGGTCAATACGCCGGCGCTGCTCCAATACTCTATACCGGTCTCAGCCCAATGGCCCACGATATCCGGATAGCGCGCGGCTTGAACCGTTGTCAAAGCCGGTACGGCCAGCATCACGAATGCCAAAAGCGCCGTCATTATTTTTTTCAACAAAGTCACCTCAATTAACGTTATATAACGATAAGTAATAAGCCTTTTGCAAACTCTTCTCCCGCGCGTACGCGCTTTTGAGCTCATCAATGATAGAAGCGTCGCCGTTTGTCTCATTAAGCAGGGTTCCAAGCCTGGCAATCAGATTGTCCATTTGCGCGTCGCATTCGGTCTCCATCTGACCGACGAGTTTTAGGTATTTCATACCCAGTTCGGATTTTTTGGCGGCGGTTCGTTCTTCCGGTTCAAGGGCCGTATACTCGGCGGCGGCGGTTTGGCGCATAGCCTCAATCCGGTTCGTGAATTCAGCACGCAGCACATATACTTCGGCCGCCAGTTCTGTAATGGCTGACGATCCGTCGTCGGAAGCCGGGGATGAACCCTTGGCCGGCGTATCTGATGAATTCTGCGGCGGAACGTTTTCCATCTGCGCATCGCTTGCGGATACATTCACCGGCGCGGTATCAGCGAAAGTTTCTGCAGCCAGCGGCTTGTCCTGAGCCGTGGTTTCATCGGCGCCTTCACCGCTGTTCGCGTCTGTTCCCTGTTTCGCCCTGCCCATTATCAGCTGAATGGCCTCTTCTTTAGTAAGCTCCTCCGAAGCCAGCCGCTCTTTTTCCTCTTCAGTCAGATCCGAAATGGGATTGGGCAGGATCTTTTCAACGGAGCGCGCAATCTGTTCTTCATTTTCGTTGAGCTTGGAGCTAATCTCCTCCGGCGTGTAAGTCAGATAATACTGAGCGGCCTCCAGGTTATCACGCTGCCAGTTCCATACAGCCGGCCCTCCGGCGGCGATTATGGCAATTACACAAACGAAAATCAGAAGAATCTTCTTTTTTTTTCTAATCTTCTTTTTCTTCCTATGTCTTTTTTTTCCTTTTTCAGCTTCCGCTATAAAATCCGCCCCCTGCTCCATACCATGAATATATGACGGTTACAAATTACCTGCCGCGGTCATTCATATTTTCATAACACCTGATTACTTTGCTCCTGTTTTTCGCGCCAGAGCGCCGAATGTCTTGAATAATATTTTTAAATCCAACAATAGAGACCGATGCGTTATGTAATAGAGCTCAAGCGTTTGCCGTGAAAAGTTTTCATATGTAACGCCGCTTCGCCCATTAACTTGCCAAAACCCTGAAATCCCCGGCTTTACGTTTAAGAGCATATCCCTGTAAGGTTCAAAGAGGAACGTCTCTTCCATTAAAACAGGCCGCGGCCCAATTATACTCATTCTTCCCAGCAGCACATCCCAGAACTGAGGGATCTCGTCTAAACTGGTCATTCTTAAAATTTTGCCAACGCATGTAACCCGCGGATCATTATCCAGCTTGAAGTCTTTCTTATATTCAGTTAATTGTTCTGGAGTAAGCATGTCCTCCAATTTATCCGCATTTACTTTCATAGTTCTAAATTTATGTACTTTAATCAGCCTACCACCCTTACCAACTCTTTGTTGCGAATATATCAGAGGGCCTCCGGCATCTATGCGTATCAGTATAGAAACCGCCAAAAACAATGGCGACAGTACAATCAGCGCGGCTAGGGAACAGACAATGTCAAAAAGGCGTTTAGCAAAGTCATACATAGGTTTTTCCAAAAACACAAACTCAGGCTGTTCAACAGCTCTGTTTTCAAGCACGACCGCCTCGGGCGCATGTTGAATATTTACTGAATAAGTAATCGGTATATCCTCGTCAATTTCAACTAAGCTCATTACTGCTCCTTATTATTAAGATATACTTTGAAGATTGCCTGTATTTATTGCTGATATGTAATGTCCGCGTCTTGATAAACGCCGATGTTCAGCCATTTGCTCGCTCTTCTATTAACATGGGCGATATAATCGGCCCCCAGCTTCTTTCGTATCATATTTATGTATTCTCTGTACTCCGGCGGTCTGATCCTGTTATTGTGGCAGTCTGTGCCAAAAAAATGAATCATATCCTTACGCATATAGCGCCACAGGCTTTTTCGTAAGCTGAACGCCGAATTTTCCGGCCCCAGCGAACTCAAATTCATTTGCGTTAAACAGCCCATATCCAGCAAATCATTTATAGGCCCCCTTTCTTTCAGCAGGACGGGATAACGCTCTATGTGCGCCAGGATCGGTATAACCCCCATGTTATCCATAAGCCGTTCCACCAGGTTCAGGCTTCCACGGGAAAACGTACATCTATGAGGCGGTTCCAGAAGCAGATATCCGGTGTTGTTTACACAAAGCTCATTAAGCTCGTCTTCACTTTCATTTAGCAGCTCCTCCATAAGGCTTGTCTCGCTGCCCAGCAGCAGGGTTACGCCCAATTTCGCCGCATACGGCTTAATTGCTTCATAAGCGTGGCGCCTGCGTTCCAGAAACGTCGATAAAGACTCTTTATTGTGATAATAATGCGCCGTCAGGCAAACTACGTCAACGTTTTGTTCGGAGAGCCGCTTCAGCATAATCTTAGCTTCGCCCTCGTCAGCCGCGCCGTCATCCATTCCGGGTAATATATGTGTATGAATATCTATGCTGACGTTCTCATCAAATCTCCTCATGTTCGGTCAGAATACGTCATAATAGTAGTATTCATTTGCGTAACCCTTCTTTCTGGTATCTTCCACACCATGTACTATAACTCCGGCTACCCTGACGTCCACGTTTTTGACAATGTTCAGTGTTTTTGAAAAATCCGGATGTGTGGATTCGCCCATTACCACGGAAAAAACCACGCGATCGCACAGTTTAATTACGCTTAGGGCGTCGATTACGATGTTTAACGGAGAAGTGTCAAATATTATGTAGTCATAATACTGTTCAACCTGCGCGACCAGCGATTCAAAATTCTTGCTGGCCAACAGTTCCGACGGATTAGGCGGTATGGTGCCGGCGTTTATCGTTTGCATATTAGGCAATAACGTCTCCTTGACAACAATATTCAAACCGGCGGCGCCGCTTAAGCAATCGGTAACGCCGGGCACGTTGGGCGTATCCATGAATCTGTTTACTCTGGGTTTGCGCAAATCACAGTCCATCAGCAGCACTCTGACGTTAAGCTGCTGGGCGAAGGCAATCGCCAAATTTACCGAGGTTGTCGTTTTACCTTCCCGGCTTAACGAGCTTATTACCGCTATCTTTTTACATGTCTTCTTTAACACCGCGAATCCCAAGTTTGTCCTCGCGATTTTGTAGGCTTCCTGATAACCCTTCTCAATGATCAGAGTTTTCTTCGCTTTGTCGATTACCGGCGATACAAACTTTCCCTTCGGCCGGGGCTTGTTTACCCGTTCCGATTTCGGAAAATCCGTTATCTCCGCCAATACGTACACATCGTATTTGTCACTTAGTTCTTCGGGTTTCTTGATCTTCGTGTCCAGTATGTCTCTGATATAGACAAATAGCATAGCCAGGGCGGCCCCAGCCAAAAAGCCAATGGCTGTGTTCATCGGCAGGTTCGGAGATACCGGCTCGCGATTCAGCACAGGCGGATCGACTATCTTCATATTGGCTGTTTCCTGAAAGCCCTGTATCATCTGAGGGGCAATCTGTGAAACAGCGACAGCTATCTTATAAGAATCATCCGCGCTGGTAGTCGTCACAGCGATCTGAAACACTTCCGTGGCGTTCAGCGTAGAAAACCTTATCATGTCCGGCAGTTCGTCTTCAATGTAAGGCAGGCCGGTCGACTCAATGATCCTTGTGTAGAACGCGCGCGTATCAAGCATTTGTATATATGTATTTACGACTTTTTGGGCATAATTCAGATCGTTTAAACTCTGCGACGGATTAGCCTGCCCGCCTGTGTCCGTATACACATACAGCTTTACAGACGATTCGTATTTGTTTTTAATAAACAGCTTCGTGCAGCCAACCGCGATGAGCGTACCAAACGCGGCGCATAAAATAATGAGCAGAATATTCTTCAGTAAAAGAGTGAATAACCGCTGCAATGAAATTTCCACTAATTCGTCTCCCAATGATGTCAACGCCTTTCATTCCAGAGAACCCACCCGGTCT
>JAITDJ010000239.1 GCA_031282635.1 Clostridiales bacterium
TCTCTTCAAAATATGGCGCCGGCCTGCCAAATCGCTTCCCCAGACTCCATATAATCAAGGCGGCTGTGACGGCAATCTGATAAGTAAACGTCTTCAATATTTCAGGCGTTCGGCGCCAGGCGTTGGCTGAATTGATAAACCCATGTATACTCTCGCTGAAGCGGATAGCCGGCGAAGACTGCCAGCGATGCAGTAAATAGGTAAAATCCGCGCCCGGCGCGCTGTTTTTTATCAAAGCCTGATTCAGCAGCGGATCGGCTTCGCCTGTAATAATTTCACCCAGCCCGTATGAATACAGCGTGTAGCCGTGCGCAGCCGCGTCCGGATCGCCTAAACGATGAAACTCTTGCTCTATATACGAAAAACCGTCGGAGGAATCCAGGTATATCAGACGTCCGCCTTTAAATACCCAATCCAGAACGCTGTGAAAGTCTGTAACGGAAAAATAGTAATAATTCGGCTCGACAAACACATAAACATCATATACGCTTGCCTCTGTGTTCAACATGCCGTAACCGCGCGACACAGAGTAGCCCATAGCCTTTAAGCTGTCATACAGCAGGCTCGTTCCGTCGGCGGCCGTATTGAAACTGGTGTAACTCTGTCCGACGCTGTTTGAGGAATTTGCGCGTAAAAAGAATACAGCCAGCGGCAGGCAGATGAATATAACCAACGCGCAGATTATTTTACCCTTTTTTATAAGACCCCACCTCTGCTACCAGCATGGATGTTTCCCGCCAATAATGGTCAAACTGACTGTCTGTTATGACCTTGCGCCCAAACCATACCTCGTTGAACACATCCACCGTCAAAGTCAAAGCGGGGACAAAAGACGGGGCTTTATTCCGAAGTTCGCGTATGATTTGCCCGTTTGTTTTGGTATAATTGAGCCGGCATATTTTTTGCTTATCCAACGCCAGCAGCGCTGCGGCCAGGCAGTATCGCACAGCGTCCCGAAGATATCCGGCGGAGGCCAGCCAAGCGCTTTCTTCCAGCAGCCCCGCGGCCGTAGAGCTATCTTTGTCTATGTTTTCAAAGATGCCTTTAGACGCGGCGTTTCGCAGCTTGATACGTTTTCTTATATAAAACGCCAGCCCGGCGGCCATTAAAACCAGCAGGATAATACCCGCCGCGCGCAAAACGCCGATCCAACTCTCTGCCCAGCCGTCGGCGCCCGGCTGGAATAACGAGTTGAGATCAATGTCTATTTTATCTAAAATATACCGCGATACTTGCAAAGCGCGTTCTTTAAGCCATTGACGCCAGTCAAAAATGCGTCCCGCGACTTTGTCGTATTTACTGTGTTTGAGAACCTCGCGCATCGCGCTGTCAAAGTCCATGTGACCGCTCCAATATCTCAAGCCGCATTGCCAGATCCATGCCTTCCCTTTTAATTTTTTGATTGAAAAAAAGGATCGACGTGAGAATACCCGGAAGCGGCGTCAGTAAAATAGACGTTATAAAGCTGATGGCGTACTGAATTCCAACGGCCGCCATCATCAAGGCGTATATATTGGGAGACAGTGAACCATATAAAGCGTTAGAGAATCCGATCAAAACCGCGGATAAACTCGAGAGACTGTAATGAATCAACATCATCTCGCCTGAAAATACGATGCGGATTCCCAATATGCGCCAAAAATCACCCTTCATAAGTCTGTATGAGCTGATTATGCCCTCCATGAAGTATTTACGGTCGAAGACGGCGGCGGGAAGCGCCAGCGCGAAACAGTTGTAAACTATCAGGGCGAGCGTTGAAATGAACAATATTATGGCGCTCAGAAAAAGCAGATTTCGAAAGGTGAACAGTGAATAATAACGTCCATATACCCAAAACTCCCGACTTAGTATGCCCTGGCCGGCAAAAACCGCGTACAGCGCCGAACACAGCAGCAGCATTAACAGTATACCCGCCGCCATTTCGGCCAAAGACAACGTCGCGATACGCCAGAACGACTTAAATGTATTTTTAAGCGCGGCGCTGAAATCGACGGCTCTTCCGCTGTAGGACTGCCAGGAGAGTAATTCGCGGGCGGCCGCGCCTAAATTAGTGTAAATAATGATGAGCCAGATCAACGCGGCCGCGCCGATAGCTGCAAGGATAACTATTCCCGTATCCCCGGCGGCTGAGACAAAAATAGATCCCGCGAGAACGCCGGCTGCGGCCGCAGCTATTAATATGCCATACAACGCGGCGCCTCCGATTGTATAGACACAAAAATTCAACGCAATCTGATATAACAGTGAATGCCTGTATACGTCAAATACCCTGTCCATAACCTCCGCGGCGTTCATATATGAAAGGCGCTTTTTTAAAACCTCGCTCATGCGCTGTTCCCCCTATCAAGATCATTATACAACCCCGGCCGCCGTAATACAAGGATTAAAGCGGCTTATGCCAATGAATCAGGTGATTGAGATAATTATATGCGTTAATGGTTTACACGATACAAAAAATCAACAGGCCGTCTGTCACATAGTCTGCGCCGGCGAAGACAGCGGCAGTATAGCGGAACCTCGACCGGGAGACTATACGATAGCTGCGGACGGCGGTCTTTGCCGGCTCGAAAAGGCCGGCGCCGCTCCGGATCTGATAATCGGTGATTTTGATTCGCTGGGCTATGTGCCGGACGCCGGAAATGTCGTAAAATTGAAATCCGAAAAAGATGATACGGATACCATGGCCGCCGTTCGGATCGGGCTGGAAAAGGGGTACCGTATGTTTTATATCCACTGCGGATTGGGCGGGCGGCTGGATCATACGCTGGCCAATATACAGACATTGGCCTTTATTTTGAAGTACGGCGGTATCGGATTGTTATTCGGCAAAGACGAGGCCGCGGTTATGACGTCCGGCGTTTTGGAGTTCAGCGGCGATATGAAAGGGTATGTCTCCGTATTCTCGTACTCCGGTCAGGCCTATGGGGTTTGTATTGACGGTCTTAAATATGATCTTAAAGACGCCGTTTTGAACAGCGCGTTTCCGCTGGGCGTCAGCAATGAATTTATTGGGAGAAAAGGACGGGTTTGCGTGAAAAAGGGGATTATTCTGGTCATTTATTCGCGGAGCGCTTAAAATCGCTCGATAACAAAAAAACATTTAACGCCGAGAGGCGTTTTTTTGTTACAATCCTGTTTCAATTTTCGACGCAAAGCATAAATGAATGACAACTCCAAATAATAATTTCAGCGTATCCGTCACAACCGGATTATGATACGCGAAATACAGAAAACAATAAGGAGGAAAGCTAATGAAGAGAAAGGTCGCGCTCGTTTTAGCGGCCGTCTTGGGCATATCCGTTTTTATGCCCGCAACGGTGACCGCGGCGACGGACAATTTTGTGGATAACAAGCTGTCTGTACCCGGCAATACCCTGCTTTACGAAAACGGTATGCTTGGTACAAACTACCTGGTGCCTAATCCGCATTACGACGACAACAATGACGAACCCGAATGGTATGTCGACGGCACTGATTTGGTACTGCCGTTACAGGACAGGGTCGCTAACGGCTATGAGTTCAAACTGTTATTGAACAACGCAAAATGGTTTTTCAGGGCGGCGGCGGCATATTCTTCAACAGATGTGCGTACCTCGCTCAGCGCTCTGACCACAGATACGATAGACTCTACCACGCCGATTGCCAATAAGGATTTTACCGGGCTGGCGTCAGCCGCCAAGCCAGGTATTGATTATGATCCTGATAAAGGCTATTATGCTCCGAACGGCGGCAGTTCAAGCGATTACGGCAATTACTACCGCGCGGGCGGCATAAAATCGCGCACAAGCGGCAGTACCACGTATTATGAAATTCCGTATAAACTTGCGGTTTCGGCTCTGAATAACAGCAACGCTACCGTAACAATATTGGGAGATTACGAAAATACCACTGGGAGATCCTATGAGATCAGGATACCTCTTGTAACGCTTGTTATTGACGACAATGTGGACGTAACGGTGGAAATAGACAGCGGTAATAAGTCAGCCGTTACCAGCCAGAAGATTCTTTACGCGGCGTCCAGTAAAAATCAAACCAAGGCCAGCTGCACAGAAGTGGCTATTTCGCGTGATGAATTTGAGCCCGGTGACGTAGTTATAACCGAACTCAGGCCCGGCACAATCCGTCCGGGTGAAATAATTAAACTGTCGCTGCCTTACGGCTATCATTTCAGCGCTAATTGGGGCGGCGCCGACGGTGACGTGGATGTTGGCGTGGAACCGGGTTTAGCCTGGAGAAACAACAAAACGGGATATGGCACTTATGTAGCGAGAGGTTCGTTTAACCGCGCCACAGATGATTATACGCTTTATTTCCCGACCAAAACAGATTATAACGACAAATTAAGCGGTACCGTATATTACGATGAGGATAAAGACAGTGAACTGTGGATTGAGTTAGGCAATACTTTCATGGCGTCCAATCAGCTGAAAGGCAGCATTTATATCAGCAATTTAGTATTCTGGGCTGACGACGACGCGCCTATGCCTTCCGAGGGGAAGTCAATTGATATTAAGCTGCATGTAGACGGCGAAGACAATATAACCGAAGAAGACGTCCTGATTGCGCAGCGTGTGGACTGGGCCGTGTCGCTTAAGACCACCAACACCGTGCCGACTTTGGTGTCCGGACGTTATATCGGCCCGTCCTGGAGCGGTGTGGACGCGGACGATAATACCCATAAGACGGCGCACGTGCAGATGTATGAAAGCACAAGCAACGCATGGTGGTCCAGCCGTACGACAGTACTGTCGCTGCCCGCGACAGACAATAACACTGTAAAAGGCGCGAAATTCCGCAAAATAAAGATTACGGATACTTCAAACCTGGGCGATTACGCTTCCGATCTCAAAGCACAGCACCCCTCCTCCATGTACGGACTGAGCGGCGGCGATATCGGCAGCGGCGTATATCTGAACGACGGTGAAAAACATGGATATGTTTCTGTAAATGATAATAAAATTACTTTGAGCAGTATCCGTGTTAATCAGAACAAGAAGGCTACCATAGATTTCGATTTGTGGGTCAGTGTGGAGTTGGGATTCGGAAAACAGACGGGCGATCTGAAATTGTCCATCGATCCATCCTCAACAAGTCTGACAGGCTCGCAGGAATCCTATTCATCCGTGGTTATCGCGCATATAGTTGACCCGATCACAGTGACAACCAAGGTATCTGACTTGAAGATCGGCTATCAGTATCAACCGACCGCTGATATCCAGATTACTGAAAACGGTAAAGGCTACCTGCTGAAGAATAAGACTGTCCGCATATCGATCACGGACTTGATCAATTCCGATATGTGGTTTACTCCGGACACTAAAGTGCAGGTAACATCCGGCGACATGAAGATCAAGAATGTCTCCACAACAGGCATAGGCGGGTTTACCAGCCAGAGTCAGTCATGGCTGTCCAGCAGCAATGACACGGCCAGCATAGCGTTCGATATTGAACGTGAATCCTCAGCCGCGTCCACAGTCACTATTTCTAACGTGGCGGTAAAACTGGATCGCACAGTGCCTGTAACCAACAAACAGAGTTATCAGGCCATTGTTTGGGGTACAGCCGTGGCTGAAAACTTTGGTTTGACAAGCGATGACTCAACACACGGCAAGAGGACATGGAAAGCGGACTTCAATACCGCCGGCATCTACTCTCCGTATATCAACGTAATATCTTCACCGAACGATCAGGGCAGCATTCTTTCTCAGGAAGTACGCGTAACCATCGGTGAGAACTATTACACTGTTAACGGAACGTCTTACTCAATGCCGGCCGCGGCGTATATCTCCGCCGCCAGCCACAGCACCCTTGTACCGCTGCGCTTTGTGGCCAACGCGTTTGGCCTGCGCGACGAGAATCAGATTGTTTGGGACGACACCAACAAGACCGCTACAATCTTTGCCCCGAGCAGAACCGTTCAGTTCACGCTGAACAAATCTACAATGATAGTGGACGGCGTATCCATCACCATGTTCAGCCCCGACAACCTGCCGGTTATGGCCGAGATTAAGGGCGACCGCATGTATATCCCATTCCGCGCGCTCGGACAGGCGTTCGGCGTACCGGTAACCTGGGATACCGCCACACAGACCGCTATCTATAATGAGGGCGCCAATACCAACACCAATGCCGCTGTTACGAACAACGCGGCTCTTACTCCCGCTCCGTCCGTGACACCGGCGGTATCCGCGACGCCTACAGTAACGCCTTAACTGTTCAAGCAAAAAACCCCGCAAGGGGTTTTTTGTATTAAACCGATGTTATTTGCGGTCCGGATATTCGGCATGACCTTTCGGCGCGCGATATGTTCGCTTAATTACTTGAAATTTAGCGCGATATCATATATTATAAAAGAATAAAGAAATAGAAATCTACTGGGGGGGATTATTATGCGTTTTAAAAGGGCGACCGCTGTCATAACCGCACTTCTTTTGGGGGTATGCTGTACTTACGCGCGGGCTGCGGCCGCAGCGCCTAACCTGAGCGTGGACGGCTTCTTTACGGCATTCAGAACCAAACCGCAGAGCGTAAACGGCGTCACGATGATGGCCATGCGGGAAATCGCTGATTATGCCAACGTGATTGTTTCATGGGCTGATATTACGCAGACAGCCACATTGACAAAAGGGCAGATGGAACTTGTTCTGACTGTCGGCGCCAAGCGGGCGTATCTCAATAAAGAACCGGTTGATCTGCCGGCCGCGCCTATGTATAATAATGGGCAAGTCATGGCCGATATCCTGGTTCCCATGCGCTTCGTGGCGGAGACATTCGGCGTATCTGTCGGATGGGAGGAAAAGGCCAACACCATTATCCTTACAACCGGCAAGGATCCTATGAAGATAATGGATATAAATCAGCCCGCCACGCCTAACGCCATTGTGATGGATTACGATGAGGCTTTGAGCAGCGCTTACGACGCCAACTCCTCATTGCTCAACCTGAAGGAGAGTATAGACGTAATTAACGAAAAACACAGCGACCTGCTGGATACGATCAACATACTGGGTTACGTGGCCGACCTGAACAGCCAACAGTTTACTGACGCCTTGAGAGCCCTGCGCCAGCTGGAAAACACAATGGAAAACATTCCGTACAATGAACAGATGGTCAGGGAATCCACGGAATATATGCTGCGTAACACCCTGTCCTCCATTGCTACGGATGAAATGGATCTCCAGATTCTTAAAGAAAACATCAACCTGCAAACGACTAATGTAAAGAATACGCAGCTCAAACTGGAGCTGGGCATGGTCAGTTCCAGTACGCTTAAAACAGCGGAGCAAGAACTGGAGCAAAGCAAGGTAAACCAAGAGATTTTAGAGCTTAAGATTGCCGACGAGCGCAGCAGCTTGGGGCAGATTCTACTGATGCCCATGGACAGGGAGATCATCATCAATTTCACGCCCAGTGTGGAAACACTGCCACAGCCTAACCTGAGCGCTTTAATCGCTGATTCTGCAAATACGGATCCGACTCTTAAGCTGAAGGAGACCGCGTTGAAAGAAGCGCAATACGCTGTCGACACCTATAATGACACCATGACCGAGTCAAAATTGGAAAAAGAAAATAATCTGATTAGAGCCTCGCGTGATTACGACGACGCCAAACGAAACTTGGAAGCCGCGATACGCGCCGCTTATAATAAAATAAACCAAATTCAGCAGAATCAGAAATCGCTGGAAATAAACCTGGAAAAGGCGAAAGACACCTACAAGACGCTCTCCGCCAACTATCAAGCCGGACTGGTTGCATTATACGATCTGGACGCCGGCAGGGTCGCGATTCTTAAAGCGGAGACTGATATCGCTAAGAACGCGTATACATTTTGGACATTATCGTTCGGACTGGCTCATCCGTACCTGATGGTAGGTTCGTCGTCATCATCCGCGGCGTCCGATAGTTAACGGCGACCCTTTTAACATTGACCCTTTTAACGGCGACCCTTTTCAGCTGATTCATGGTTGAAAAGGGGGTTGTTTTTATGGGACATATTTTTATGGGACGCTTGATATATATTCAGGTTTATGCTATTGTAAGTGCCAAATATAGATGATAAAGGGGATAGAACATGAATAAACGGCTGACACGCATACAAACATCCATAACCGCGTCCGTTTTATGCGCCGCCGCGCTTACCGCCTGTTCACAGAACAGCGGCTCGTCCGGCTCATTCAAAATCGGGGGGACAGGCCCTTTGACGGGCGGCGCGGCAATCTACGGCGCCGCGGCCAAAAATGGCGCGAGCATCGCCGCTGAGGAAATAAACGCTCTCGGCGGCATTCAGTTTGAGCTTCAATATCAAGACGACGAGCATGACGCGGAGAAAGCCATCAACGCTTACAATGCCCTTAAAGACTGGGGTATGCAAATATTCCTTGGATCCGTTACGTCCACTCCGTCTGTCGCTACCTCCGCCGAAAGCAACAGCGACCGCATTTTCTTCCTGACCCCGTCCGCGTCGTCCACCGAGGTGCTGGGGGGCGTGGAAGATCCCCTTACCGGCATTGTCAATACCGCGCGCAAGGATAATGTTTTTCAGATGTGTTTCGTTGACCCTAACCAGGGGCTTGCTTCGGCTCAATACATATTCGACAAAAAACTGGCGGATAAGGTCGCTGTTATTTATAAAAACGACGATGTTTATTCTATGGGTATTTACAACAGTTTTAAGATCAAAGCGGAAGATCTGGGTCTTGATATTGTATCCGCCACAACGTTTACCGAATCCAGCCAGAACGATTTCAGCGTACAACTGACGGAAGCCAAGAACGCCGGCGCGGAGCTTATTTTCCTGCCGATGTACTATACGCCGGCTTCGCTGATTATGGCCCAGGCCAAGTCTGCGGGTTACGCTCCGAAATTCTTCGGTGTGGACGGAATGGACGGTATCCTGACCATGGACGGTTTCGACAAGTCACTCGCGGAAGGCGTTATGCTTTTAACCCCGTTCAACGCGGACGCCGCGGATAAGCTGACAGCTGATTTTGTCAAAAGTTACAGCGAGCGTTTCGGGGAGGTTCCGAATCAGTTCGCCGCCGACGGTTACGACTGTGTCTACGCGTATTACAACGCGCTGAAAGTATCCGGCTGCACGAGTGATATGAAAGCCTCTGAAATTTGCGAAAAGCTTATCACCACTTTCACCGGCGGCGGCTTCACATTCGACGGGATAACCGGAAACGCTATGAAATGGGACAATACCGGAGCTGTTACCAAGAGCCCTAAGGGCATGATAATTCAAAACGGCGTATATGTCGGAATGGATTGATATATCTTTTCAAAATGCGGGGGCAGGCCGATGACATTTGTTTTATACCTGATAAACGGCGTTAGTCTGGGCAGTATATACGCGATAATCGCCTTGGGTTACACTATGGTATACGGCATAGCTAAAATGTTGAATTTCGCGCACGGCGACGTTATTATGGTCGGGGCGTATGTCTGTTTTTTCGCCATGTCCAGTTTCCGTCTCCCGCCGATTATCGTCGTTCCGCTGGCCGCGGGCGTCTGCGCCGCGTTGGGCGCGCTCATTGAGGCTTTTGCGTATAGACCCCTGCGGCAGGCCGGGTCGCTCGCGGTTTTGATTACCGCTATCGGCGTTAGCTACCTCCTGCAGAATACCGCGCTGCTGTTGTGGAAATCAAACCCGCGCGTATTCACTTCTATCGTCGGGACGGATGTAATAAAAATCTCCGGATTGCCGATAACATATGTGACAATAATCACTATTCTCACATGTGTCGCGATAATGGCCGGCCTTACGATATTCACCGGCAAAACCAAAATGGGCAAAGCCATGCGCGCCTGCGCCGAGGACAAAAACGCCGCCAGCCTTATGGGCATAAATGTCAACGTCACTATATCGCTCACCTTTGCGATTGGCTCGTCACTCGCTGCAATCGCGGGGGCGCTGCTGTGCTCCGCATACCCGACCCTGTCGCCCGCAACGGGTTCCATGCCCGGTATTAAAGCGTTTACAGCGGCGGTATTCGGAGGGATAGGTTCTATTCCCGGGGCAATGCTGGGAGGCGTATTACTGGGAATAATAGAAATCTTCGCTAAAGCGTATATCTCAACCCAGCTTTCCGACGCTATCGTGTTCGCGGTGTTAATAATCGTGCTGCTTGTTAAGCCGGCAGGTCTGCTGGGCAAACACGCGCACGAGAAAGTTTGAGGCCGCGCCATGAAAAAATTAAGCCGGGCGGCTAAAACAGATATCTTTACATATTTACTTGCGACCGCCGGTTTCCTTGCCGCTCAATGCATACAGGGCGCCGGGCTTATGTCTTCGTCGCTGAAAGGGCAGCTTGTGCCGATATGCGCGTATGTCGTAATGGCGATTTCACTTAACTTAACCGTAGGCATACTAGGTGAGCTCTCACTGGGGCACGCCGGTTTTATGAGCATCGGGTCCTTTTCCGGCGTCGTGGCCGCCGTGGCGCTTGAACCTGTTATACCTGCTCCTGAAATCCGTCTTGCCTCGGCAATGGTTATCGGCGCCGTTTGCGCCGGGGGCGCCGGGATCCTCATCGGCGTTCCCGTACTCCGTCTGAGAGGCGATTATCTCGCTATTGTTACACTGGCCTTCGGAGAAATTGTGTTGAATCTTACCAACTGCCTGTATGTCGGAACCGATTCCCAGGGTCTGCACATCAGCATGCTTACCAGCGCAGAAGCGCTGGGGCTGGCTTCCGACGGTCGAGTCATCATCAACGGGCCTGTCGGGGCATCCGGAATAACGAGGCTGTCTTCGTTTACAGCAGGGTTCATTCTGATCCTGATCACGCTGTTTATTGTCCAGAATCTGGTGAACAGCCGTACGGGGCGCGCCATCCTCGCGGTGCGCGACAACCGCATATCCGCCGAGAGCGTTGGAATCAGCGTCACAAAACATAAGATGATCGCATTTGTACTTTCCGCTGTGCTGGCCGGGGCGGCGGGCGTATTGTTCGCGCTGAACATGAACACCATCGTCCCAACCAAGTTCAATTTCAATACGTCTATTTTGATTCTGGTATTCGTGGTTCTCGGCGGGCTGGGTAAAATCTGGGGCAGCATTATAGCCGCCGCGGTTTTGACCGTACTGCCGGAGGCTCTGCGGGGGTTTAGCAATTATCGGATGCTCGCTTACGCGATTGTTTTAATTCTCATAATGCTGCTGACTAATTCTCCGTTTATAAAATCAGTTTTAGGACGTATGCGCGTTCCGTTTAATGGAAGGAGGAACACATGAACGGCGGCCAAACCCAATTGACTCCGGTTCCAAACGTCAATTTCCTTCCCGAACGCGACGTCGGATTTATGCCCATACTCGAATGCCGCAGCCTGGGAATTGATTTTGGCGGTCTAACCGCGGTAAATGACTTTAACCTCGCGATTGGCAGAATGGAAATCGCCGGGCTTATCGGCCCGAATGGCGCCGGCAAGACTACCGTATTCAATCTGCTGACCAAGGTGTATAAGCCAACCCGAGGCGCAATCCTGCTCAACGGCGTGGACACGCTGGATAAAACCTCCGTTCAGGTCAGTAAAATGGGAATCGCCCGTACATTCCAGAACATACGCCTGTTCGTTAACCTGTCTGTTGAGGATAATGTAAAAATCGGGCTGCATAATCAAATTAAATACAGTGAGATCAGCGGTATACTGCGTTTACCCTCATATTGGAGGCAGGAAAAAAAAGCGCGTGATCACGCGAGGGAACTGCTGTCCATTTTTGATATGCAGAATTTGGCGGAGATGAAGGCGGGAAGTTTGCCTTACGGAGCTCAACGGCGTCTGGAGATTGTCCGCGCGCTCGCGGCAAACCCCTCGCTATTGCTGCTGGACGAACCGGCCGCGGGCATGAACCCTTCAGAAACCGCGGAACTTATGGATAATATCGTCAAAATACGTGACACGTTTCAGATCGCGATTTTTCTCATCGAGCACGACATGCAACTGGTCATGGGCATTTGCGAGGGCGTTTGCGTTGTTAACTTCGGCAATATCATCGCGAAGGGCACACCCAATGAGATCCGCAATAACCCCGAGGTAATTGAGGCATATTTAGGAAAGGGGTTTGCCCGTGATTTTGAAAGCCGAAAACATTAATGTGTATTACGGCGCAATCCATGCTGTGAAAGATGTCAGCTTCCATGTGAACGAAGGCGAAATCGTCACGCTTATCGGGGCGAACGGGGCGGGTAAATCCACCATTTTAAAAACTGTTTCCGGACTGCTGGGGAGCCGTGGAGGCTCAATCAGCTTTTTGGGAGAAAATATCAGTTCCGTGCCTCCCCACAAGATAGTGGAGTCCGGTCTTGCGCAGGTACCGGAGGGCCGAGCTGTATTTCTACAGATGACTGTCGAGGAAAATCTTGAAATGGGCGGGTTTACACGCCCGAAATCGGGAGGGCGCACGCGGCTGGAACGTGTTTTTACGCGGTTCCCGCGCCTTAAAGAGCGCCGCTGTCAATTGGCGGGAACCCTCTCCGGAGGTGAACAGCAGATGCTCGCGATAGGCAGGGCGCTGATGTCCGAACCGCGTCTGCTTATGATGGACGAACCGTCTATGGGTCTCGCCCCGATACTTGTGGAGCAAATCTTTGAAATTATCAATGATCTGAACCGCTCGGGCAGCACGATTCTGCTTGTAGAGCAAAACGCTCAAATGGCGCTGTCTATAGCGGATCGCGGCTATGTACTTGAAAACGGCGAAATAATAAAATCCGCTCCTGCGGATAAACTGCTTGAGGACGATGATGTTAAAAAAGCTTATCTCGGCGGTTAACGCCGCCCATAATTTAAATGTTATCGTTACTCGGTGTAAAAACGCGGCCAAACCGGTTATTCAAGCCGCGTTCCCTAACACTATACCGATTATGGCGGGCTATGGCTGCCTGGGTTTTGCGCTTGGAATTCTGATGAGCGCGTCCGGTTTCAGCCCGGTTATCACGATTATTATGAGCCTGATTGTCTACGCGGGCTCGGGGCAGTTTGTGGCGGTTAATCTGCTGCTTTCCGTATTTAACCCGCTCGGCGCTTTCCTGCTGGAATTAATGGTAAACGCCCGTCATGTGTTTTACGGTTTATCTATGTTGGATAAATATAATGACGCCGGACGGAAGAAATGGTATATGATCGCCGGGCTTACAGACGAAACTTTCTCTACTAACTGCGGCGTGAAACCTCCGCCCGGCATTGACAGGGGCCAATTTATGTTCGCCATTACGATCCTCAATCACGTATACTGGGTTACCGCCGCCGCGTTTGGCGCCGTATTCGGAGCGTTCGTGCGCTTTGACGCCAATGGTTTGGATTTTGTAATGACCGCGTTGTTCATCGTCATCTTTATTGAGCAATGGCTCAAAGAAAAAAATCATGCCAGCGCTTTAATCGGATTCTTACTGTCAGTTGCCTGCCTGCTGTACGCCGGCGCCGAAAGTTTCCTGATTCCGGCTATGCTGGCGATATTACTGGCGCTAACCGTTCTGCGCCGGCCTCTGGAACGGCTGTATAAACTATGATGACGGCGGGCCAGATAATTATAACAATAGCGATTATCACAGCGAGCGTACAGATCACGCGTTTCGCGCCGTTCCTGATATTTCCCGCGGGCAAGCCGACGCCGAAATTTATTCAATATTTAAGTAAAGTGCTTCCAAGCGCGGCTATCAGCCTGTTAGTCGTATTCTGCCTCAAAAACGTCAATATTTTTTACGGCGGTCACGGAGCGCCGGAGTTAATCGCCATCGCCGCCGTAACCGCGCTGCACCTCTGGAAGCGTCAAATGTTACTGTCTATCGGAGTTGGAACGGTTATATACATGCTTCTTATCAAAGTTACCCTTCCCTTCTGACAGCCTCAAACTCGTTCTGGATCTCCGCCGAAGGCTCGTCAGTCAATAATGACACTGCCACTATGCATATACACGAGAACAAAAACGCCGGCAATAATTCATATATGCCAAATAAGCCGCCAATAGGCTTAATCAACAGTCTCCATACGAAAACCATCCCGCCGCCGCCTACAATACCGGCTATGGCGCCTTCGCGCGTACACCGCTTCCAAAACAGAGAAAACAGCATAAGAGGGCCGAATGCCGCTCCGAAACCCGCCCAGGCGAAACTGACCACCGTAAATATAACGCTGTTTTCGTCCCACGCTATAATAAATCCGATTAGAGCGATGACCAGCAGCGTTACGCGACTGGCTGTCATAACGTCTTTGTCGCTGGCATCTCTCTTTAATATGTTCTGGTAAATATTCTTTGAAACCGCTGACGCCGCTATAAGCAGATATGAATCAGAAGAACTCATTGCCGCGGCCAGAATGCCCGTCATCACAAGCCCCGCAAACAGCGGATGGAATAATGTCTGCGACATCAAAATAAATATATTCTCCGAGGCGGATGAAGTAAGCAAATCCGCGGGGAACCTCGCCCGTCCTATCAGGCCTATCATCACTGCCGCGAACAGAGATATGACGCACCAGATTATGGCTATTCTTCGGGAGCGATCCAATTCTTTTATATCTCGTATAGCGAAAAACCGTAAAAGCACCTGAGGCATACCAAAATAGCCCAATCCCCATGAGAGGGTCGAAAGTATGGTTAACAAACCGTAAGAACCCGCCGCTCCAAATTGCGGCGTATTATTCACAACAGTCTGCGTCCCGTTTTCAAGCGTTGGCGAGGCTATCCCGAAGAAATCCACAAAGCCGGGAATCCGACCGATATTTCCGAGTAAGGCGCCCGGCCCGCCCACTGAAACCAGGCCGAATATCAGTACAGCCAACAGCGCGATAATCATAATGAACGCTTGAATAAGGTCGGAAAAACTCTCAGCCCAAAATCCGCCCATAAACGTGTAAGCCAGCACAACAAACATGCTGATAAACAGCATCAGGTGATAATCCGCGTTAAACAGATTATGAAACAGCTTACTGCCGGTAACGAACGTGCTTCCGACATATACGGAGAAAAAGATGAGTATGATAAGAGACGACAAAAACAACAGCGTCGGTGTTTTTTCCTTAAACCGGTTGCTGAAAAAATCGGGTATCGTGATGGCGTCGCCGGCTTTTTCAGAATACCTGCGCAGGCGTTTTGAAACTAACCGCCAGTTAAGGTAAGTGCCTATCGCGAGGCCGACAGCAGTCCAGGCCGCGTCGGCTAACCCGCACCAATAAGCCACGCCGGGCAGCCCCATCAACAGCCACCCGCTCATATCGCTGGCTTCCGCGCTCATAGCCGCAATCCATGGACCTAATCCGCGGCCGCCTATAAAGTAATCCGC
>JAITDJ010000022.1 GCA_031282635.1 Clostridiales bacterium
CTGATTATTTCGTACTCAGATTCATACATAATCAAACAAAATATTGCCTTACTCAAATTGAATATATTGCTAAATCGTTGTTTTGGAGCTATATTACCAGCTTACCTATTTGACATTGCTCATAGAACCATCCTTTTTACATTTGCTAAGTACAGCTCCACGTAAATAGGCTATCAGATATATACTCGCTTTATGTCATGAACTACCTAATTTATACGAAGAAGTCTAAATAAAGTGATCCGGCAACGGACTTCCGTGGAATTGTACTAAGGATTATTATCCTTCTATATATTAAACAATTCAGGATAGTGTTTTGTGACACAATTATAAAAAATTTCTGTCAATAAAAATCTCTTGATAAACTGCTTAATTTCGATTATGACAGCGGACTCACCTGCTGGCTGCTGGGCTGGAACACGCCGGAGCAGATGGCCAATGGCGCCATGTGGGGCATATTTTCGAAAGCTTTGTGTTTGCGGAAATTATTAAGAGCTACTACAACATAACTGTCACATATGCCCGACCGCCGCGCGCTCTATCGGAAGCCCTTTAACATACCGCTCCATAAATTCCATGAAACCCGCCGCGTCGCGTTCGTCAGGCTCTACCCGCCTCGCTGTGTTCCCCGCGAATACCTTGTTATTAAGATATGAAACCAATGTTTCATTCGGCTCTTTATTAACCATATACGAAGCCAGTATAGCGATGCCCCAGGCCCCTCCTTCGGCCGCCGATTCCATAACCGCTACAGGCACGTTCAGCGCGGCCGCCATAAATCGCTGCGCTACGCCTTCTGTTTTAAAAAGCCCGCCGTGCCCCAGCATCTGATCAAGCTTGACATGCTCCTCATTCGTCAGGATGTTCATACCCAATTTTAACGCGGCCACAGCGGAATACAAATGGGCGCGCATGAGGTTTGCCAATGAAAAACGGCTGTCCGGCGTACGGACAAGCAGCGGACGGCCTTCGTCGAACCCTGTGAGCGGCTCGCCGGAATAATAGTTATAGGATAACAGTCCGCCGCAATCGGGTTCTCCTTCCAGCGCTTTATTGTATAAAGCGGCGTATAGATCGGACTTATCGGGATTCACCCCGAACAGACCCGCGGCTTCCCCGAAAAGCTTAACCCATGCGTCTATATCAGACGTACAGTTATTGCAATGAACCATTGCCACGGGTTTGCCGGCGGGGGTAGTAACCATATCCACCTCGGTATGAAGCTTGGACAGTTCACGATCCAACACAACCATCGCAAAAATCGAGGTGCCAGCGGATACATTGCCCGTAAACTCGGTAACGCTGTTTGTGGCGACCATTCCGGTACCGCCGTCGCCCTCCGGCGGGCACAGGGGTATTCCGGGTTTCAGCCAGCCGGATACGCCCAATAATTCGGCGCCGTCTTCCGTAAGGCGTCCGGCGGTCTCACCCGCGGTTTTTATCTTGGGCAGTATGTCGGACAATTCCCAAGCGAAGCCCTTATCCTCAATAAGCGAGTCGAATATGCCGATAAAGAGTTCGTTGTAATTATTAGTATTGCTGTCTATCGGGAACATACCCGACGCGTCGCCTATGCCTATAACCTTTTCTCCGGTCAGCTTCCAGTGTATATAGCCGGACAGCGTGGTGATAAAAGCTATATCTTTTACATGCTTTTCCCCATTTAATATGGCCTGATATAAATGCGCGACGTTCCAGCGGATGGGTATGTTAAAATTAAACCGCTCAGTTAAAATATTCGCGGCTTGTTCAGCGGTTGTATTGCGCCATGTCCGAAACGGCGCGAGAAGGCGTCCGGATTTATCGAACGCCAAGTATCCGTGCATCATGGCGGATATACCTATTGCGCCTAAATTTTCCGGTGCATCGGGGCATTGTTCGGTCAGCTGTTTAAGAACGGCTTGCAACCCGAGCCATACATCCTCGGCAGGGTATGTCCAGTACCCGCCTTCAAGCCTGTTTTCCCAGTCAAAACCGCCTGAGGCTATGGGGTTGCCGCGCGCGTCAATTAACTGCGCTTTAATTCTGGTCGAGCCGAGCTCAATACCTAATGACGTTTTTCCCGTTTCAGCCATAATAACCCTCCGATAAATAAAAATTTAAAACATAAAAATTTAAAACCTCTTGTCTTTTAATTCAAAATATGCTTTAATAAAGGAATCGCGGGCGGTTAACTCAGTTGATAGAGTGCCATCTTGACGTGGTGGAAGTCGTGGGTTTGAGTCCCTCACCGCCCAGTTATTAAGCGTATCCAATGCGGGTACGCTTTTTTTACAGAATCTTGCGGTAAACACTACCATCGACCTTTTCAAGCCCATTGCGGCGTATAATCTTTCTTGCGGCGGCGTTGCCTGCCGGGCACACGATCTCCGCTTCCACTACGCCAAGTTCACGGGCGCGATCCAGCGCCAGGCGCAGTATTTCAGTTCCGTATCCCTTACCGCGTTCGTCCGGGCGGACTGAGCAGGTTATGTGCCCGTTCTCCGACAGAGTATGTTTTATATTGACGACGCCAACCAGCTTATTGTTCGGCCGCTTGAAAACAAGCCATGTCGTGGAGCCGCCGCGCCGGAGTGATTCCAGCCATTGAGAAAAATCCTCAATGTTTGAGTTAGGCATACCCGCAATGTGTTTTTCGCCGCTATCAATAAACACGCGCCGAAAAGCTTCGGCAGCGGGCTTCATTTCTGCGGAGGGCAGGATGAACTTAAGTTTTTCCATTGTCAAACTCCCACTTTTTTATAATCATACCATCAGCTTGTCCGCATGGCAAGCGGATTGAAAGGAGAGCAGACATGCAAGTGTTTGAGGCGGCAAGTGATTCGATCAAATCTGTAATGAACCAGTTGCTTAAAGGAACCGCGTTTGACGGATTTTTGGTGCGCGGGGCTGAGATTTCAGTGCTTATGAAGATTGAGATTTCCGGTATTCTGGACAAAAATTATTTTCCGGAAGCTGAACGAGGCGCCATAAACCGGAATTATGTACGATGGGCCGAAATAAAGCCGTTTGTTTTCTCGCTGATCAGGAGCGGGCGTACGCCCAGCGCTCTTAAAATTGTTTTTTCATTGCCCGACGAGGATGCCATAGCCCTGCACGATAATGCCTCCGCGTTGTTTTTGAATCTGCTGTTTGAAGGTAGGAGATTGCGTTTTACAACTGCGGTAAGCCAGCGCAGTTTTTCTTTGGATAGATCGCTGGACGCGGTTTGGGACTCTTATATAAAAGACTTTTTAATTAAAAATCGATGGTCTGTTAGCACTCTTGGTTAATGAGTGCTAATTTTTTCTTGACATTATTGTCCAAAGATTTTATCATATAATTAAGAGAATATATTAAGGAGGCAATAATATGCAAGAGAAAGGCAGTTTATCCATTAACAGTGAAAATATCCTGCCCATTATTAAAAAGTGGCTGTATTCAGACGCGGACATCTTTGTACGTGAAATGGTTTCGAACGCCGCCGACGCTATCACCAAACTAAAAAAACTTGTTGAGATTGGGGAAGTGGATTATATCCCCAAGGATGAAACCTACGCGATAGACGTAACGGTTGACAAGGAATTAAAGACAATTACTTTCGAGGATAACGGCATTGGCATGACTGCCGATGAAATACGCGAGTATATAACGCGGATCGCTTTTTCCGGCGCAAATGATTTTCTTAATAAATATAAGGAGAAAATGGACAAAGACAGCGAGATCATCGGGCATTTCGGACTGGGGTTCTACTCGGCTTTTATGGTAGCCGATAAGGTGCAGATCGATTCTTTGTCTTATGTGGAGGGTTCCGAGGCGGCCAGGTGGGTCTGCAGCGGCGGCGTGGAATATGAAATGACCGACAGCGACCGTATGGAACGCGGCACGCTGATTACGTTATATATAGGCGAAGATGGAAAGGATTTCCTGGATGAATATAAGCTGCGCGCCACTCTTACCAAATATTGTGGCTTTATTCCGGTTGAAATCTATTTAGAAGCGGTAAAACCGGAAGCTGAAAAAGATGATCATCACGAACACGAGCACAATCACGAACACAATCATGACCACGAACACAATCATGACCACGAGCATGATGATCACGGCCATGAAGAAGACTTCAGCGACGACATCATTGACGCGGATGAAACAGATGAGGACGGCGAAACAAAGATAGAGTCGCCTAAACCCGTGAACGATACGCATCCTCTTTGGCTGAAGCCCAGCAACGAATGCACGGACGAGGAATACAAAAAGTTTTATCATAACGTGTTTACGGATTTTAACGACCCGCTGTTCTGGATTCACCTGAACATGGATTATCCTTTCCGTCTGAAAGGCATACTCTATTTTCCGAAACTGAAACACGAACTGGAATATATTGAAGGCCAGGTTAAGCTGTATAACAATCAGGTTTTTATCGCGGACAATATCAAAGAGGTTATTCCGGAATTTTTGCTGCTGCTTAAGGGCTGCGTTGACTGCCCGGATCTCCCGTTGAACGTATCGCGCAGTTTCCTGCAGAACGATGGGTATGTCAATAAAATGTCGGGCTATATAACGAAAAAGGTAGCTGACAAGCTCAACAGCCTGTATAAAAAAGACCGTGAGAACTACAACAAATATTGGGACGATATAAGCCCGTTTATCAAATTCGGCGCTATCAAAGAACGCGATTTTTATGATAAAGTTAAAGAATCTATTCTATACAAGACCAGTGCCGGCGATTATTTGTCTTTAAAGGAGTTTACTGATCGCAACAAGAGTAAAACCGATACAACCGTATTCTATGTAACCAACGAGCAGCAGCAGGCGCAGTATATCAAAATGTTCAAGGATCAGGGGCTGGAAGCGGTTATTCTCGCGACAAACCTGGATAATCCGTATATCTCATATGTGGAGAGTTATGAAAGCGGTTATCATTTCAACCGCATAGATTCGGATATATCCGGCGCGCTTAAGGGCGAAACGGATATAAAGGATGATCAAAAGAAAGAACTTGAAGATAATTTCCAAAATTTGTTCCGCTCTGTTTTGGGCGATGAAAAGCTGACCGTTCATACCGAAACCCTGAAATCGGAGTCTGT
>JAITDJ010000094.1 GCA_031282635.1 Clostridiales bacterium
CAAACGTACCGGCGCCAAGGTTTCCGGGCCAATTCCCCTGCCCACGAAGAAGGAAGTGGTCACAATTTTGCGTGCCGTCCATAAGTACAAAGATTCGAGAGAGCAGTTTGAAATGCGTACGCACAAACGGCTGATCGATATTATTATGCCTACTCAGCGGACAGCCGACGCGTTATCAAGGCTGGATCTGCCCGACGGAGTGGATATAATGCTGAAAATTATTTAAATTTGAAACGCTCCCGCGTGTTTTTATGATACGCGATAGTATGACTGCCGGATTATAAAAGACGGCAATCCGCTGTATTAAAAGGAGGATCTATGAAAAAGGCAATTATTGCCAGGAAGTTAGGCATGACACAAATTTTCGGCGGCAAAGGCGAGCTCATTCCGGTAACAGTATTGGAAGCCGAGCCTAATGTCGTTGTTCAGAAAAAGACCGTTGAAAATGACGGTTATAACGCCATTCAGGTAGGTTTTGGAGAAGCGAAGCCCAAATCCGTAAACAAACCCATGAAGGGCCATTTCGGCAAAGCCAATATTACCCCCCGAAAGGTACTGAAAGAATTCAGACTGGACGACGCCGCAAGCTATAATGTGGGTGACGAGATCAAAATCGATATATTTTCCCCCGGCGATCGCGTGGACGTCAGCGGGGTTTCCAAAGGCAAGGGTTTCCAGGGCGCAATCAAACGCTATGGGCAGCACCGCGGCCCTATGACGCACGGATCCAAATATCACAGAGGTCTGGGTTCCATGGGTTCGGGCACTACGCCGGGTCGTGTAAAAAAAGGCAAGCGCATGCCCGGTCATATGGGTCACGAGAATGTCACTATACAAAACCTTACGGTGGTTCGAGCCGGGGATAATGTGCTATTGCTGAGAGGCCCGATACCGGGGCCCAAAGGCGCGGTTGTTGTGATCAGAAATACGGTTAAGTCATAATGGGAAGGAGGAACACGCATATGGCAAGCGTATCTGTTTTTAACATGAGCGGCGAGCAGGTCGGCGAAATCGGCTTGTCCGATGGAATATTCGGTATCGAAGTCAACGAACACGCCGTGCATATGGCTGTGATACAGTACCTGGCTAATCAGCGTCAAGGCACAAAAAGCGCCAAAACGAGGGCTGAGGTTCGCGGCGGCGGCAAAAAGCCGTGGCGGCAGAAAGGTACCGGACGCGCGCGTCAGGGTTCTACCCGCTCCCCTCAATGGACCGGCGGCGGGGTTGTTTTTGCGCCTAAGCCCAGAGATTTTTCAATGCGGCTGAATAAAAAACTGAAGAGGCTGGCGCTCAAGTCTGTTCTTACATCCAGGGTGCTGGAGAAAAAACTCATTGTGCTGGACGAGTTGAGCCTGGCGGAGATCAGAACAAAAGAAATGAAGAAGATCTGCGACAATCTGAAGCTGACAAAAGCTTTAATTGTTATAAAGGGCAGCGACCGGAATATTATTTTATCGGCGCGGAATATCCCGAATATCAAGACGGCGGCGGTCAATACCATTAATGTCTATGATATTCTTAAATACGAAACGTTCGTCGTAACCAGAGACGCGGTAAGCCAGATTCAGGAGGTGTACGCGTAAATGGCGGATTTAAAATATTATGACATCCTGCTGAAACCTGTAGTGACAGAGAAAAGCATGAGCCAGATGTCGGCTAAGAAGTATGTGTTTTCCGTACATCCGGACGCGACCAAAATTCAAATCAAAGAGGCTGTCGAGAAGCTGTTTGACGGCGTAAAGGTTGAAAGCGTCAACACGATGAATTACAAGGGCAAGAAGAAGCGCCGCCGTTATATTGTGGGAATGACCGCCAAACGCAAAAAAGCGGTCGTCCAGTTGTCGGCTGCCAGTAAAGAGATTGAAGTGTTCGCGGGCATGTAACCTAATTACTGAAAGGAGCGGAACGTATGGGCGTTAAGCGATATAAACCATACACGCCTTCGAGACGGCACATGACCGTGTCGGATTTCGCGGAGGTGACCAAGGCCGAGCCGGAGAAGAGCCTTGTTACGCACATAAAAAAAACAGCCGGCAGAAATAACCAGGGCAAGATCACCGTACGCCATATCGGCGGCGGCAGCAAGAAAAAATACCGTCTTATAGACTTTAAGCGTGACAAAGACGGCATTCCCGCTAAAGTTGTGGGTATAGAGTACGACCCTAACCGCACGGCTAATATTGCGCTTCTCTTCTATAAAGACGGAGAAAAGCGCTATATACTTGCGCCATTAGGCGTTAAACCCGGCGATATGCTGATGAGCGGCGAAACCGCCGAGGTACGCCCTGGCAACGCTATCCCGCTTAAAAATATTCCTGTAGGCGCTGAGATTCACAATTTGGAGATGAAGCCCGGGGCAGGCGGGCAACTGGTACGCTCGGCTGGCAATGTGGCGCAGCTTATGGCAAAGGACGCCAAATATGCCACAGTCCGGCTGCCGTCCGGCGAGATGCGCATGGTTCCTGTTATTTGCAAGGCTACTATGGGTCAGTTGGGGAACCTGGATCACGAATTGATCAATATCGGCAAGGCCGGTAAGAACCGCCTCAAGGGTAAGCGGCCCACAGTCCGCGGTTCTGTTATGAATCCCAATGATCATCCTCACGGCGGCGGTGAAGGCCGCGCCCCCATCGGACGCCCGGCGCCCAGTACGCCTTGGGGAAAACCCGCTTTAGGTTATAAAACCAGAAAGAAAAAAAAGGCTTCCGATAAGTTGATTGTGCGCAGACGCGGCAGGAAGTAGGAGGATGTTATGAGCAGATCTCTGAAAAAAGGCCCTTTCATTGACGATCACCTGATGAAAAAGGTCGAGGAATTAAATAAGACAAACAATAAAACCGTTATCCGGACCTGGTCGCGCCGCTCCACTATTTTCCCGCAGATGATTGGCTTAACCATTGCCGTGCATGACGGCCGCAAGCATGTGCCCGTATACATCACGGAAGATATGGTAGGGCATAAGCTAGGGGAGTTCGCCATGACACGCACTTACCGCGGGCATGGCAAAGACGCGGAGAAAAAGTCTAAGGTACGATGATTTAGGAGGTTTTCCCATGGCAAAAGGGCACAGAACCCAATTAAAGAAGGATCGCAATGAGGAATTTTATGACAGAAGGCCGCAGGCGCATCATAAATTCGCCCGGGTTTCAGATTCCAAAGCACGTATTGTGTTAGAGCAGATTAAAGGCAAAGATGTGGGGCAGGCGCTGGGTATACTGAAATATTCGCCGCGATACGCGTCCTATTTAGTAAAAAAAGTATTGAAATCAGCTGTCGCCAATGCCGAAAACAATTTGGATATGGATGTTTCTCAGCTTTTTGTGGAAGACGTTTTAGCCAATCAGGGCCCGACGCTGAAGCGGATAAAGGCGAGGGCGCAAGGCCGCGCGTACAGGATAAATAAGCGCACCAGCCATATATCCATCTTTTTAAATGAGCGATAGGAGGTAGTAAATGGGCCAGAAAGTTAATCCGCATGGGCTAAGGCTTGGCATTATCAAAGAATGGGACTCCGTTTGGTATGCTGAAAAGGATTTTTCCAAATATCTGATAGAAGATAATAAGCTTCGCCAATATATTAAAAAGAGACTGTATACTTCGGGCGTATCACGCATCGTTATCCAGCGTACGACAGATCGCGCGCGTATAACCATCCATACAGCCAAGCCGGGTATTATTATAGGTAAAAATGGCCAGGCCATCGACGATTTAGCCAAAGAACTCCAAAAGATGAGCGCGCAGCGCGTTATGGTGAATGTGGAGGAAATCCGCAGGCCGGAATTGGACGCCCAGCTGGTGGCCGAGAATATCGCCAGAGATTTGGAGAACCGCATTACTTTCCGCCGCGCCATGAAGCAGGCTATGGGCCGTACGATGAAGATGGGCGCCAAGGGTATCAAAACCGCTGTGGCAGGTCGTTTGGGCGGCGCCGACATCGCGCGCGCCGAGCATTATCATGAAGGCACAATCCCGTTACAGACACTGCGGGCGGATATTGACTACGGTTTTGCCGAGGCTGACACCACATACGGTAAGTTGGGCGTAAAGACATGGATCTACAAGGGCGAGGTACTTCCTAAAAAAGCGAAAAAGGAAGGGAGCAACGCGTAATGTTGATGCCTAAAAGGGTCAAGAGACGCAAACAATTCCGCGGCCGCATGACCGGCAAAGCCATTCGCGGCAGTACCATCACTTACGGTGATTATGGATTGGTCGCGATGGAACCCAGTTGGATCAAATCTAATCAAATAGAAGCGGCTCGTATCGCTATGACGCGTTTTATCAAACGCGGCGGCAAAGTATGGATTAAAATTTTCCCTGATAAGCCCGTAACGGAAAAACCCGCTGAAACGCGCATGGGCAGCGGCAAGGGTTCGCCGGAATACTGGGTGGCCGTGGTAAAACCGGGCCGTGTAATGTTTGAACTGGGCGGTGTAGATGAGAGCGCCGCGAAAGAGGCATTGCGACTGGCTTCACATAAGCTGCCCGTCAAATGCAAGATCGTTTCCAAGGCTGAACAGGAGTCGGAAGGTGATAACGGTGAAGAGTAAGAAATATCTGGATGACCTGCGGGGCAAGAGCATAGATGAATTGGGTGTGGACTTGGTCAGCGCCAAAAGGGAATTGTTTAACCTGCGTTTCCAGAACGCCACCAATCAATTGGACAATACCGCCAGGATATATGACGTGCGTAAGAATATCGCGCGCATTCAGACTGTCATTACCCAGAAGAAACTGGGTATAGCCGAATAGAGGCGGAAAGGAGGCCGTTTGTGGAGAGGAACCTTCGTAAGACCAGAACAGGCAAAGTAGTCAGCGATAAAATGGACAAGACCATTGTGGTCGCTGTTGAGAATAATGTGAAACATCCGCTGTATAAGAAGATTATCAAACGTACGTATAAACTGAAAGCTCACGACGAGAAAAATGAGTGCAAGGCCGGCGATCGCGTCAGGGTCATGGAAACCAGACCCTTGTCCAAGGATAAACGCTGGAGGTTGGTTTCGGTTATTGAGAAGGCAAAATAGGGAGGCCTCGCTTTTATGATACAGCAGGAAACCAGATTGGCGGCCGCCGATAATTCCGGCGCGAAGGAACTGCTCTGTATACGTGTATTGGGCGGCTCCAAGCGTAAATACGGCAATGTCGGCGATATCATTGTAGCCGCCGTTAAAAACGCGACGCCCGGGGGCGTTGTTAAAAAGGGCGATGTGGTAAAAGCGGTTATCGTACGCACCGTTAAAGGGGTAGGGCGGTTGGATGGCTCATATATCCGGTTCGACGAGAACGCGGCGGTAATTATAAAAGAAGATAAGACACCCCGAGGTACGCGTATATTCGGGCCTGTGGCCAGGGAATTGCGCGAAAAACAATTTACGAGGATACTGTCGCTTGCACCGGAAGTTTTGTAAGGAGCAAATGTTTGTATATAATTGTCTATGTTTAAAGGAGCAGACTGACTATGAAGCTGAAACGTAATGACAACGTAAAGGTTATAGCCGGCAAAGATAAAGGTTCGACCGGCAGGGTGCTGTATATCGACCGTGATAAAAACCGCGTGGTAGTGGAAGGCGTCAACATGATTACCAAGCATCAGAAGCCCAGCCGTACAAACCAGCGCGGCGGCATTATTCATAAAGAAGCCCTGATACATGTTTCCAATTTGATGTACCTGCACCACAACAAGCCTACCCGTATCGCCTATAAAGTCGAGGTTATTGAACGCGACGGCGTTAAACAGACGCTGAGGCAGCGTGTGGCGGTATCGACGGGTGAAGTAATTGATTAAGGAGGTACGGCTTTGAACCGGTTAAGGGAAAAATACGAAACCGAGTTTGTTGACGGGTTAACCAAGAAATTTTCATATAAGAACAGGCTTCAGGCGCCAAAGATCGAAAAAGTTGTTATCAATATGGGGCTGGGCGAAGCCAAAGACAATACCAAGGTCATTGAAAGCGCGATCGGGGATCTGATGGTCATTACAGGTCAGAAGCCCATAGTGACCAAGGCCAAAAAATCCATCGCTGCGTTTAAAATCCGTACGGGCATGCCCATCGGCTGCAAGGTGACACTGCGCGGTGACCGCATGTACAGTTTTGTCGATCGGCTGATTAACATCGCTCTGCCTCGTGTGCGCGACTTCCGCGGCGTCAGCGCCGAAGCCTTTGACGGACGCGGCAATTACACCATGGGCATACGGGAGCAGCTGATTTTTCCTGAAGTTCAATTTGATAAGATTGACAAGATCCGAGGTATGGAGATTGTGTTTGTCACAACAGCCAAAACGGACGAGGAAGCTAGGGAGTTGCTTTCTTTATACGGTATGCCTTTTGCCAGGCAGCAATAGGAGGATAAATAATGGCGAAAAAATCGATGATTTTAAAGCAGCGGCGCAAACCGAAATTCTCTACGCGCGCTTACAGTCGCTGCAAGATTTGCGGCCGTCCTCACGGGACTCTGCATAAGTTTGGCGTATGCCGTATTTGCTTCCGCGAACTGGCTTACAAGGGCCAGATCCCCGGCGTAAGGAAAGCAAGCTGGTAGACGGTAGTCTGAAAGGAGGAAGTCTTTAATGTCAATGTCAGATCCCATCGCGGATATGCTTACCAGAATCAGAAACGCCAACACTGCCAAGCATTCTACTGTGGATGTGCCTTCATCACGGATGAAGATGGCCATAGCCGATATATTGGCCGCTGAAGGCTATATAAAAGGCTATGAGGTGTTGGAGGAAGGCGTTAAAAAGACCGTACGCATAACACTCAAATTCGGGAAAGACAAAAATGAAAAGGTAATAGCGGGTTTAAAGCGTATTTCCAAACCAGGGCTGCGCGTATATGCCAGCGCCGCCGATATGCCCAAGGTTCTCGGAGGGTTGGGTACCGCTATCGTATCCACCAATAAGGGTATTATAACGGATAAAGAAGCCCGTAAACTGGGCGTAGGCGGAGAGGTTTTGGCTTTTATCTGGTAAACCAACAAAAAACAGGAGGTATGTCGCTATGTCACGAATCGGTAAACTTCCGATTGGCATTCCCGCGGGCGTATCCGTAACCATAGAGGAAGGCAACGCGGTTACCGTTAAAGGCCCGAAGGGGACTCTCAGCCGAAAACTGTCAAATGACATGAATATCGCGGAAAAAGACGGGCAAATCGTCGTAGAGCGCCCTAACGATCTGAAGCATTTTAAGGCTATGCATGGTTTGACCCGGACGCTGATCAATAATATGGTGGTGGGTGTAACAGCCGGTTTTACCAAAACGCTGGAGATCAACGGCGTCGGTTACAGAGCCGCCAAGGCGGGGAATAAATTGACCCTGTCGCTGGGCTATTCACACCCGGTGGTGATGATTGACCCGGATGACGTAAGCACGGTTGTGGAAGGTAATAACCGGATTACAGTAACAGGCATAGACAAAGAGAGAGTCGGTCAGTACGCCGCCAATATACGTGAAAAACGCAGCCCCGAGCCCTATAAGGGTAAAGGCGTCAAGTACGGCGGCGAAAGGATTCGCCGCAAGGAAGGTAAGTCCGGCAAGAAATAGGTCAGAAAGGAGTTAAGCTCATGATTCATAAACCGTCCCGCGGCAAAGCCAGGGAGAAACGCCATTACCGCCTGCGCCGTCATTTGTCGGGCGCGCCGGATAGACCCAGGCTGGCTGTATTCCGCTCCAATAAGCACATTTATGCGCAGATAATAGATGATAAGACAGGCCATACGTTAACCTCCGCGTCCACAACGGAGAAGTCTATCGCCGCCGGTTTGGAGAAGACGTCCAATAAAGAAGCCGCCCGAGCCGTTGGCGAGGCTGTCGCCAAAAAGGCTATTGAAAAGGGAATAAGCACTGTCGTGTTTGACAGGGCGGGGTATATTTACCACGGCAAGGTTCAGTCGCTGGCTGAAGCCGCCAGAGAGGCGGGGCTGAAGTTTTAATGCTTACTGCTCTAACGCTCCAATAGAGAGGACAGGAGGATAAAATTTGAAAAAAATTGATCCCAGTACTTTGGATCTAAAAGACAGGGTTGTAACCATCAACCGTGTTACCAAGGTTGTGAAAGGCGGACGTACTTTTCGCTTTGCCGCGCTGGTGGTTGTAGGCGATGAAAACGGACATGTAGGCGTAGGGCTGGGCAAGGCGGCCGAAATCCCCGAAGCCATACGCAAGGGCAAAGAGGACGCCAAGAAGAACCTGGTTTATGTCGAACGTACCGAGTCAAACAGCATATATCATGAAATACAGGGTCATTTCGGCAGCGCCAACGTTTTGTTGAAACCGGCGCCGGAGGGTACCGGCGTTATCGCGGGCGGTTCTGTGCGCGCGGTACTGGAATTGGCCGGTATTCATAATATTGTTACCAAATCCATCGGTTCAAATAATAAACGCAATGTAGTAAACGCGGCCGTTAAGGGTATTTTGCAACTGAAAACGCCGGCTCAGGTGGCAAGGCTGCGCGGTAAGACTGTGGAAGAGATTTTAGCGTAAAAGACTTTAGCGTAAAAGATTTTAGCGTAATGAAAGGGGCCTGTTATGGCTGGTGAACTCAAGGTTACCCTGGTTCGCTCCACTATCGGCGTGATACCAAAACAAAAGAAAACAATTGAAGCGCTGGGCTTGGGTAAGATTAATTCAGTAAAAGTGCATAAAGACAACGGGGCCGTACGCGGTATGCTTCATAAAGTATCCCATTTGGTAAAAGTTGAGGAGATTTGATAAAAGGAGACGCGTTCTATGAAGTTAGGCGAACTTAAACCGGCTGAGGGGGCTGTAACTAAGACGTTCCGTAAAGGCCGGGGGCACGGTTCGGGCAATGGAAAGACGGCCGGCAAAGGCCATAAAGGTCAGAAAGCCAGAAGCGGTTCCGGGGGTAAGGTGGGTTTTGAAGGCGGGCAAATGCCTCTGTACAGACGCCTTCCCAAGCGTGGGTTTCATAACAGGAATACGGAAGAAATAATCGCGATAAACCTGGAGCATCTGAATGTGTTTGAAGACGGCTCGGTAGTGAATATAGCGACCCTGCAGTCAAAAGGTTTGGTGTCTAACCCCAGGGATGGCGTTAAAATATTGGGTATGGGGGAGCTTACAAAAAAGTTGACGGTTCAGGTGAACCGGTTCAGTAAATCCGCCGTCGAGAAGATCGAGGCGCTCGGCGGAAAAGCAGAGGTGGTGTAATTGTTTAAGTTATTCGCCAATGCTTGGAAAGTCAAGGATATCCGCAAAAAAATATTATTTATTTTTTTGATCTTATTAATCTTTCGGATAGGGTCAAGAATCCCTTTGCCCGGCATTGATCTGTCGCTGCTTGATAAATACTTGCATGGCTCAAACACCGCTGAGGTTAATATAATAACCCTTATGATGGGCGGCGGCGCGGGTTCTATCTTCGCGATGGGTATAGCTCCATACATCACGTCATCCATTATTATGCAGCTTCTGACCGTAGCCATACCCAAATTGGAACAGCTTCAAAAAGAGGGCGAAGAGGGCCGCAAAAAGATCAGCCAGTATACGCGCATCATGTCCGTGGCTTTATCAATAATACAGGCCAGCGCGACAGTATACAGCTACAGATATACCCAGACGGGCAGTTTATTCTATTATTCTAACATATTTGTATATATTGTCGCTGTTATCGCGATGGTGACCGGCACTATTCTGGTTATGTGGATGGGTGAGCTGCTTACGGAAAGAGGTATAGGCAACGGCTCCTCGTTCATCATCTTCGCCAATATCATATCCAACCTGCCGCAGGGCGTTATGTCCCTCAGTTCCATGGTCGCCCCGGGAGCTGAAAATGTTGTAATGGGGTGGGTGACAATAATTATACTTTTGGCTTTGTTTACCGCGCTGATCGCGTTTGTGGTGCTTGTGCAGGACGGCGAGCGCCGTATACCCGTTCAGTATTCGCGTAAGATGATCGGTAAGCAAATGTATGGCAATAACAGCTCGTTTATTCCGATTAAAGTTAATATTGCCGGCGTTATGTCTATTATATTCGCTATATCGCTGCTTCAGTTACCGCAGCAGCTTTTAGGTTTTTTTCCCGGCAACACGGTGCTTCAGCGTATTACTAATATAATGTCGCTGCAGAATTGGATCGGCGATATTATATATATCGTATTGATATTCATGTTTACATTTTTTTATACGTCTTTCGCGGTCAATCCGGTGGAAATGGCTGAAAACATGAGAAAAAACGGAGGTTTTATACCTGGTATCAGGCCGGGTAAACCAACCAGTGATTATGTGCAGAAGACAATTGACCGTTTAAGTTGGATAGGCGCGGTTTTCTATTGTCTGATAGCCATGGCGCCGGTTTTGTTTCAGCGCTTTTTCGGCATAAACGTAGGGTTTGGCGGTACAACGCTTCTGATTGTATCCGGCGTGGCGCTGGAGTTTGTGAAACAATTGGAATCGCAGTTATTAATGAGACATTATAAAGGTTTCCTGAATTGAGAAACACCGGGGGGTTATATGGCTATAATCGTTAAGAATAATGAGCAGATAGAGCTTTTGCGCGAATCTAACCATATTGTGGCGCGTACCCATGAATTATTGAAAAAATACATCCGCGCCGGCGTGACCACTAAAGAACTGGATGTAATCGCGGAAGATTATATCCGCAGCCAGGGCGCGGTTCCGTCATTTAAAGGCTATAAAGACGGGCAGTCGGTAGGGTTTCCCGGGTCTATCTGTGTTTCTGTCAACGAAGAGGTCATTCACGGCATACCCGGTTTAAAAAAGCTAAAGGACGGCGATATTGTTAGTATTGATATCGGAGCGTTAAAGAACGGATACCATGGCGACGCTGCTCGCACATTTAAAGTAGGTATGGTTTCGGATATCAGGAACAGGCTGATAGAAGTGACCTCAAGCTGCTTTTTCGAGGCTATAAAGTATGCGAGAGCCGGACGGCATTTACATGAGATATGCGCCGCGGTGCAAGATACGGCCGAAGCCGGGGGTTTTTCCGTTGTACGGGAGTTTGTGGGACATGGCGTGGGCCGTCAGATGCACGAAGAACCCCAGATTCCCAATTATAAACAGGCGGGCAGGGGTTCGCGCCTGTTTAAAGGTATGACTTTAGCTATAGAGCCCATGGTAAACGAGGGCGGCTGCGAAGTGGTAATCCTCAAAGACCATTGGACTGTTGTGACCAAGGACAGAAAGTGCTCGGCGCATTATGAAAACACTATCGCCGTTACGGATGGCGACGCGGATATTCTGTCTATATGTTAAGTAAGCGGGGTTTTATGTTTAAAACAGGCGGTATCGTGATCTCCAAGCGCGGCCGCGATAAAGGCCGGCCGTTTGTGATTATCAGGGCGGATGAATACTTTCTGTATTTAGCGGATGGAGATCTGCGCAAGTTGACTAAGCCAAAGAAGAAGAAGTTTATGCACGTACAGAATACTGAATTCGTATCATCGGAAATATCTGGAATGCTGGCCGTGGGTTCCCTGCGGGATACGGTTCTTAGGAAGGTGTTGTTGCGCTTCGGAAAGAATGGGGAGGTTTAGCGTTGTCAAAAAGTGATGTTATTGAAGTATCCGGTAAGATAACAGAAAAATATCCTAACGCCATGTTCCAGGTAGAGCTTGAAAACGGACATAGAATATTGGCGCATATTTCCGGCAAACTCCGCACGAATTTTATCCGGATTATACCTGGCGACAAGGTGCTGGTGGAGATGTCGCCCTATGACTTGACCAAAGGACGTATTGTTTGGCGCGACAAATAGAGAGGGAGTGTCCTGTTTTGAAAGTAAGGCCTTCGGTTAAAAAGATATGTGAAAAATGCAAGATCATAAAACGCAAAGGTTCTATCCGAGTAATTTGTGAGAACCCCAAGCATAAGCAAAGACAAGGCTAAGGAGGCATTTATGGCTCGTATTGCAGGTGTGGATCTGCCCAGGGAAAAGCGTGTGGAGATTGGCCTGACATATATTTTCGGCATCGGCCGCCCCAGTTCAACACGTATTTTGAGTGGGGCGGGTGTTGATCCCGATACCCGCGTGCGTGATCTGACAGACGACGAAGTATCCAGGATCCGCGATATAATCGATCACGATCAGATAGTTGAGGGTGATCTACGCAGGGAAGTGGCATTAAACATCAAACGTCTGGTTGAGATCGGCTGCTACAGAGGCATCCGTCACAGACGCGGCTTGCCTGTGCGCGGTCAGCGAACCAAGACGAACGCTAGAACACGTAAAGGTCCGAAGAGAACCGTCGCCAATAAGAAGAAGTAAGCGGGAGGTTAATAATGGCGAAAAAGACAATTAAAAAGACCGCGACACGCAGGCGCCGCGAAAAAAAGTATGTCGATAGGGGACAGGTGCATATCCAATCCAGTTTTAATAATACGATAGTTACTATAACCGACTCCGCCGGAAACGCCTTGTCATGGGCCAGCGCCGGGCAGCTCGGGTTTCGCGGATCACGCAAATCCACGCCTTACGCCGCCCAGATGGCCGCGGATACGGCGGCGAGCGCCGCTAAAGAGTATGGCCTGAGGTTGGTAGAGGTATTTGTAAAAGGGCCGGGCAGCGGGCGTGAGGCCGCAATCCGCGCGCTTCAGGCAGCCGGACTTGATGTCACCATGATTAAGGACGTTACGCCCGTACCGCATAACGGTTGTAGGCCGCCTAAGAGAAGGCGCGTATAAGGAGGAATATAATGGCTCGATATATCGGCCCTGTATGCCGGCTTTGCCGCCGGGAGGGCGAAAAATTATTTCTGAAGGGCGAGAAATGCTCAAAAAGCTGCTGCCCGATAAACAATCCCAAACGCGCTGTGGCGCCCGGCCAGCATGGTTCCTCACGCAAGAAACTTTCCGAATACGGTTTACAGCTGCGTGAAAAACAGAAGGCCAAGCGTATTTACGGCGTTTTGGAGTCCCAATTTCGAAATTATTTTACAATCGCTGATCGCCTTCGCGGCGTAACCGGCGAGAATCTGCTGCGTTTATTGGAAATGCGGCTGGATAACGCCGTCTACCGCTTGGGTTACGGGCGTTCGCGTACGGAAGCGCGCCAGGTCGTACGGCACGGGCTGATGCGTGTAAACGGAAAGAATGTTAATATACCGTCGTATGAATTAAAGGTCGGCGATGTTATTGAAGTAAAGGATCGGTCTAAATCAGCGCAGCGATTCAAGGACATATTGGAGGTCACCGCGTCGCGCGTTACTCCGGAATGGATGGCCGTCGAACGCGATAATTTGCGCGGTACGGTTACCGCCGCGCCGAATCGCGATCAGATTGAAACTAATGTGCGTGAAACTCTGATCGTTGAGCTTTATTCTAAGTAATGTTGTTTGAGTAAGGAGGTTCAACTGCGTGTTTGAATTTGAAAAGCCTCGTATTGATATAGCGGAGAAGTCAGCAGACGGCAATTACGGACGCTTTGTCGTGGAACCGCTCCAGCGCGGATACGGTACTACGTTGGGTAATTCCCTGCGCAGAATACTGCTGTCAAGCTTGCCAGGCGCCGCGGTCAGTAATATAAAGGTAGATGGCGTACTTCACGAATTCAGCGTAATACCGGGTGTTAAGGAAGACGTGACAGAAATTATTCTGAATCTGAAAGCTTTGGCTATTAAATATATCAGCGAGGGCTCGGAACCCAAGCTGGCGTATATAGACGTTAACGGCGAATGCGAAGTGTGCGCCAAAGATATAAGGGTAGGGCCGGATATAGAGATCATGAACCCCGGCCTGCATATCGCCACGTTAAGCGGCAGTAAAGACGCCAGGCTGTTTGTGGAACTCACAATAACTAAAGGGCGCGGTTATGTGGGCGCGGAAAAAAACAAGAAGCACGATCAACCTATCGGTTTGATCCCTATAGATTCCCTGTACACCCCCGTACGTAAAGTGAATTTTTTAGTTGAAGACACCAGAGTAGGCCAGAACACCGACTTCGATAAACTGACGCTGGAGGTCTGGACGAATGGAACAATCTCTCCTGATGATTCTGTCAGTCTTGGGGCTAAAATTCTAAACGAGCATTTGAATTTATTCATTGACTTGTCAAACAGTGTCGCCGCGCCGGGATCGGGCTTTAAGGATCAACCGGAAAGCAATAAGGCCAAAGTGCTGGAACTGTCAATAGAGGAGTTGGATCTTTCCGTGCGTTCCTATAATTGCCTGAAGCGGGCAGGCATCAATACTGTTGAAGATCTTGCCAACAAGACCGAAGAAGATATGATGAAAGTTCGTAACTTGGGTCGTAAATCGTTGGAGGAAGTCTTAAATAAAATGGCGGAACTGGGGCTGGAACTGAGCCCCGGTGATGAGTAAGCAAATACGAGGAGTGATTCATTTGGCCGGATATCGTAAACTTGGCCGTACATCCAGCCAGCGTAAAGCTATGCTGCGGAATTTGGCGACCAATTTATTGTACCACGGAAAAATAAGAACCACGGAAACCAGAGCCAAAGAAGTCAGGAAAGTGGCGGAACGCCTCATTACTATAGCTGTAAAAGAGCGCGATAATTATACCGAGGTAAGGGTGAACGCAAAAGTCCCTCAGAAGGATAAAAACGGGAACCGGGTTAAGCGCAATGAAAACGGCAAAAATGTGACGGTTTACGATACCGTGGAAAAGATGATCAGAAAAGACAGCCCTTCTAGGCTTAACGCCAGGCGCAAGATATTAAGCGTGCTTTATCCGGTTACGGAAGTTCCCGCCGACGGCCGAAAGAAACGTCAATTATCGAAATCAGTGGATATGGCCGCGAAGATGTTCGATGAAATCGCGCCGCGTTATGCCACCCGGGCCGGCGGGTACACACGTATGATCAAGATCGGCCCTCGCAAAGGCGACGCCGCCGAGGAAGTTATTATAGAGTTGGTTTAAAAAACTCCCGCGAGGGAGTTTTTTTTTGAGAGCGTCGAGTATCCGCAGAAATAATTCTGAAAGACATAGAGAATAATAACATGGTTGAATTACGATACAAGGTGGTAAGTATTATGCCTTTAAAAAGTTTTTTTTACTTGTTAATCTTATGCCTTTCCATTCCCCTGATTAAGCCGCCGCATATTTCCGCAGCGGAGAGACAGCCTCAATTCCTCGACATATACCCAATGACGGCGGACCCCCGCACGGATCGATTCGTCGAGTATTTTTCCTCTTCTACCCTGGAAAACGGCCGGATATGGGTAGATAAGACTGTAAATAATGAAACGATAACCTTTTACGACATACACGGCGAAGAATTGCAAACGATAATGTCACGCCCAGACGATTTTTTGGTGACGCTATCCGCCCTGTCGCAAAGCTATTCCATTGAAACGGTTACTGAACCAACCGACGCGGTCTTTGTACTGGACGTATCAGCCAGTATGGATGTCTATAGGCTGGGCGGCGATTCCCGCGCCGCCGTGATGGTACGGGCGTTGAATAGCGCCATCCATTCCCTTATGCAAGCCAACCCGGCCAACCGTGTGGCGGTTGTGGCCTACGGCGGGTCAACCGGCAGTATGCGGACAAATATATCAAAGGTCTATACCCCGTTGATATTGGGACATTACGCCATATCAGGCGATCAATACTTTAGTATAACCGGAAACAATATCCGTGTCAGCGCCGAAATTAATCCGCTGTTTACTCCTGACAGAAGCGTGCCCGTTGCCGGAAGCACGCCTACTCAGCGGGGAATATATGAGGGC
>JAITDJ010000053.1 GCA_031282635.1 Clostridiales bacterium
GCTTCACTTGCTGTACGCGCGTTTTTATACCAAGTTTTTGTATGACATCGGCGCAGTGGAATTTGACGAGCCATTCATTAAGTTATTCAATCAGGGAATGATAACCAATAATGGGCGTAAGATGGATAAGTCCGGCGACAACAGCGTGTCTCCCGACGCGATAGTACGCCAATACGGCAGCGATTCCCTGCGCATGTATGAACTGTTTGTCGGCCCGCCTGAATTGGACAGCGAATGGGACGAACGCTCTATTGAAGGGGTTAACCGGTATCTTAACCGCGTATGGAAATTGATTGAGGATTATTATAGCGGGCCGGTTAAAGCGGACAGGCGGATGGAACAGATCCGCAATAAGATGATCTATGAGATCACCAGCCGCTTGGAGCATTGGTCGTTAAACACGGTGGTCAGCGGGTTTATGGAGTATACCAATAAATTGTCAGATATTGCCAAGCGGGCCGGCGGCCTGGACAGGAAAACAATGGACAGTCTCATTATTATGCTTGCCCCGTTCGTTCCCCATTTAGCCGAGGAAATCTGGCGGATTACCGGTCGGGAAACCTCCGTTTTCAATGAGCGATGGCCGGAAGCGGATGAATCCATGCTGGCGGAGGACACGGTATCCATCGCGCTGCAGATTAACGGGAAATCGCGCGGTTCTATAACAATAAGCGCGGACGAGGCGCGGGACGAGGCGCTGGCCGCGGCCAGGCGCGCCGCGGCCGGCCGTCTGGAAGGCAAAACGATTGTTAAAGAGATTTATGTTCCGGGACGTATAGTAAACTTTGTTGTTAACGGGTAAAATAATTAAGCTATTCGGGGGGGGGCGGGATAACCCGTTCCCTCTGTTACGGAGGATGATAGGCTTGCGAAAGAATTTATCAATGTTGATATGGGTCGCGGTGTGCCCTACGGTGATACTCGCCGTTACGGGATGGTTACTGATAGGAGAAAACGCGAATGGGCGTTTGTTTTTGCTTGGCCTGGCGGCGGCTGCGCTGACGGCGTCTGTGATTGCCGTGTCTTCGATCGTCGGCAGAGCGGAAAGCTCAATCTCCAGATTGCGAAAAACCGCCGCGAAGGTATTATTTGTTCGCGCGGAGACAATAAAGAATGATGAATTGAGTTCATTGTCCTCAATAATAAGCAAAGCCGCCGCTGAGAGGGAACGGCTGATCTCCGAGTCTTCTTCAGCGGATAACGCGCTGAGTGAATACCGCTTAATGTTCCGGGGAATCGTTAACGGGCTGAACCGTTTAGCCGACGGCCATTATGACGAAAAAATTTTATTTAATAACAAAGACTGGCAAGAACTAGGATTAGCTTTCGAAGCGGCGCGTTTACGCATGGAACATTTATATGACGAACTTCAGAAAGCGGCGTCTGAACGCGAAGAAACCGCGGAAGCTGTCACCGGCGCCGCCAATGTTTTAAACGCGCTGTCCGCAGGCGACTTTTCAATATCTTTGCCCGACTCCGGCAAATACAATATGTTAAATAGAGCGCTTATCGCGGCGATTAATAATCTAAAAGGCATGACGGAGCGTTTTGTGAAAGACGCGTCACAGGCGTTGAACGGTTTGGCGGGCAATAATCTGGATTCCAGGATAACAGGCGAATATTCCGGTGGGTTCGGTATAATCCGGGACTCATTTAATAATATAATGGATGGTTTTAACTATTTTATAACGGATTTGCGTAACGCGGCGGATGATATTTCGGCGTCCGCGAGAAAACTGACGAATAAGAGCGCTGATCTATCGCAGGATGCGAGTATTCAGGTGTCGAGTATTAAAAAATTGACCGAAACAGTCATGCTTATGACGGAAAGAACCGACGAAAACAAGGCGAACGCCGAACGCGCCGAGCATCTGGCGTCCACTTCAAAAGAAAACGCCCATCGGGGCGACGTTGAGATGCGGGAAATGCTGTCGGCTATGGAGGGCATTAAAAACGCGTCGGGCAATATTTCTAAAATCATCAAGGTTATTGACGATATTGCTTTTCAAACAAACCTGCTGGCGTTAAACGCGGCTGTGGAAGCCGCGCGGGCCGGCGAGCACGGCAGGGGTTTTTCGATAGTGGCCGAAGAAGTGAGAAGTTTGGCCGCTAAGAGTATGGAGGCGGCTGAACAGACAGGCAAGCTGATAGACGATACTGTAAATAAGGTTAACCAGGGTACGTCTATTGCGAGACGTACCGCGGAGTCTTTTGAGCATATTGTGGAAGCGATAACGGAGGTAACGGATATTATAGGGCGAATATCCGTATTATCCAATGAAGAGTCCGAGTATTTCTCCATAATGTCCGATGGGTTCAGCCATATATCGACCCTGACGCAAAGCGGCGCCAGCGGGCTGACCGAAAGCGGATTCATTGTTGGGGAACTGTCTGAACAAACAGACGCGCTGCGGAAAATTTCTTCGGTATACACATTGATGAGGGCTTCGGCCAAAACGATAAATGGGGAAGATGTCGCGAAAGCGATTAATCAGACGGATTCGCGGCAGGGGCAAACGGCGGCGCGGACGCTTCCGAGGCGGAACAATAAATCACCGCAAACAACCGCCGAACGGCAGGCGGGCGCGAATGACACGATTGATTTTAATGCCGGGAAGGTCAGGGGCGCTGCGCCGCCAAGGTCAAAACAAAAGGCTAAAGCGGCGCTGACTCAGGTAATAAAGCTGAGCGCTGTTCAGGAAAAGCGGGCGCGGGAAGCGAAACAGACTCCGGTTTCGACAAATTCAACAGATCCGCAGATTTTATCTTCCACGGATTTCGGAAAGTATTGAACGCGAATGAGGGACGATCTTTGTCTCTCATTCGCGTTCTTATAAGGGCAGAATAAAGAATGGGGAATTGAGGGATTGGGTTTTGACATATAACGACGCGTTGGACTACATATACGATTCTTACAAAATCGGAAAAAGGCATACTTTGAGCCGTATCAGGGGGATTCTGAATATGTTGGGCAGGCCTCAGGACGCGTACCGCATTATACATATAGCGGGCACAAACGGAAAAGGCAGTTCCTGCGCCATGATATCCAGTATTTTGAGAGCCGCCGGTTTCCGGACGGGAGTTTTTACCTCGCCGCATTTGGAGACATTCAATGAACGTATATCCGTAGACGGGGTATGTATAGACGATGAGGCATTCGCAGGCATAGCGGGTCAAATTCGCGAATGTGAGCGCTTCCTGGCTGAATCGGAGGGCGGTCTGTCATTCTTTGAGATACTGACGCTTATGGGCTTGCTTTATTTTGCCCGGAAGCATGTGGAATACGCCGTTATAGAAGTGGGTATCGGCGGCCGCCTGGATGCCACCAATGCGCCGGAACATACTTTTTTATCGGTAATAACCTCAATCAGCCATGACCATTGTGATATACTCGGAAATACCTTGGAAGAAATAGCCGCGGAAAAAGCCGGAATAATAAAGAAAAAAAACGTTACGGTATTGTACTTGACAACAGAAAAGGTATATAATAGGATACAAGAGATATGTGGTGAGATGAGCGCAAAGCTATATTATTTTGACAAACGTCTATTCGTAAACAATATCCAATACGACTTAACTAAAACTATATTTTCCGTAGTGTGCGATTATTTCTCATATAAAGATTTAACACTGTCTTTGCTGGGGCAGTATCAGGTGTTCAACGCCTGCCATGTGCTGTTATGCGTTCACGCGCTGCGCGAAACAGGTGTTTTGATAGATGATAGAGCGGTGAGGGAAGGGCTGGTTAACGCCCATTGGCCGGGCCGTATGGAGGTTATTGGCGTGCGGCCGCTGATATTTATCGACGGGGCTCATAATGTGGACGGCGGCAGAGCTTTCTGCCGTTCTGTTGAAATATATCGTAACGGTAAACGCCATATCGTAGTTGTGGGTATGCTTAAGACTAAGGACGCGGCGGGTTTCATGGAAGTGATTTCGCAAAGCGCCGATCTATTTATTTTTACGCGGCCTGACAGTTATAAGGCGCTTGAGGCGGAAGCTTTGGCCGCGTTCGCAGATAAGAATAAACCGCTGATTATCGAGCCGGATTGCCGGAAGGCGGTGAGTACGGCGCTTGCGATAGCCGATCTGAATACTGTTATTTCGGTTGTGGGGTCGCTTTACTTAATCGGCGATGTAAGAAAATACTTCGCGGAGGTAAGGAAATGATAGAATTCAAAGACGAGATTCAAAAATATAAGCCTGTTTTGGGATCTGACGAAGCAGACAAAGATGTAAACGCGGCCGCGAACTTAGATGAGGTAAAGGATATATTAGATTTGCTGCAGGATATCGCGGGACGGATAAATACCGATAAGGAGTAGATATAATTGAAATGCCCAAACTGCGAAATGGAGTTTGAGTCTGGTCATATCTGCCCGGCTTGTAAGGTGGATGTGCCTTTATTCTCAAAGACTGTCCATATATCCGATTCACTCTATAACGCGGGGCTGGCCAGGGCTAAAAGCGCCGATATGACGGGGGCGATTGAAAGCCTTAAGAAGAGTCTCACGCTTAATAAAAACAATGTAGCGGCGCGAAATTTAATTGGCCTTATCTATTTTGAGATTGGAAAGACAGGCGACGCCCTAAAGGAATGGCGGATAAGCGCTTCACTGATCGTTGAAGAAAACCCCGCGGTTCAGTATATACAGCAAATGCAAAAAAACATTCGTCAGATGGAAAAATTGAATGACGCTGTGCATATGTATAATATGGCGTTTGATTATATACGCCAAAAGAGCGACGATATGGCTATAATTCAACTGAAAAAAGCCATTGAGCTTAACCCTAAATTCATTGACGCGTTAAATCTGCTGTCGCTGTGTTACCTGATGCAAGGCGATAATGACAAAGCTGTGGGCGTGATTGAAAAGATCCTTACATTAGACGTCAATAACGCGATTGCCCTTCAATACTACAGGCAGATATTACCCGGGAAAACCCGGCCCGAACTTGGCCGTTCAGCCAAAAAAGCGGCAGTCGCGCCGGCTGTCAGACTGCTGCCCGGGGCGCCGTCATGGTTTGGCCGTTCCTTTCCTGTAGCGGGAATAATAGCCTTTATATTGGGCGGGTTGAGCGCTTTCGCCGTATTGTACATCCTTATTTTGCCTGAACGGATTGCCGCTAAAGATTTGGAAATAGAAAAACTTCAGAATGACCGTGTCGCGCAGGTTCAGCTTCTGCGGGAGCAGTTCGACAGCGCTGACGCGGAACTTAAGGAACTGCGGGATTCCGAAAAGGCCTTGAATGATGAAAACGAGGTTTTGAGGGCCCAAATTGAACTCAATGACAGAATAAACCGTATTGTGGACGCGGAACGCCGGGTAGACAGGCAGGAGTATCAAGAGGCGGTGGACGCCGCCGCTTCCATCAGCGCGGACGGTCTGCCGTCCGATCTGCTGGAGCGTCTTCAGAATATCAGGAACGAGGCCTACCCGCAGCTGACGAAAAAGTATTATAACGACGGGGTGAGGTTGTATAACAGCAGGCAGTATGATGAATCACGTTTGGAGTTTGAAAACGCGATGCGGTACATGCGGTCGGAGGATGATTTGGGTGACGATGTCTTGTACTATTTAGGCCGAATCGCTGTACTAGCGAATGATTTAGACGGCGCCAGGGTTTATTTTCAGCGCGTGCTGGACGAATATCCTGACGGCAATCAGATCTCCAACGCCAGAAGCCGCCTGAATTCACTGGGGTGATGTTTGTGAATGAGATATTATTTGACAATACAAAACGGGCCGCATATTTCCTTTGGGAATACACGCGGATAGATAATACCCTGCGACTTTGGTACTGCGCGGAAGACATCGCCTGCTTCTTGGAACAGTCGAATATTTTAAGCTTGAGTCAGCTGGAGCCCATTATTAATCTGGATACCGCCGATCCCGGGTATATACAGTTTGTGAGACACATAGCGTATAGAATATATATTTATACGGGTAACAGTAACGCCGTACTCAATTGGTTTACCGCCGAACATCTGCTGGAAAACGGTGAATGGAGGCAGGCGCTTATCTGTATGGCTGTTTTTTATAATACACAAAAGTCAGTCGCTGGCGGTCTTTCAGGCATACATTGCGGAGAAGTAAAAAACTTTTACGCGACCGGACGTCACTGAACAGACTATTAATCGCCTGAGGCGTAATTATTGTCAGAGATGTGCGTAAATAATCTATTAAGGGGGCAATGGTTATGAAGTCGGTATTCGGTTTGGACGAAAAAATCGCCGGGTTGTTAAGTTACGCTCTGGGGTTTGTAAGCGGTATTTTTTTCTATGTAATGGAGCGCGACAATAAATTTGTACGCTTCCATGCTTTACAGTCAACGGTATGGTTTTTATTGTTAGCGGTAGGCGGATGGATACTCAGACTGTTGGGAACGTTACCGGTATTGGGCGGTTTGTTTGGCTTCTTGGGCGGCTTGCTTGGGCTTTTGAGTTTTGTAAGTTGGATCTACTTAATGTATATGTCGTATAAGGGCGCTGAATTCAAGCTTCCTATTCTGGGCGATGTGGTTTGGAATCAGGTGAATAAATAATGAATGACGGCCGTCGTAAAGCTTTTGCTTTGCGGCGGCTGTTATTTATTGTTTTATTATGTTATACTCATTATAACAGATGTCTGAAAGGGGCGGCCTAATGGAATCTTTAGATTATCCGATATACTTTAAAGGGAGCTTTGACGGCCTCGCGGGCGCATTTACCGCCGCGGGCTTAAATGGCGGACGGGTTTGCCTGATTACCGACCGGAATGTATCCGAACTGTATCTGGACGAGGTACGGAATAAGCTGGCCGCGCTGAACGCGGAGGCGTTTATATTTACGCCCGGTGAGGAAAGCAAGAATTTAGACGTTATACGGCAAATATACGATTGTTTCACACACGCGCGTATGGATCGAAGTTCTGTGGCGGCGGCGCTGGGCGGGGGCGTAGCCGGCGATATGGCGGGGTTTGCCGCGGCTACGTTTATGCGCGGCATTAAATACGTCCAGATCCCGACTACATTACTGGCCCAGGTGGATTCCAGCGTTGGCGGGAAGACCGGCGTGGATGTGGGCGGGCGTAAAAATCTGGTGGGCGCGTTTTATCAGCCCGCGTTCGTCTATATAAACATAAGCGTTCTGGATACCCTGCCGCCCGAGCAATTCGCGTCGGGAATGGCTGAGGCCATAAAAACAGCCCTGATTGCCGATAAAGGTTTCTATAGGATGTTCCTGGCCAATAAACAGCTTATAAAAAACAGGGATAGATCCGCGCTGCTGGAAGTGGTGAAGCGTTCGTGCCGGGTTAAGGCCTCCGTGGTGGCGGAGGATGAAAAAGAGGAGGGCTTACGCGGAATTTTGAATTTTGGGCATACGTTTGGCCACGCTGTGGAAAGCCTTTCGCGTTTTACCCTGCCGCATGGCCATTGCGTCGCGCTTGGGATACTGGCGGCTATGCGTTTGTCTCTTGAACGAGGCTGGATTAATGAGACGTACGTTGATTCTGTCAGAGAACTGTTTGAATATTTCAGCCTCCCTGTAAAAGTAAAGGGTCTGGAGCCGGAGGCTATTTTGGATCAAATGGCTTTTGACAAAAAGAACAAGAACGGCGAAATACGTATGGTGCTGCTTAAAGCCGCCGGTAAAGCCGTATTCAACCAATCCGCCGGCAAGGAGAGCATACTGAAAGCTATTAAATATATAACAGACTAGGGAGGTCCTGGTATGCTGCCCATTCTTTTTTGCGCCGCGCTGATCGCGATAGATCAATTATCCAAGTATTTGGCGTATACGCTGTTAAAGCCGGTTGGATCCCTTGCCATAATAGAAGGCGTGTTCAGCCTCACATATGTGGAGAACCAAGGCGCGGCTTTCGGTCTGTTTCAAGGCGCGCGCTGGTTTTTTATTGTCATAACCATCTTGATTATGGGCGGCATTGTTTATTTTTACAGGGGTCTGCCAAGGGAAAGAGCGTATGGCAAGGCCCGCTTCACGCTGCTCTTGATTGCTTCCGGCGCCCTGGGTAATTTTATCGATCGTTTCCGTCAGGGTTATGTGGTGGATTTTTTCCACGCCAGTTTTATAGACTTCCCGGTTTTTAACATCGCGGACAGCTGCGTGGTGATAGGAACTATCCTTTTTATCATACTCTACCTCTTTGTCTATAAAGCGGGTGAGACGTCAAAAAACCAGGAGGAACCAGAGGGTTTATGATTGACGCGCCGGTAAGCGCGGCCGCCGCGGGGCGGAGGTTTGACGTATGCGCGGCCGAATTGTTTGGAATAACGCGTAACGCGGCGCAAAATTTAATCGAAGGCGGGCATTTGTTTCTAAACGGCCGCCCTGCGCCGAAAAATACGCGTGTTAAAGTCGGTGATATCTGCCGTATGGAAGTCGTTGAACCCGCGCTTTCCGAGATTAGGGCGGAAGATATACCGCTGGACGTCCTGTATGAAGACAGCGAACTGATAGTCGTAAACAAACCGCGCGGAATGGTCGTCCATCCGGCGCCCGGGCATTACGGCGGAACCCTGGTCAACGCGCTGCTGTTCCACTGCGGGCCGGGCGCCGGGCGCGGATCGGGCCTTTCAGGTATAAATGGCATATTAAGACCGGGCATTGTCCATAGGATAGACAAGGATACGTCCGGCGTCCTCGTCGCGGCTAAAACGGATCGGGCTCACGCCTCACTGGCCGCTCAGCTGGAAGCGCACAGTATGGCCAGGGTCTATCACGCCATTGCGCATGGCGTCATTCATCAGGACTTTGTGAGCGTAAACAGGCCTATTGGCCGGAGCCCCGCTGACCGTAAAAAAATGGCCGTTACCGATAAAAACAGTAAACCCGCCGTTACGCATATACATGTGTTAGAACGCTTCAGACGCTTCTGTCATGTGCAGGTTAATCTGGAAACCGGGCGTACCCATCAGATAAGGGTACATATGTCGTATACGGGGCATCCGCTGCTGGGAGACGAGGTGTACGGAAGAGCGAGCCATGGCGTTGCCGGAGGGCAGATCCTTCATGCCAGGCGGTTGGGGTTTATACATCCGGTATCCGGTGATCGCCTGATTTTTGAGACAGAACTGCCGTCTTACTTTAATGACGCGCTGGAATATGCGAGACGTCAACAGTAAGGATGTGATAGCGTGTTCTTCGACAGAAAGGATTTTATAAGCCTGAGAGAGATCAACGCGGAAGAGATACTGTATATATTAAGCACCGCCGAAACGATGAAGATTGTGCTGCGCCAGGCCAACAAAAAAGCGCCGCATCTTCGCGGGAAATCCGTGATTCTGATGTTTTATGAAAAAAGCACCCGCGCGCGTATGTCGTATGAACTGGCGGCCCAGTACTTAAGCGCCAATATTGTTGATATGACGCTTACATACGACTTGGGTGAGGAGAACAGCTTGGCCGATATGGGCAATCTGATTGATCAGATGGGCGCCGATTTTATAGTAATACGCCATCCTATGTCAGGCAGTGCGAGGCTTTTAGCTGAACACGCTCATGCGGGCGTTATAAACGCGGGTGACGGTCTCAATGAAAACCCCAGTCAGTCTATGCTGGATCTGATGACTATTAAAACGCAGAAGGGTGGATTTGAAGGGCTCAAAGTGACCATAGTGGGCGACATCGCGCACAGCCGCCTCACACACAGTAATATCTGGGCGCTTCTGAAACTGGGCACGGAGGTGACGCTGGTCGGACCGCCGACGCTGATCCCTGACGAATGGGCCGAGTTTGGCCCGCGGATAACATATAATACCGCCGACGCGGTACGCGGCGCGGATGTAATAATGGTGGCAAAGGTACGCGACGCGGATGTCGGCGGGCAGTATCTGCCATCCATAAACGAATACAGAAATTTGTTTAAGATAGACGAACGTCTGCTGAAACTGGCGAAGCCGGACGCCATTGTTATGCACCCCGGCCTCGTCGGCAGGGGCGCTGAATTATCCTCTCAGGTGATCGACTCGCACCAATGCCTTTCGAATGATCAGATCGCCAACGGCGTAGCGGTGCGTATGGCTCTTATGTATCTTTTAAGTCTAACCGGCGCGGGCTCGTACGCGCGGCGGGAGGAAACGCGCTTATGAAACTGCTGATAAAGAATTGCCGCCTGCTGAATAAAGAGGGAGGCGAGACCTTCGGAGACATACTGATACAGGATAACGTTATTATGGAGATTTCCGAGGAGATTTCAGCCCCCAAGGCGGATATAATAGATGCGAGGCGGCGCTTCGTACTGCCGGGTCTCATTGATATGCACTGCGGCATATGCGAACCGGGCTATGAAAACAAAGAAGATATTTCGTCCGTATCCAAAAGCGCGGTAAAAGGCGGGTATACGTCGATCTGCTGTCTTCCGGACACCAGCCCGGTCATTGATAATAAAACGGTTGTGAAGTATATATTAGTCCGCAGCCGTGAGGTTTCCAAAATCAATGTGTTCCCTTACGGCAGCATGACCAAGGGCTGTGCGGGAGAAACTATCGCCGAGATCGGCGATATGAAGGAAGCGGGAATCGTCGCGGTGTCTGACGGCGACATCAGCGTACAGGACGCGAAACTGATGCGCAATATTCTGTTATACAGCCGTATGTTTGATATGCCGGTTATCGCTTTAAGCGAAGACACAAGGCTGTCCTGCGGCGGCGTGATGAACATGGGCAGGGTTTCCGCAGTGATGGGGCTGCAAGGCATACCGCGTGAAGCCGAGGAGGTTATGGCTGCCAGGAATATCCTGCTGGCTAAGTACACGGGCGCGCGTCTGCATATCCCGCTGGTCAGCGCCAAAGGCACGGTGGAGCTTATACGGATTGCGAAGTCTATGGGCGTACGGTTGTCGTGCGATACGGCGCCGCGGTATTTCACGCTGACGGAAGACTCGGTTTCATCATTCAACACGCTGGCTAAAACACGTCCGCCGCTGCGAACCCAAGAGGACGCCGACGCGATCGTTCAAGGCCTGGCGGACGGCACGATAGACGTTATCGCCAGCGGACACGCCCCGGAAACCCCGGAAAGCAAAAAGGTTGAGTTTGACCGCGCGTCTTACGGCTTCTCGGCCATAGAAACCGCGTTCGCGATGAGTTACGCCGCTCTTGTTGAAACGGGCGCGATGTCTTTTTATGAACTGATAAAACGCATGGCGGAAACGCCCGCCCGCATGCTGGGCCTGGAGGGCAAGGGCGAATTGAAGCCGGGCGCCGGCGCGGATCTGATTGTCGCGGACTTCAATGAAACACATGTGATAAATTCCTCCAATTTCGCGTCTAAGGCCAAGTATTCGCCGTACGACGGCAGGGAAGTAAAGGCAAAGGTCATTATGACAATTGTGGGAGGGAATGTCGCGTATCTGGCGGAGTAAAAGGCTCATACTATTTGTATGCTGACACAATTTTTTCTTTTTGGCGTATCCGGTTGGATGATGGAGATTATTTGGACAGGATTATCTTCATTATTCAGGCGCGATTTTAAGCTGACTGCAACCACGTCTATCTGGATGTTTTTTATATACGGCCTGGCGGCTTTTACCGGTCCGGTTTATGACGCTTTAGAAATGACGCCGCTGATTGTGAGGGGAGGGATATATACCTTATGTATTTTCGCGGTAGAGTATATAACCGGTACATGTTTAAAGAAGGTTAAGAGCTGCCCGTGGGATTACAGCGGATGCAAGTTCGCCGTGCAGGGCGTAATAAGGCTGGATTTTGCCCCGGCTTGGTTTACGGTAGGGCTGATATTTGAAAGGATGCATATGATATTGCGCGGTTTGTAAAGAGGAGGGGCGGGTTCTCGTGCCTGAAAAGCTTAAGGTACTGGTCGTAGACGACGACACGCATATCGCGGAATTGATTTCGCTGTACCTGAACAAAGAAGGGTATGAAACAAAAGAGGTGTGTAACGGCAGGGAAGCGATTGGGGTATTCAGCGGTTTTTCACCGCATCTGATTCTATTGGATTTAATGCTGCCGGGCATGGATGGATACCAGGTTTGCGGCGAAATACGTAAGATTAGTTCTGTCCCGATCATTATGCTGACCGCCAAGGGGGAAACCTTTGATAAGGTGCTCGGGCTTGAAATGGGCGCCGACGATTATATCGTAAAGCCGTTTGAGCCTAAGGAACTGCTGGCGAGGGTTAAGGCCGTCTTACGGCGTTATGAGAAGAATGACAGCGCTGTCGATCGTATGATAGTGTTTCCGAACTTGTCGATTAACCAGACGCGCTATACCGCGTTATATCACGGAAAGGAATTGGATTTGCCCCCGAAGGAGTTTGAATTGCTTTTTTTTCTGGCGTCGCATCCGAATCAGGTGTTTACCAGAGAGCAATTGCTGGATCAGATCTGGGGATATGAGTTTATGGGCGAAACCCGTACCGTGGACGTACATGTAAAGCGCCTCAGGGAGAAGATGCCGTATGAGGATGTATGGCAGATAAAGACAGTATGGGGAGTCGGGTATAAAATGGAAACGAGGTAGACGTTTCGTGAACGTCAGATCCGAAGCGAGACGCGCGGGCGTACGCCGCGTGAGGGAATCGGGAATGTATTGCCCGATTCCCGGCGGAGCTTGAGGCATGGCCCCATTGCGGCTGGGCAGCGCGTCTGTAAATTATGTCACAAAAAAATACGTCACAAAAAATCGAAATAGTTATTATTTGATGAATTAATAAACACGAAAATTATTACAGGTATGTTACATAATAAATTACATAATAAAAAATGCTTGAACAAAACAGGACAAAGTGATATATTTATTTTGGCAACAAAAAGCGGGCGGTTCGGCAATTGAATCTATATTAAGTTACTATAGTATGACACTTGCGTCCATTTGTTGACTACCCATTTTTTAAATGCTATAATGCATTTGTTGGGAGGTGAGCGTTATGATTCCAACAGCCAAAATAAAAATTGAGGAGGAAGAAGCATGAAAAAACGGGTTGCTCTCTTACTGGCCGCCGCGATGGCTTTGTCAATGCTGCCGGTAAATGTGTTTGCGGCAACCAATAATTACGTCGATAACCGTCTGACAGTGCCGGATGCTTCCGCTATTGTGGAGCATCGCACGGATCGTATTGCAAGTCAGTATCTTATACCGGCTCAGGATAACTGGGGCGGTGATCCCGATTGGTATGTCGATGGTACGGATTTAGTGGTTCCTTTGCAAAGGGATGTTAAAGATGGTTATCAATTTAAGCTGACTTTGACAAACGCGAAGTGGTTTTTCAGAAATAACAGTGCCAATGTGACAACTGATTCTGATTTTCCGACTTTAGCCGAGACAGGTGGTACGGAGTTTGCTACATACGATACCTCTAAGGGCGACTTATTCAGCATCTACGAGTATGACCGCCTTACAAGAGGCGCGTTGACAAAGATCGCCGGCGTGGAGTATGAAGAAGCTGTATATAGCTTAGAAGTGTCGCGCCTTAATGATAATGTGGCTACAATAACTGTTAAGGATAATTACGCGGGCAATTATGTTTTCCGTATCCCGTTGGTCACCTACATATCGGATAGCAATGTCGAAGCCACAGTGTCTATTGATCCAGGTAACTCTTCCACAGTTACCTCACAGAAAGTTGTTTTCGCCAACACGGCGGATGGTAAGACCAATTCAACCGCAAAAGACGTGGTTACGGCCCGTGACGTATTCGATCTTGATACATTCGTTGTGAGTGAGCTTCGTGTCGGATCCATCAGAAGCGGTAACTACGAAACGGGTGAAATAATAAAGCTTTC
>JAITDJ010000090.1 GCA_031282635.1 Clostridiales bacterium
AATGTTGCGGTAACCGCTACATTCAAGCGTAAAGATATATGATTTAAAATTGTAAACTATTACCTTAATTTAGAATATGGTATCCTCTTCCTCAGTTTACCGCAGGTGACGTAGATTCGCCGCGCCCGGTACAATTTATGGGCTTGCGGCGCGGATTATTCTATGTTATAGTGAACCAAGCAAATAGATAAATGGCTTAGGTTTTTACACTGTTGACTGTTACGAAGGAGGTATTTATGAAACTTGTTATGGCCATTATCCATGATGAAGATGCTTTCCATATTATGGATTTACTTAATGAAAAAGGATATTCTGTTACAAAGCTTGCCAGTACCGGCGGATTTTTAAGGGCAGGCAATACCACGCTAATTTGCGGCGTCACCGAAGAACGTATCCCTGAACTGGTTGACATTATTGAAAAAAAGTGTAAAAGCAGGAAACAGATTACTTCTGTAAATTCCACACACGTTAACGCGACGGAGAGTTATGTCCCATATCCGGTCGAAGTTACGGTAGGCGGAGCTACAATCTTTGTGCTTAATGTTGAAGATTTTAAAAAGGTATAAGTTATGTCTGTGCGTATATCTCAGCCGGCGCCGGTTAACGCCTCCGCCCTGCGTCCCGAGCGGCGGCGCGCCACTGAGGCGGACTTTAATTTTACCCTAAATCGGCTGGACGACGAGGGTCTGGCGCAACGGCTCAGTAATCTTCTGGGTGATATAACGGTACAGGGAAAGCGCCTTGCCGAGCATATGGATATTAAAGACATGCGTCATTACAGAAGCTTGGTGTCGGATTTTATGCATGAGGTGATTACCCGTTCGCATGAGTTCACGCGTGAGAATTTTTTGGACAGGCGAGGCAGGCACCGTGTCTACGGCATTGTTAGGCTGGTTGACGAAAAACTGGATGAACTGGCGCGGGAATTAATCAGATCGGAGAAGGATCATATCGACATTTTAGATAGGGTTGACGAGATAAAGGGTTTGATTCTGGATATGATCGCTTGAAATTGGGTTTGCTCCAGACACAACCGAGATGCGGGGAGTGAACTACCCGCGTCTTTTTCGCGTTCATATGCCATGTATCTTAAGGCGATTATTCTCAATTATCCTTTCCAAAGCGGTCTGCGGTCGTAAATGGGCGCACGCCCGATTGTTATGGAGGTCTTTATGGCTTCATTTTCTGAAATCATTGGTATGGACAGTATTATTGATATCCTGAAAAGTTCAATCCTCTCTCAAAAGATCTCGCACGCATATATCTTTGACGGGCAAGCGGGCATGGGCAAGACCATGCTGGCGAAAGCCCTTGCCAAAACGCTGCAGTGTGAAGAGGGTGAGACAGAGGCGTGCGGCTTATGTATATCCTGCCGGACGTTTGAAAGCGGCAACCATCCTGATGTTTTCTATGTAACCACGGACAAGAAATCCATAGGGGTGGACGATATTCGCGATCAAGTGATCAAGCCTATGGAAACGCGGCCATACCGGTATCGGTATAAAATATTTATAATCGGCAGCGCCGATACCATGACCGCGGCAGCGCAGAACGCCCTGCTGAAAACCATCGAAGAACCCGCGGCGTATGGATTGTTTTTACTGCTCTCAGAAAACTATAACGCGTTTTTGCCGACATTCCTGTCAAGATGCGCTGTATTCCGGATGAAACCGCTACCTGAAGAGGATATCGCAAATTATCTGACAGGTAAGGGCATCAAGGAGGAACAGGTACGTTTTTACAGCGGTTTTTCGCAAGGGAATATCGGCAAAGCCTTGCGCTTGGCTTCCTCTCAGGCATTTACGGAAATGCGCGAGACGGTCGTTTCGCTGGCCCAGGCGCTGCGCCGGTTGGACATGCCTGAGATATTCGCCCGATTTCATATTCTGGAAGCATATAAGGAAGATATACAGGAATTATTGGATCTTTTTATGCTTTGGTACAGAGACGTTATCGTGATGAAGGAAACTGATAACACGCGTTTCTTGATTCAGTGGGATAAAAAAAATGAGATTTATGCGGAGGCGCAGGCCACGGATTTATCCTCTCTTTACAGAAAATTTGACGCCATATGGCAGGCAAAAAGAAATCTCAAGCAAAATGGCAATTTCCAGCTGACGCTGGAGATGATGCTGTTAAGCCTGGGAAGCGGGTGATAATTATAATTGATATAATCGGGGTAAGGTTTAAAAAAGTCGGCAAGATATATTTTTTTGATCCAGGGGATATGGAGATCGAGAAGGGAATGCCGGTTATCGTTGAAACAGCGCGCGGCGTGGAATTCGGTTATACGGAGATCGGCAGGCGGCCGGAGCCGGAGGAGCATGTGATTCAGCCGCTTAAAAAAGTTATACGTATCGCGGTCGAAGATGATGCCCGGCAGTTGGAGTCAAACAGGCGTAAAGAAAAGGAAGCTTTTGATATATGTCTGGAAAAGATAAAACAGCATGATCTGGACATGAAACTAATTGAAGTGGAACTGACATTTGATCAGAACAAGATAATCTTTTACTTCACATCAGATGGGCGTGTCGATTTTCGTGAGCTGGTTAAAGAACTGGCGTCGATTTTTCGGATCCGTATAGAGTTGCGTCAGATAGGGGTAAGAGACGAAGCCAAGATACTGAACGGGATCGGCATTTGCGGCCGCACTCTGTGCTGCGCTACATTTCTGGGTGAGTTTCAGCCGGTTTCCATCAAAATGGCAAAGGAACAGAGCCTATCGCTTAATCCGACCAAGATCTCCGGTATCTGCGGGCGTTTGATGTGCTGCCTTAAGTACGAGGAGGATACGTATGAATTCCTAAACATCGGCCTGCCGAACGCCGGTGATGTTATACGCACGCCGGATGGCGAGGGCGAGGTTCTGTCCGTAAATGTGCTGCGTCAGATAGTAAAAGCCGCTGTTCGCAGAAAAATATCGGATGTGCCTGTTGTAGGTTTCTACGCGGTGCGTGAAATAAAAGTGCTGTCTAAGGCCGTTGCGCCTGAAAGCTCGGAATGAGCCATGCTTAACGAATTATTTGATGGAGAACGGCTGGAAGATCTGCAGTGCGGCGGCATGATGCTGATCCAGGCGCCCCGATATTTCCGATTCGGTATCGACGCGGTGCTTTTGGCAAACTTCTGCCGCGTTAGGGCAGGTGAAACTGTAATTGATCTGTGTACAGGCACAGGGGTTATACCTGTACTGCTATGCGCCAAAACTCGCGCTAAAAATATATTCGGCATTGAGATTCAGACAGCTTGCGCGGACATGGCGGACAGAAGCGTTAAACTTAATGGGATTGCGGATCGAGTCAGCATAATAAATGGCGATGTCAGGTGCGTCTGCGAAACCTTTCTTGCCGGCGCGGCTAATGTGGTAACGGCCAACCCGCCGTATATAAAAAAGGGGGCGGGCAAAATTAACGAATCGAATGAAATCGCTATCGCTCGGCATGAGATAAGCTGCGATTTAAGCGACATAATAAAAGCGGCCGCTTGGCTGTTAAAACCCGGCGGCCGTTTTTATGCGGTTCACAGGCCGGAACGCTTGGCGGAAATTATGTGTGCCGCGCGGGAATATCGTATTGAACCTAAAACCCTCCGATACGTCCATCCGTATGACCGCAAGCCTCCGATATTGATATTGATGGAATTTATTAAAGGCGGAGCGGCGTTTCTTAAAACCTTAGCGCCACTTACCGTGTATGAGGCGGACGGTGCGTATACGAATGAAACACAGGAAATTTATAGCCTTAAGGGTTAATCAATCGCCTGCATGGCAAGCATGGCGCTATAGGACGCTACCGCGCCGTCGGCTGCTGCGGTGATTACCTGGCGCAGCGACTTCCTGCGCACATCACCGGCGGCGAATACTCCAGTAATGTTAGTGCGCATCTCATCATCCGTTATAATATAACCGTGTTCATCCAGGGTCAGCATGCCTTCAAACATTTTGCTATTGGGCACGGCGCCGACCGCCACAAAAACGGCTGAAAGTTCCAGTGTGCGTGGGGAATGACCCGCTTCTGACAACACTACGCCTTCGACCTTATCTTCGCCAAGCAGTTCTGTTATCCGCGCGTTCATAATTGACTCTATGTTGCCGGCGGTTTTCAGCTTGGCCGTCTCGGCCCGAGCGGCGCGGAAGCTGTCTCTGCGGTGTATAATATATACCTTTCGGCATATCCTGCTTAAAAATAACGCTTCCGTCACGGCTGTATCTCCGCCGCCAACTATCGCGATTTCCTTGCCTCTGAAAAAATTTCCGTCGCAAGTGGCACAGTACGATACGCCCGAACCTCTCAATTTTTTTTCCCGCGCCAATCCCAATTCGCGTGGGTTACGGCCTGTGGCCGCTATAATGCATCGGCTTTCATAGCTTTGTTTGACCGTCTTGATTACTTTGACGTCGCCGGCTAACTCCACCCCGGTAACGGTGGAGTAAATAATATCGGGTTTATAAATCCGCATCTGCTTTTCAAATTCATCTATCAGCTCCCCGCCCGATATGGGTGCCGCGAACCCGGGGTAATTCTCTATTTCATGCGTGTTAATAATTTGGCCCCCCAGGTACAGTTCCTCAATCAGCAGCGCGCTGAGTCCGTAGCGCCGGGCGTACAGCGCGGCGGTAAGCCCCGCCGCCCCGCCGCCTAATATGATGACATCGTACATATAAAAAATCCCCCTTTCCCGAAATACTTGACTTTATCGATTGAATTGATATAATAGTGTAGCTGTCGGCATCTGTAG
>JAITDJ010000093.1 GCA_031282635.1 Clostridiales bacterium
GCCCACACCTACGCCGATTGCGGCCTCGCCTACGCCTACAGACTCGCCTACACCTACGCCGACAGATTCGCCTACACCGACGCCGACGCCTAGGTGGTATAAGCCGACATGTACGCCTAAACCAACATGCACGCCTAAACCAACATGCACGCCAAGACCCACATGTACGCCTAAACCGACATGTACGCCAAGACCCACATGTACGCCTAAACCCACCAGCAAACCACCGTTCTGGTGGTAATTAACTCCAGTTTAAGCCCCGCGCTATGAGCGGGAGAACGGCGTAAAGGAAGTATCTCCGACGATAAAAGCCCTCCTCCGGAAAAACAGGATTTCGCAAGCCAAACCAGCGCCGGAGAAGGGCAGTCCAAATGCAGACATCGACAGTTTAGCGAACACGAGATGAAACTGCATCTATCACATTGTTCTATTCCGAAATCGAGGTTTTGAATAGCTATTGTTTTGAAACCTGGACATAATACAACACAAAAAATTATTATTTTATATATAACACTTAATTATATACAATTTTTCTTTATAAACTTATAATGTTGACATATTTTTATTAATTGGTATAATATAGGATATAAGAATGAATTATCTCGACATTATGTGGAATAAGATATATTATGGTTGCATGATGAGATAAATTCATCTTATTTGGGAGGGTGATTATGTTAAGTAAACGGAAGATTTTTGCCGCCACAACGAGTTTATCTTTATGCGCGTTGTTGATTGCGGGAACTTTTGCTTGGTCGAGTTTTAATTCATCCATAATCAATACGTGGACAGGCGATGGGCAGTCGCCGGAGCCGGGCACAGGGCCAGGAGACGGCGGTACATTACATGACGATCATTGCGCCGATGATCCGAATAAGGACGTTTATGTTGAGAACTGGGGAGAATCCCCCTTATTCGTTCGTATTAAGCTGTCTGAGTACATGGAAGTGGGCGAAGGGGCCGGTATAAAACGAAATCCTGATGAAAATCATGCGGTTTCTATTGTCGACGGCGCGTCAATTGACGACTATTCATCATGGACGCCGCATGCGTCAAGTCTGGATGATGAGGATCCATCCAAACCGTCAGGCGATTTATTTCACCAGTATTGGAATTGGACGATGGGCGGCGGTAAACACTACTTTCCCGTCTCCGAGAAAGAGAGGCGCAACACAGACTCCAACGGAATGACTTATGTAGATTCGGGAACTCCGGAATTTTTGCATCCACTGAATGTAAACGCGGACGGCAAACACGCCAAGGAGACATTGGAGGCTGCTGTCGTAACAATGAGCCAATGGATTGCCATGGGGTCTCCTGTCGGCAATTATTGGGTACTTGATACAGATGGTTTCGCGTACTGGGCGGCGCCCTTGCTGCCGGGCGACGCGACAGGCCTTTTGGTTAATAAAGTGGAATCCATCAAAGAGCCGGCGGACTATTATTACTACGGTATTTATGTTGACGCGCAGATGGCCACCAAAGATGGGGTCGCCGGTGATAATTACGAGGTGTTTTTTAATGACGCCACCGCTGAAGGCGGGCAGCTTCTTAATAAAATAGTCGATGCGCCGGTTTCTAGAGTTAACATAGTGGTTAATAAGGCCGTTATTGGCGATTACATATATGCCGAGCCTGGGGATGAAGTCATTCTTCACGCATTCAGCGACGGCGGTTCAACCGGGGTTGTTTGGAGCAGCGTGGAGAGTGAAGGATTCAGATTCAGCTCAAATGGGAATGAAGCTGTAATCATTATTGCCGATAATGCGCCAAAAGGCAGTAAAATAATTTTGACCGCAGCGTACGGCGGGGTTTCTTTATCCCGTACTCTGGAGGTAATGCCTTATTCGACTGAAATAACAATAAGCGGGCGCACATTTATATATAATGAGGATAATACATATACTGAAACAGCTGACGGCCAGTATGTCGGTTATACTTATTCCGCAGGCCCGGATCTAACTCCGGGTACTGCCGATGATTATTACAGTCTTGTTGAGGTTAACGGCGTCAGGTATATCACGACCAATAGAGTTGGATGGTTCCGGAACAGCGGTCCTGACGGAAAATTAGGGACGGCTGATGATGAGGAAGAATATCTTTGCTTAGGCACGCCGCCGGTAACGCCAAGCTATCCCACGAACACGCCTACCAGGCCGCCGGATTGGCCCACGAGCACGCCTACGCCTACCAGAACCCCGGATTGGCCTACGAACACGCCTACGCCTACCAGAACCCCGGACTGGCCTACGAGTACGCCTACGCCTACCAGAACCCCGGATTGGCCTACGAGCACGCCTACGCCTACCAGAACGCCGGACTGGCCCACGAGTACGCCTACGCCTACCAGAACGCCAACGCCTACTTCGACACCAAGACCCACGCCGCCGATTCTAATAATACCAACATGTACCCCTCCAGCTTGATCTGAGCGCTTAATAGCGCTAATAAAACCCCGGAGCGGCAACTGGCGCTCCGGGGTTTTTATATGCCGGGTTCACTTCAGAAACTCAATAATTCGCTTCTCGATTGTCGTGTTGTAGTTGGCGATGATTCGTTCATATTCAGTTTCCATAAATGTTGAGGACAATAGAAAATCCGCAGTGGCGCGGTTCGTGGCAATCGGAATATTGTAGACCACCGCAATCCGCAGCAGGGCTTTAACATCCGGATCATGCGGCTGCGACTCCAACGGATCCCAAAAGAAGATTACAAAATCAACCGAGCCTTCCACAATACGCGAACCTATCTGCAAATCGCCGCCGAGGGGGCCGCTGCTGTAGCCTCTTACAGGCAGGTTGGTCTTTTCGGAGATAAGTTTCGCCGTTGTACCCGTACCGCACAGAAAATGATTTTTTAATATATCCTTATGCTGTTCCACCCAATCCGATAGATCTTTTTTCTTGCTGTCGTGCGCTATCAGCGCTATACGCTTTTGTTTTCCAATTGTAAACGGTATGTATTCATCTAAAATCATGTCGGCGCATCCTCTTTTCACATTTAATCAAGTTGCGAGCCCAGCCCGCATTCAATAATATTAACATAAATTATATCAATATAAATTGTTTAGAGCAAGTTTATTGACGCCATTCTATCCGCGATGTTATTATATTGATAGGGCGTTGAACACGTGTGAGACAATTCAATATGTGAATAAAAGGAGAATAGGTTATGCCTCTGGTTACATTGAATGACGTTCTGCCTCAAGGGCGGGAAAAAGGGTATGCGGTAGGCGCGTATGACTTTATGTCGATCACTATGATGCTGGGCATTATGGATGCCGCCGAAGAGACAAAAACCCCGATTATACTGCAATTTCCGGATGTCCCAGCTATGGCGGAATTAGACGTGCTTGCGCCCGCGATGCTCGCGGCCGCGAAAAAATCCTCTGTCCCCGTGGTTGTTCATTTGGATCATGGAAAAAGTTTCGATGTTGTAAAAAAATGCGTCGCGGCGGGTTTCTCATCTGTCATGATAGACGCGTCTACCGAGCCGTATGAAGAAAACGCGCGCCTCACAAAGGCAGTGGTGGATTACTGCAAACCACTGGGCATACCGGTTGAGGGCGAACTCGGGCATGTGGGTCAAGGGAGTGAATATGACCTTGGCGGTTATCAATACACCGACCCGGATCAGGCGGTTGATTTTGTAAAAGCAACGGGTATTTCCGCCTTGGCGGTGGCAATCGGCAACGCACATGGAGAGTATAAAGGCGATCCCGTAATCAACTATGAGATATTAAAGGCTATTGTGGATCGGGTGTCTATCCCGCTGGTGCTGCACGGCGGTTCAGGTATCTCCGATGCTGACTTTAATAAGATTATCAAGCATGGCGTGTCAAAGATCAATATCTTCACAGAACTGGCTTTGGAAGCGAGAGCGCGCCTTTCCAAAATCAGGCCGGAGGGTTTAAGCGTGTTTTCAGTTGAGGCGGCAATCCGCGAAGGTTTTAAATCGCGTACTATTTCGAAGATTAAACTGTTTGGAACCGAAAGCATATAGCGCGGCCGGAGGAACAGATACGTATTTACAGCCAGTCAGGGTCGAACGGGCAGACAGTGGAAAATCAGCTATCCGCTTTAGATTATTAAACCACGGAGGAGCGGTATGTACAATTTCAGAAAATGCACGCTGGGCGTGGCGCCGACACGACGCGACGCGTTTAAAAATAACCGGAAAGACGCGATAAATAAGAGAACAGAATCTTTATGCCTGAAATATGATGTGAATTTCGTGGGCATCGAAGGCGTTGCCCGTGAAGGTCTGCTCGTTTTCAGTGATGAAATAGAGAAAATTGCTAAACACTTCATCGCCAGCGAGGTAGACGCGCTGTTTATTCCGCACGCGAATTTCGGTCAGGAAGAGGCTGTCGCGAAACTGGCGAAGCTGGTCAATAAACCGGTTTTAATCTGGGGTCCCCGGGACGACGCCCCTCTGGGCATTTCCGATCAACTGGAGGACAGGCCATATGACGTGCAATGCGGTCTGTTCGCTACAGGAAAAGCGTTGCTCTCTTACGGCGTTCCATTCACTTATATTGAAAACTGCTGGATAGGTTCACCCGTTCTGGATAAGGGATTTGAGGATTTTATCCGGACTGTCTGCGCCGCCAAAGCTTTCAGCCAAGCGCGAGTCGGTCAGATGAGTACACGGCCGCAGCCGTTTTTATCCGTCAGGTATAATGAAAGTGAAATATTGGAGAAATTCGGCATAGAGGTAGTTCCCATAATGGAGTCCAGTGTTCTTGATGAAGTCGAGCATGTGTTAAAAGATGAGCCTGAAGCGGTACAAGCCCAGTTAGACAAATGGGAGCGATTTCTGGATATGTCTTCACAGGATTTGGAAATTCGGAAGAAAATCGCCGCCGCCGCAGTCGGTATAAAGCGCCTCGCCGAGTTTAACGGGTGTACCGTAATGGCGGGTGAATGTTGGAAAATGCTGCGCGCCGCGTTCGGCATCGGATCTTGTTTTATTTGGGGCGCTTTAACGGAAGAGGGTCTGCCTGTGATATGCGAAACCGACGTGCTGGGCGCGGTCGGCGCGGGTATGCTTTTTGGCGCGGCGCGAAGCGAGACTGTCCCGTTTTTCGCCGATATAACAATCCGTCATCCAACAAACGATAACGGGGAATTACTGTGGCATTGCGGTCCGTTCCCATACTCACTGGCCAAAGAGCCCGGTAAAGCCTATGTGGAGCAGTGCAAAGGACAATTTGAAATAAGGGGCGGCGACATCACACTGCTTAGGATCGGAGCGCTTAAAGGCAAATATACGCTGTTTGCCGATGAAGCCGCAGGCATCGCCGGTCCGAAGACAAATGGAACTTATCTTTGGATTGAAACAAAGAACTGGCCCGCATGGGAGCGAAAATTTGTGACCGGACCATATATTCATCATATGTCCGGCGTTCATGGAAAATATAAAGCGGCGGTGCATGAAGCCGCCAAATATCTTGGCGATATTGAGCCGGACAGCATAGTTAATTAACGGTAATGGGGATAGAATTATGACGGCGGATATTGTCGGTTTAGGCGCGGCGTTGTTAGATTATCTGGTTAATCTCCCGCGCATCCCCTCAGGGGAAGGCGGGGCGGCTGTTAATGAAATCTTCTGTCAGGGCGGGGGCAACGTGGCTTCCGCTATGGCGGCTTCTGCAAGGTTGGGTAAGCGATCGGGCATGATGGCCAAGGTAGGCGGAGACGCTATAGGGAACGCTATCATCAACGATTTTCAATATAATGGTGTGGACACGAGCCATATTATTCAATGCGAAGGTACAAGCACTTTAGTTGTGGCTGTTTCGGAAGTTGAGCTTGGCACGCGTAAATTTCTTTTCAAAAAAGGGGATATCGGCCCGCTAACGCCGGAGGAATTAGATTATAGTTATATCGCGTCGGCTAAGATTCTGCATATTGAAAACGCGGCGGATCCGGCCACGATAGCGGCGGCGCGTTACGCGAAAAGCCATAATGTTACAGTGTCAATCGACGCCGCCGGGTATTACAAAGAATTGCTTGATTTGGCGCCTTTAATAGATATATTTATCGCTTCCGAGTTTTTTTACCTTGAAATGTTCAGAGGTCATGAAGACGACTATGAGGGGAATCTCAAAGAAATTGCTAAAATGGGACCCGGCGTGGTATGGGTCACTCAGGGCGCCAGGGGTTGCGTGGGGTATTCAGCGGGCAGGTTTTATAAATTATCAAGTTTCGATGTAGCGGTGAAAGACACCACAGGCGCCGGTGATGTTTTTCACGGCGCGTATTTAGCGGCCGTTCTGGAAGGTCTGCCGCCGGATGAATGCGCCCGCTACGCAAGCGCGGTTTCGGCTGTTAAGTGTATGTATGTCGGCGGCAGAACCGGTTTGCCCAACAGACATATCTTGGAACGGTTTCTTTCAGACGGCGCCGTGGAGACGGATGAACTGGATCAGCGGCTCAGTTACTATCGAAACAACTTTATGAAGTAATTAATGAGGAGATGCAAAATTGCGCTTTAATCAGTTAGGAGACAGCGGCATTAAGGTTTCCGCGGTCGCGCTTGGAACATGGGCAATGGGCGGCGACTTTTGGGGCAGGATCGACGAGAGTAAATGTATTGACGCCCTTAACGCGGGTTTAGACAGCGGGATCAATCTGATTGACACCGCCCCGATCTATGGCTCCGGTTACTCGGAAGAGATTGTCGGCAAGGCCGTTAAAGGCCGCCGGAAGGATATTATTTTAGCTACCAAGTGCGGTTTGCCGCTCAATTCGTCTCGTTCCCGCGATTTGACGCGTAAGACTGTTATACAGGAAATAAATGAATCGCTCAAGCGGCTTCAAACAGATTATATAGACATTTACCAGGTTCATTGGCCTGACCCCGACACGGATATAGCGGAGACTATGGGCGTGCTTACGGACATTAAGGCGTCCGGGAAGATACGAGCCATCGGGGTTTCAAACCAGAACATCGATCAGCTGAAGCAGTATATGTCGAATGGGCGCTTGGATTCGGTTCAGCCACAATATTCTTTGCTGGAACGTGAAATTGAGGGGGACATATTACCCTTCTGCCGTGAAAACAACTTAGGCGTTCTGACGTACGGCTCATTGGGCGCGGGAATGCTGACAGGCAAGTTTAAAACGCCGCCTGTCGCCGCTGACGGCGATAAACGCGCGATGTTCTACCCGTTTTTTACAGAACCGTTATTCGGCAAAGCCCTTGAGCTGCTCAAAACGCTGGAAACCATTGCCGAAAGCCATAGCAAGCCTGTATCACATGTGGCGATTAATTGGGTTTCGCAGCAGCCCGGCGTAACGGCCGCGCTGGTAGGTTGCAAAAACCCGAGGCAAGCGGTTGAGAACGCGGACGCAGGCGAATGGGCTCTGTCCGATGAGGAATTGAGGGTTATACGCGATGCCCTAAATCGCATTTATGCAGAATGAGCATACTCCAATTAAAAAAAAAATTAAGTTTTATCCTCGCGGCCGCCATATACCTGACTGGAACGAACAAGGTTGCATCGGCCGCGGAAGATACATGGTTCACCGTAAAAGCGCCGTTTTCGAACACGGAGACCAAAGAATTTGAGCAGTCGTTTTTGTTCAGTGAACGCTTTTTTCCGGAATCCGGATATATATATCAGCATGAATTGGCGAAGGCTTCGCTGGGGATGGCTGTGGCGGCCTTCTCTTCGCTTGAAAGTATGAGAGGGTACGGTGTCTCCGCGAACATCGGACGGGAAAAAAACATATCAGCTGTTTACAAATCACTTGGATTCGAAAATTGCCGTTATTTTAACTATGACGCGCCGCTGAACGACAGTTCCGCAAAGGTGGCGTTTTCCATCGCGAGCAAGCCTATAAAGGCGGGAAATTATACGCTTGTTGCGGTTGTTCCGCGGGGCGGAGGCTACGGTGCGGAATGGGGCGGAAATTTTGTTGTGGGTGACGGCGTTTATCACGAGTCATGGTACGGCGCCGCGCGGGGCGTTGTTTCCGCGCTTACAGAGTATATACGCGGATTAAGCGCAGACAGTAAAGTGAAGATATGGCTGACTGGTTACAGCAGAGGCGGCGCCGTGGCTAATCTGGCCGCCGCTATGCTGGACAAGCCGGAGCAAGCCATGTGGAAGCCCGAAGATATTTACGCTTACACATTTGCCGCGCCGCGGCCCGTCGTCAGTAAATCATCCGCCCATCCCGAGGGGGAGTTTACCGCCGATCCCTTGTTCGATAATATCTATAATATAATTAACCCGGCGGATCCTTATCCGAACCTGCCTTTGGCAAATTGGGGCTTTAACTGGTACGGCGTCAGTTACTGTTTCCAAACTCAGCTGTTTTCACAGGACGTTTCTGTTGAATACCGCAAGCTGACAGAGAAAGAGTATAACCCAGATCTGACCGCCGGCCAGCGGACTCGCGGCATAGAAGAAACGCTTATGGCTCTTTACCCGGATAAAGCGCTGTATGTAAAAAAGTTGCAGCCTGTACTCAGCGAGTTTGCGACATTCCTTTGGACAAAGCAGCCTGACGCGGATGGAAATTGGGTTCAAAGGGAAAGCATGGCCGAATTTTTTTACCGGTACGGCGATAAGGGAAAGAACAGTTATAACGCGGCGATGATACTGCTTCGTCTGGAAGAAGCGGTTCGAGCGAAGGTAAAAGCGGTAACGCCTCTGAGCAGCCAGTCGCGTGAAACAATTGCGCTCTTTTCCGCGTTTTGTCAGGTTAACGGATTTACGCCCGGTGAGATGAAAAGGATTATAACGGTGCTGGCGGAGTATTTCCAGGAGACTGGGGCGGACGGGTTCGCGCTTGGAATGGATTTATTTAAAGGCACTTTGAGGCAAGAGCATTATCCGGAAGTCTACATAGCGTGTATGAGAGCGATGGACGCTGAACAGCAGTTCGCGCGTCTGAAATGAATATAAAAAATGACAAATGAGAAAAATAAAAGAGACATTCTGTACAAAATGGTAAGTGATTTGCTGACACACTTAACCAAAAGGAGAATGTCTCATTTTTTAATATACGATAAATATACTTTAAACGGGCATGGGCTTCAGTTATTGTCCGAGTTTTAGTATTGGGCACTTTCACAGCACGAAATTTTCAAAAATTATTGAGAAAATTTTTCGCTTTTTCAAAGACCTATCAAAGACCCTTGACAACAAGAAACGGCTGTATTACAATATCTCTGTTTCATGCAGTTGTGGCGGAACTGGCATACGCGCTAGACTAAGGATCTAGTGGTCCCAGACCTTGGGGGTTCGAGTCCCCCTAACTGCATGCGCGCGAGTGGCTCAGTGGCAGAGCATCGCCTTGCCATGGCGAGGATCGCGGGTTCGAATCCCGTCTCGCGCTTTTGTATTTTTATTATTGGGTTGTCGCCAAGCGGTAAGGCAATGGACTTTGACTCCATCATACGCATGTTCGAATCATGCCAGCCCAGTTAAGAAACGTTCCGTATATTTTCATTCACTCCTGAGCATATGTTCCCGCTTCCACTCGTTAATTTTTTCCAGACGTTCCTTGAATCTCGCCTCGTGCCCTTGCGCTGTAGGCGTATAATATTCCCGCCCTAGCAGTTTATCGGGCAGGCACCGCAAGTCTGTCAGTCTGTCCTCAAAATCATGTGCGTACTTGTAGCCCTTGCCGTAGTCTAGGTCTTTCATCAGTTTCGTCGGCGCGTTGCGGATCTGAAGCGGCACAGGTTCCGCCAGGGTTTGCAGCGCGTCTTCCCTTGCGGCGCCGTACGCCTTGTATAAACTGTTCGATTTAGGGGCCAGGCTGCAATACACCACGGCGTGCGTCAAATGAACGCTGCATTCGGGCATGCCGATATAGTGGCACGCCTGATACGCCGCAATCGAAATTTCCAAAGCCTTGCTGTCAGCCAAGCCGATGTCTTCGCTGGCAAAACGCGTTACGCGCCGAGCTATATACAGTGGATCCTCCCCGCCTTCCAGCATCCTGGCCAGCCAATAAACAGCGGCTTGGGCGTCGCTGTTCCGCATGGATTTGTGGAGCGCGGATATGATATTATAGTGTTCTTCCCCATGCTTATCATATATCAGCAATTTGCGGTTAATACACTGCGCTACCATTTCTTCGGAAATCTTACCATCCGTGCTGTTATTAACGCCCATTTCCAGTGTGTTCAGCAGCGTACGGGCGTCTCCGTTCGCGAACTCGGCTATTACCCGCAGTAAATGCTCCTCCAGTTCGACGCCTAAACCGCCGAACCCCAGGCTAAGCGCGCGTTTCCCCACCATCATCAGTTCATCGGCTGAAAGGGGTTGCAGCACAAACACCTTGCAGCGCGACAGCAGCGCCGAATTTACTTCAAAGCTGGGATTTTCTGTAGTGGCGCCTATCAGAGTGATACTGCCTTTTTCCACAAAGGGTAAAAAGGCGTCTTGCTGGGCTTTGTTAAAACGGTGGATTTCATCCACAAACACAATTGTGCGGTCACCCAAAATACGCGCGCGATCTGCGCTGGCCATAACATCCTTTATTTCTTTTATACCGCTGTACGCGGCGCTGAAATTGATGAACGACGCGTGTGTCTGACCGGCGATTATTTGCGCCAGGGTCGTCTTACCTACCCCCGGCGGACCCCAGAAGATCATAGAGCATATCTTGTCTTCCTCAATTAACCGGCGCAATATTTTACCCTCGCCCAGCAAATGGCGCTGCCCCGCGTAATCATCTAAAGTTTGGGGCCGCAGGCGGCTGGCGAGCGGCGCGCTGAGATCGTCATTGTCAAATAGGGATGTCTGCCGCATGTTTACACCTCGGATTAAGCTATGCTAGAATAAATATAGTATATAACTTTTTGAAAGGTGTGTGAACCTAGGATAAATGAAAACAATCTTTGAGTATATACGCCCCAAACTGGGCGTTATGAGCTTTCAAATGCTAATCAAGTTTATCGGGACGATTGTTGAACTGTTGCTGCCATGGATGCTGTCTGTAATTCTGGATGATCTGGCGCCCGTGAAAAACGTCAAAATGATCTGGCTGTGGGGATCGCTGATGGTAATATGCGCGGTTATAGCTCTCATATTTAACGCCATGGCAAACCGTATGGCGACCGCTATTTCGAAAGATATTACCCGCCGAGTGAGGCGCGATCTATTCATCCGGATAACCGCTTTAACCGCGAGCCAGGAGGATCATTTCACAACGCCGTCGCTTATAACCCGGTTATCCAGCGATACATACAATATGCATCAAATGATCGACCGTATGCAGCGCCTCGGTGTACGAGCGCCTATTCTCATGCTCGGCGGCATTGTTTTGACATTCAGTCTGGAACCTGTGCTGACAAACGTTTTGCTGGCCGCCCTGCCGCTTTTGGCTTTGGTTATCTGGCTTGTGTCTAAATATGGCATACGCCTGTATATGACAAGCCAATCCTTGTTGGACGCGCTGATCCGCCGCGCTCAGGAAAGTATGGCCGGTATACGCGTCATACAGGCGCTCTCAAAAACCGACTATGAAGCAGAGCGCTTTGAAAAAGCCAACAAAGATGTCACGCAAAAAGAGCGGCAGACGGATAATCTGATGAATATAACGAGCCCTACGATGAACCTCCTTCTAAATACGGGTTTAACTGCTGTGGTTGTCGCAGGGGCTTATCGCGTAAACGCCGGCCTTACCCAACCCGGCGTGATTATCGCTTTTCTGAGTTACTTTACAATAATATTAAACGCGTTGATGATGGTTTCCAGATTATTCATACTATATTCGAGGGGGGTAGCCAGCGCGAATCGCGTCGCGGAAATACTCAATGCTCCATATGAAATGAAAATTATTGAAATGCCGTTGAATAAAGACGATTGCCATATTAAGTTCAATAATGTTTCATTTTCGTATAATAAGGTTCGAAATAATATCGCAGATATAAGTTTCGAACTGCGCCGCGGCGAAACCTTGGGGATTATCGGACCCACGGGAAGCGGGAAAAGTACGGTCCTTCAACTCCTCCTGCGCTTCTACGACGCCGACGCGGGGGAAATATATCTGAACGGAAAAGATATCCGCTCCGTTCCCGTTGACGTTTTACATAACGTATTTGGAGTCGTATTTCAGAACGATTTTTTATACTCCGGTGAGATCGGCGAAAATATAGACTTCGGTCGTGGTCTGGGAAAAGAGGCGGTAGAAATCGCGGCGTCAAACGCGCAAGCCGACTTTATATCCGCATATGATGAAAAATTTTGCGCGCGGCTGGCGCCGAAAGGCGCGAATATCAGCGGCGGGCAGAAACAGCGTATTTTATTGGCCCGCGCGTTGGCGGCAAACTCTGAAATAATATTGCTGGACGACAGTTCGAGCGCCTTGGATTATAAAACCGACGCGAAAATACGCGAGGCGTTGGCACACGGATTTTCTGACGCCACAAAAATCATTGTCGCGCAGAGAATCAGTTCCATACGCGGCGCGGATAAGATTCTGGTTTTGGAAAACGGCCGAACAGCGGGATTCGGCGCTCATGATGAACTTATGGAACATTGTGAAAGCTACCGTGAAATTTACAGAATCCAAATGGGAGATGTTGTCTGATGCCGCGCGGATCGGGAATGATGAGCCTCGCCGGGGGAGGTTCGGCTTTCGAACGCCCGTCAGTCGAATCGAGTTTTATGATAAGGCGCTTATGGAAATATTTTTCCCGCTATAAGTGGACTATGCTTATCGCCGTGATTTTGAGTTTCGGAGGAAATCTGCTGGCCCTTCTGGGACCGAAGCTGTCGGGGTACGCGATAGACGCTATTTCACCGGGTGTCGGAAAAGTGGATTTCGCCATTGTGTTTCATTACGCGTGGCAGATGCTTTTGTTTTACTTCCTTTCATCGCTGATCAGTTATGTTCTGGCCTTTATTATGGTGCGTCTGAGCCGCGGCATTGTTTATAGTATGAGGAACGACGTCTACAACCATCTGATGAAACTGCCTGTAAAATTCTATGACACGCATTTGATCGGAAATGTATTAAATGTACTTTCATACGATATAGATACTATCGCCGCCTCGCTGTCCAACGATATAGTACAGATGCTGGCCAGCGTTATCACCATCGTCGGCTCTTTCTTTATGATGGTCTCCATATCGCCTAGGTTACTGCTTATCTTTGTCGCCACGATTCCGGTTTCCATTCTGTTCACGCGGTACAGATCCAAAAAAGTACGCGCGCTTTATCGCGAACGATCTGAAAAACTGGGTGTGCTGAACGGATATACAGAGGAAATAACCGGAGGAATGAAGACCATTAAATCGTACAACCGGGAGAATGTGTTTATCGAACAGTTTGAGGTAAAAAATGCCGAAGCTTGCGAAGCTAACTATCAGGCCGACAGCTTTGCCAGTATGACAGGCCCCGCCGTAAATTTTATCAATAATATATCATTGGCCTTGATCAGTATTTTCGGCGCGCTGCTGTATATGGGAGGCGGAATTACGCTAGGCAGCGTATCCTCTTTTGTATTGTATTCGCGTAAATTTTCCGGGCCCATCAACGAATTCTCCAATTTTATCGGTGAAATCCAGTCGGCTTTGGCGGCGGCGGAGCGTATGTTTCGTCTGCTGGATGAAGAAACTGAAGTGGAAGACACGCCGGAGGCGGCTGACCTTACCGGCGTTAAAGGAAAAGTGGACTTGAAATGCGTAAACTTTTATTATAATCCGGAACAGCCTATTCTGAAGAATTTTAACCTTAATGCCCGGCCTGGGCAGGTTATAGCCATTGTTGGGCCCACAGGCGCGGGCAAAACTACGGTTATAAACCTGTTGATGCGCTTTTACGATCCTGTGTCGGGTTCCATTAAAATAGATAATCGGGAAATTAAATCTTTTACACGGGCCAGCCTCCGCAAGGCGTTTTCCATGGTACTTCAGGATACCTGGCTTTTTTCAGGCTCGATATATGAAAACCTGGCTTACGGCAAGGAGAATGTTTCCAGGGAGGATATTATAAACACAGCGCGGGCCGTACAGATGGATAAATACATAGAAGCGCTGCCCGGCGGTTATGACACCGTGCTTAAAGACGGGGGCACAAATATATCAAAAGGGCAGAAGCAACTGCTTACCATAGCCCGCGCCATGCTCTTAAACGCGCCGATGCTGATACTGGACGAGGCGACTTCGAATGTGGATACGCGCACCGAGCGGCAGATTCAAGCCGCCATGCTTCAATTAATGAAAGGGCGTACCTGCTTTGTTATAGCGCACAGGCTTTCGACCATAAGAAACGCCGATTTAATCGCCGTGCTGCGCGGCGGAAAGATATCCGAGTGCGGCACGCACGATGAACTGATGAACTTGAAAGGCTATTACAGTGAGTTGTACTGGGCGCAATTTGATGATATGGAGGCGCCTTCACGGGTAATGTAAGTGAAGCACTCTGATTCATAATAAAGCGTCGTGTAAAATATCTGTCATTTGATCAATCTCCGCTTCAGATACGATCAGCGGCGGCACAAACCGAATCACGTTCGGGCCGGCGCTTACCAGCAGCAGGCCGTTTTCAATGCATTTGTGTATAACTGGCGCCGCGAGCCCAGTGAGCTCCAGCCCCAGCATCAGGCCCAAGCCGCGTACATCCGATATTTTTTCCGGCATTTGCGCGCGCAGCGATTCCAGTTTCCCTTGCAGATACGCGCCGGAAGATTTCACATGTTCCAACACGCCGTTATCAAATAACTCATCCAAAACAACATTCGCCGCGGCGGCGGCCAGCGGGTTTCCGCCGAATGTAGACGCGTGGTCGCCTGGAGAGAACGCTTCCGCAAAATTATCTTTAGCCAGAATAACGCCCATTGGCACGCCGCCGGCTATACCCTTCGCCAAGGCGGCGGCGTCAGGGGATATTCCGTATTGTTCGAACGCAAAAAATGTGCCCGTACGTCCTACCCCGCATTGGATTTCATCAAATATTAAAACAATATCGCCTGCGTCGCAGAGTTCGCGGACTTGGCTTAAATACTCCGCGTCCGCCGGGTGAACGCCGCCCTCGCCCTGTATGGGCTCCAGCAGGATGGCGCAGGTCTTTTCGCCCGCTGCGGCTTTTAAGGCCTCAATATCATTATAAGTCACATGTATGACGCCGGGCAGCAGCGGGGACAGCCCTTTTTGGTATTTTGTCTGCCCGGTGGCTGTGACGGCTCCAAATGTTCTGCCGTGGAACGAGTCTTTCATGGATATTATTTCAAAACGCTCCGGATGATGTCTCGACGCGTATTTCCGCGCCAATTTCAAACTGCCTTCCACGGCCTCGGCGCCTGAGTTACAAAAAAACGCTTTATCGAAAATACTGTGATCGGTCAGTTTTTCAGCCAGAGTAATCTGAGGCCGCGTCCAATACAGATTCGACACATGAATCATATCTTTCGCCTGGGACGCGACGGCGGAAACCAGCTTTTCATTTCCGTGCCCCAATGAATTAACCGCGATGCCCGCGACAAAATCCAGGTATTTCTTGCCTCCCGTATCGTATACGTAACAGCCCTCGCCCTTTTCCAGAACCAAGGGGAAGCGGCTGTAAGTGTTCATAATGGAGTTCATGCCTTTAGTGATAATTTTAGTTTCATTGATATCCATTTTCCAGCCCCTTTTTACCGTTCAATCATCGTACCTATACCCTCTTTGGTGAATATCTCCATCAACAGACAATGCTCCACGCGCCCGTCCAGGATGTGTACATGCTGAACGCCCGCGTTTACCGCCGCCATACAGCTTTTCACTTTGGGTATCATACCGCCGGTAATAATACCTTCCTCTATCATTTGAGGCAGTCTCTCAGCCTTGACTCGTGAGTACACACTGCTCGTGTCCGCGCGATCGCGCAGGATACCCTCCACGTCTGTTAAAAATACCAGCTTTTCCGCATTAAGCGCCCCCGCGATAGCCACTGCCGCCATGTCGGCGTTAACATTATATCCGACACCGTTTTCATCCACGCCTACCGGTGAAACTACAGGCACGAAATCGTTGTTCATCAGCGCCCTTATGAGCGTAGTGTCAATATTCTTTATAGCGCCTACCAAGCCGATGTCCGATCCGTTCGGCATGTATTTTCCTACCTGTATGCTTCTGCCGTCCTTGCCGCTGATACCGGCGGCCAGTATGCCGTGCAGGGACAGATCCGTTGTTATTTCCTTATTCAGCTTGCCCGTAAGAACCATTTCCACAACTTCCATGATCTGTTCGTCCGTAACGCGCAAACCGTCCTCAAAACGGCTTTCAATCCGCATGCGTTTCAGCATCGCGTTTATCTCCGCCCCGCCTCCGTGAACCACCACGGGCCTAAGTCCGACAAATTTCATTAAAGCGACATCTTTTATCAGCGACTCTTTTATCTCCTGATTCGCCAACGCGCTGCCGCCGTATTTTATTACAACGGTAATACCGCTGAATTCCTTTATATACGGCAGCGCTTCCACCAGCACTTTGGCTTTTTCGATATATTCCCTCATGACCTGTAATCACCGTTTATCTTAACATAGTCGTAAGTCAGGTCGCAGCCCCATGCAGCAGCCGAGAACCCGCCGTCAGTCAGCCGGATATCCACACAGATCTCTTTTTCGGATAATATCGTTTTGGCGCGCGCCTCGTCAAAAAGAACCGGAGAGCCATTTTTCAATACATCAATTGAGCCCGCGGAACTGCGAAAATTCACGCTGACATGATTGGGGTCGAATTTGCCGCCGCTATAGCCCATGGCGCATAGTATCCTGCCCCAGTTGGCGTCCGAGCCGAACAGCGCGGCTTTAAACAGATTGGACGAAGTTACGGAACGCGCGATAATTCTGGCGTCGGAATCGGATGCGGCGCCATATACGTTTACTTCCATAAGCTTGGTTGCTCCCTCGCCGTCACGCGCCATATCTATTGCCAATTTTTTGTTTATCCTGTGAAGCGCGGCGCTGAATTTATTAAAGTCATCGCCTTCCGCATTGATGGCCGTATTACCCGACATGCCATTGGCCAGAATTAAGGCGGTGTCGTTTGTGCTGGTATCCCTGTCCACGGAGATCATATTATAGGAATCCCGTACGCTTGCAGCCAGGGCTTTTTGAAGCAATTCCACTGAAATAGCGGCGTCGGTTGTGATGAACGCCAGCAAAGTAGCCATGTTGGGGTGAATCATGGCGGAACCTTTTGCCATACCCGCCAACTTGACGGTTATTCCTCCGACGGATACTTCCTCATAGGCTGTCTTCGCGAACATATCGGTCGTCATAATGCCCTGCGCGGCGTTTCCGCCGGAGACCTCGTCTTTGCCCAATTGAGCGAAAACCTGCCCTATGCCGGGCAAAAGAGTATCCATCGGCAAATTGACGCCGATTACTCCGGTCGAACATACCAGCACATCGTCGCTTTCACAGCCTGCCAGCGCGGCAAACGTCCCAGCTGCGGCCTTTACATCTTTTAAACCCTGTTCCCCCGTACAGGCGTTGGCGTTACCGCTGTTCACTACAATACCGCGAACCTTTTTGCCCGAATGGATAATTGATAAATCATATTGCACCGGGGCGGCTTTTACGATATTCTGTGTAAAACAGCCGGCCGCGGCCGCGGGTTTCTCTGATAAAATCAGGGTAAGATCCTTTTTTTGCTTTTTTATGCCTATATGATCGCCAGCCGCTAAAAAGCCCGCCGGGGCGTTTATTGAATGATTCGGCATTTTTGCACCTCCATACAAGTTATGCCGGAAATACCGGGGCCATATCCAGGCCAGCTTTTTCCTCCAAGCCAAACATCAGGTTCATATTTTGCACGGCCTGCCCCGCCGCGCCTTTTACCAGATTATCCAGCGCGCCGATGACAATAATCCTGCCCACACGCTCGTCTATAGTGAAGCCGATATCGCAGAAATTAGACACCTTAACCCACTTGGTTTCAGGCGACACGCCCTTTTTTGTCATACGTATGAAATACTCATCTTTATAGTACTGATTGTATATCTCGTTTATTTCATCATAGGAGTATTTTTTTGTCAGTTTTCCATAGGCGGTCAGCAGAATGCCCCTGTTCATCGGGATCATATGGGGCGTGAACGACAGTGTGATGTTCCTGCCCGCAACCAGCGATAACTGTTCCTCTAACTCCGGAGTATGACGGTGCGAACCGACTTTGTAGGCCTTAATATTTTCGTTGGCTTCGTCATAATGCACGCCAAGATCCAGCCCGCGCCCCGCGCCCGATACGCCCGACTTGGCGTCTATTATTATATCGCCGGGGTCGACGACGCCTTCTTTTATAAGAGGATAAAGCGCCAAAATACCGCAAGTGGTGTAACATCCGGGGTTAGCTACCAGCCGCGCGCCGCGGATACGTTCACGGTATATTTCACTCAGACCATAAACCGCCTGCGGCAGCAGATCTTTGGCGTGGTGCGTAACACCGTACCATTTCTCATAGACCGAAGCGTCGGAGAGCCTGAAATCAGCGCCAAAGTCTATCACGCGTACGCGTTTCAGTAAAGACTCCGTTACTTTTTCACTGGCAACTCCATGCGGCAGCGCCAGGAAAATAATATCGCATTCCTTCGCCATCACCCCTATATTTTCCTCTTGAAGATATAACTCTTCGTGATGGCTAAAATTGGCGAACACCTCGTGGTACGCCCTGCCGATATATGATCTGCTGGTAACCGCCCGAACCTTCGCGGCCGGGTGCAACCCTAACAATCGAACCAATTCGCCGCCGCCGTAACCGGTAGCGCCTATTATGCCGGCTTTTATCATGCTGACCTCCTTCATTTTTCATTGTGAATAATTATACATTATTTTTTTATTT
>JAITDJ010000107.1 GCA_031282635.1 Clostridiales bacterium
TGCGAGCCGCGGCCTATAGCCATTATCAACGCGGCATGTTATAATACTCCGGTAGATTTCTCCGCGCCGCGGTAATTAAAGTTAGGAGAGCGTTTCATGGATGAAGTAAAAAAAGCAGAGGAAAAAAGACCATTGCAAGGCATAAGGAAACGCCGCGTCAACCCTCTGTACAATGAAATTTTTACGCTGTTGTTTTTAGGGTTTTCCGTATTTTTAACACTATGCGTGTATTCAACCTCCTTTGGGGGCTCAGCGGGTGAATATCTAAAAGAATTTCTGTTTGGCGTCTGCGGTATCGGCGCGATGATCCTGCCGCCTGTTATGGTCTATTGCTCATTCAATAAACTGTTTATGAAACGAAAATACAGAAAAGGGCAGGCGGTTTGGGGTATATGCGCTTTTTTATGTCTGGTGAGCCTCACGCACGCAATCAGCCGCACAGACAGCCAGGTTGTTTATTCATCTGGGGACGGGCTTACCCAGGCGTATTTTTTAACCGGTTCCATCGCCAATGGCGGGGTTGCCGGAGGAACGATCGGCGATATATTCTATAACGCGATGGGCCGGCCGGGGGCGATTATAACGCTTTTCACAGCGCTGACGGCAGCCTGCGTATTATTTTCAGGCCATTCGCTGTCCGGTACAACAAGAACTGTGTTCAGTTATGTTTACTATTTCGCGGCTGCGATTTTGTCCTCTTTGTTTGTTGAGGGTGAACAGCAGACCGTGTACGCCGCCCAACCGGTAAACTATGAAAAGTTCGGAAACAAACACATAAAAGTCAAGATGAAGCCATCTGACGCGCGGCCGCGGTTGAGTACCCCGGCAGCCGCAGCCGCGCCTCCGACGCGGCCTGCCGTACTTCCAAAAATAAAAAGAAAAATAAACCCGCAAGTCGCAGGCAGCGGCAGGCATGCGGACGATAGGATTCTGCTGGCATTTGAGGATTTTCAGCGGAAACGGCCTGTCAGGGCTATGAGCGAAATGAAGAAGCGGGAGATAAGCATCCGTCCGGCGGTTAATGAAGCGATAACCGTACGCGGGCTTGTGGGGGAAAATAACGCGGAAAGCGCCGCGCTGTCACATCCCGGCCCGGCTGTGGAAAGCGGCCCGATACATAGCCTGCCGGTAAGTTCGGATAAAGAAAAACGTGTCCGGCCTTTGCCTGAAAAAAAGAGCGTTTTGGAAAAAATTCCGGATCCGGACGGGTCTTCCGACTGGATAGACGATCTGCTGGCCGCGCGGTCAATGGCTAAACCGTTTGACGATTTCGACCCGCCGGAAGAAGCGATGTCTGTTCCCAAGGTATATGGGCAAGGTTTTGACGAGGCTCCAAATATCGGCATGTACGCCGAATCTAACGTCGATGAATCGGACGAGAACGAAAATATGTTCGTCACATCGGGCAGGCGCAGCGTGATTGCGGCAAACGACGATAAACCGCTGAAATCCATGAGTATTCTCGAAGGCGTCAATGACGCGGACATTTATAAGAATTATAAGCTGCCGCCCATAGAGTTTTTAAACTGGAACCCGGGTTCAACGGCAACGGAATCGCGCGCTCAGATTTTGGATAACTCTTACAAATTGGAAGAAACGCTCCGCAGTTTTAAAGTGGAAGCCAAGGTTGTGGAAGTCAGCGTGGGGCCGACGGTCACGCGATATGAGATGGCGCCGGGCCCGGGCGTTAAGGTCAGCTCTATCGCCAGCCTGTCAAACGATCTCGCGCTCGGTCTGGCCGCCGCGGGAATCCGCATTGAAGCGCCGATCCCCGGTAAATCGGCGGTGGGTATAGAGATACCAAATAAAGACATGCAGCCGGTATATCTGCGTGAGATTATTGAGGACGGCGCCTTCAAAAAGTTCCCGTCCAAGCTGGCGTTCGCGGTCGGCAAGGATATCGCCGGTAATACGGTCGTGGCCGATGTCATAAAAATGCCGCATTTATTAATCGCGGGCGCGACGGGCTCAGGTAAGAGCGTCTGCATAAATACATTGATTGCCAGTATTTTGTACAAATCCAAACCCAACGAGGTCAAGCTGCTGATGGTTGATCCCAAGGTGGTCGAACTGAGCGTTTATAATGGCATACCTCATTTGCTCGCGCCTGTGGTGACTGATTGCAAAAAGGCGTCCGCCGCGCTTAACTGGGCCGTGTCTGAGATGGATATCCGCTATAACCTGTTCGCCGAGGCCAACGTGCGTGATTTAAAGAGTTATAACGCCATTAAGTCGGAGCGGGGCGAAACGGACATACTGCCTCTGATTGTCATAATAATAGACGAGCTGGCCGATCTGATGATGGTCGCCAAGGGCGAGATCGAGGAATTGATCTGCCGGCTGGCGCAGAAGGCCAGAGCCGCGGGCTTGCATCTGATTATCGCCACGCAGCGTCCGTCTGTCGACGTCATCACCGGGCTTATCAAAGCCAATATACCCTCGCGCCTGGCGTTTTCTGTGTCCTCCGGCACTGATTCGCGCACTGTTTTGGATATGACCGGCGCTGAAAAGCTTTTGGGCAAGGGCGACATGCTGTTCCTGCCTGCGGGGCTGAATAAACCCGTTCGTATCCAGTGCGGCTTTATCTCCGACCGGGAGGTCGAAAAAATCGTTGATTTCCTCAAAGATCAAAACCCCGTTTCGATGGATCAGGAAATGGCTGAACGCGTTACCGATATAGCCCGTATGAGTGAATCGAACGATGATTTGGATCAATTCTATAACGAAGCGGTGGAATTCCTGATCTCAAGGGGTAAAGGATCGGCGTCAATGCTGCAGCGCCAGTTCAGAATCGGTTATAACCGCGCCTCGCGTTTGATCGAGGAGTTGGAAGCGCGGGGCGTCGTGGGCCCCGAGGATGGCAGCAAGCCGCGCAAAGTACTGATCACTATGGAGCAATGGAGGAATAGCCAATAAATATACATGTCGTTTCGTTAGGGTGTGACAAAAATCTAGTGGACAGCGAGGCCATGCTTGGGCTGGTTCGGCGGGAAGGGTTTGCAATTGTCAACGAACCTGAAACCGCGGACGCTATAATTGTAAATACCTGCGGGTTTATCAGAGCCGCCGTGCGCGAGGGCATCGCCGCGGTGATTGAGTTAGCGGGGTATAAAACATCCGGGGCCTGCAAGGCGTTGATCGTTACCGGCTGTATGGTAACGCGCTATAAAGATGATATACTCGCCGAACTGCCCGAAGTGGACGCGATTTTAGGCACGCGTGAACTGCCGCGGATCGTGGATGTCATAAAACGGATATTTAATGGCCCGGCGTCCGAACCGGGCGCTGATGAATCGTCAGAAGATCTCTATATTAATCGTGCGCTCAGCACGCATATGGGCTATGCGTATCTGAAGATCGCCGAAGGCTGCGACAATCGCTGTACGTACTGCGCTATTCCCTATATAAAAGGTCCGCATAAAAGCCGGCAGGCGGACAGTCTGCTGGCAGAGGCCGCGAATCTGGCCGCTCAGGGGGTGAGAGAACTGGTACTGGTCGCGCAGGACACAACGATGTACGGCAAAGATATATACGGCCGTCCGTCGCTTGACATACTGCTGCGTAAGCTTTCGGACATACCTGAGATAGCCTGGCTGCGCGTTATGTACGCCTATCCGGAGAATATCACGGAAGCGCTCATAACGGAAATAGCCGAGAATAATAAAATTTGCAAGTATTTGGATATGCCTGTGCAGCACGCGTCCGACAGCGTGTTAAAACGTATGGGGCGCAAAAGCGCGGAGACGGAATTGCGCGGTCTGATCGGCCGGCTCAGGGAAACAATTCCCGGCATTGCGCTGCGCACGACTATTATGACAGGTTTTCCCGGAGAAACTCAAAGGGATTTTAAAATATTAAGAAACTTTGTGGAGGATATGCGTTTTGAGCATTTAGGCGCGTTCACGTTTTCCCGGGAAGAAGGCGTCCCGGCGTATACAATGAAAGGGCATCTGCCTGAAAAGCTGAAAAACGACCGGCGCGATATTCTTTTGAAAAAACAGGCGGGTATCTCGCTTAACAATAATAAACAGTTTGTCGCTCAAACGCTTACCGTTTTGACCGAAGGCCGCGTGCCGGATGAAGAAAACCCTCAAGGCTGTTTATACTGCGGACGATCCTACAGGGATTGCCCGGAAAACGACGGGATGGTCTTTTTTCACAGCGATGAGGAGATCATGTCGGGCGATTTTGTAAATGTGCTTATCAGCGAGGCGGGCGAGCACGATCTATACGGAATGAGGATATCTGATGAATCTTCCCAATAAACTGACATTATTAAGGGTATGTCTGATCCCTGTATTTTTAGCGCTGTATCCATATAATATTTTCGGCGATCCGGCCAGCCGGTACGCCGCTCTGGGCGTATTTATCACGGCGTCGCTGACGGACGCTTTAGACGGGCATATTGCCCGCAGCCGGAACCTGATTACGAATTTCGGCAAGCTGATGGATCCTATGGCGGATAAACTGCTGGTCGCCGCCGCGCTTGTCGCAATGGTTCAGACGGCAGTTCTGCCCGCTTGGACGGTTATTATCATTATCAGCCGCGAATTCCTTATCACCGGGTTCAGGATGTTGGCGTTGGAGCGCAATATTGTGATTGCAGCTTCAAACTGGGGGAAGCTTAAGACCATTTCTCAAATGGTTATGATTATATTGATCTTACCGGGATTTGTTCCGAATGTTATCCTGTTCCCGGCCATAACGGTTACGGTTGTTTTAACTGTTGTATCCGCCGTTGATTATATTTTAATAAATAAAAATGTAATGTCAGAGAGGAATGGTATCAAAAAATGACAGCGGAAATTTTAGCGGTAGGCACGGAATTGCTGCTTGGCGATATTTTAAACACAAACGCGCGGTATCTGTCTCGCGAACTGGCTGATATGGGTATTAACGTTTATTACCAGACCGTTGTGGGCGACAATCGATCACGGTTGCTTAACGCGTACAGGACGGCGTTCAGCCGGGCGGATATTGTGATTGCCACCGGCGGTTTGGGCCCTACGGAAGACGATCTTACAAAAGAAACCGCCGCCGAGTATTTCGGCTTGAAACTGGAGCTCCACGAGCGGTCATGGGAAAAAATAAACGCCCTGTTTAAGAAAATGCACGCCAATATGACGACGACCAACAAAAAACAAGCGATGATGCCTGAAGGCTGCTTAATTTTGACCAATGACAATGGTACCGCGCCGGGCTGCTGCATTGAGCGCGACGGCAAGACGCTGTTTATGCTGCCCGGCCCTCCAAACGAATGTATTCCCATGTTTGAGAACTCGGTTAAACCGGCGCTGAAGCCGCGATCGGGCGTGGTTTTGGCGTCTAAGACGCTTAAGATATGCGGTATTGGTGAAAGCCAGGCCGAAGAAATGCTGAAAGACCTGATTGACGCGCAGACAAACCCGACTATAGCGCCGTATGCCAAGACCTCAGAAGTATGGTTCCGCATAACCGCGTCCGGGAAAGACGAAGCGGAGGCTCGGCGGCTTGTCGGCCCAACCGTCGACGAGATACGGCTGCGTTTGGGAGAGAATATCTATGGAGAAGACGACGACAGCCTGGAAGGCGTGATTGTAAAACTGCTGATCGAAAAAGGCTTGACGCTGTCCTGCGCCGAATCATGTACGGGTGGTTTACTTACGGCCAAACTGGTAGACTTTCCAGGGGTTTCGGCCGTGCTGCTCGAAGGCGCGATCACATACTCTAACAGTGCGAAAATGACACGATTGGGCGTTAAACCGGAGACATTGGAAAAATATGGCGCGGTCAGTGAACAGACAGCGGCGGAGATGGCAAAGGGTATAGCGGAGACATCCGGCGCGGATATCGGCGTCAGCGCTACAGGTATAGCCGGACCGGACGGAGGCGGCCCGGAAAAACCGGTAGGTTTGGTGTATGTGGGGCTCTGCGTTAAAGGCAGAATAATCACAAAGGCATTGCATCTTACGGGAGACCGCGCGAAAGTGCGCATCCGCGCGGTGGTTACGGCTCTGGACACGCTTAGACGGGAAATAATAAAAATTTGACGGAGGATTTCTTATGGAAGAATTAAAAGAAAAAGACGAGGTAAAAACAAAAAAACGCGCGTCTAAAAAAGAGCGGATAAAGGAAGAGCCTGAAACCACTGCGGAAGATCCGCGTCAAGCCGCGCTGAATGAGGCTATAGCCGGAATTGAGAAGGCGTTTGGTAAAGGCGCTGTTATGAAATTCGGGGATATTAGTTCAGATAACATTCCGGTTATAACGACCGGTTCCCTGAGCCTGGATGTGGCTCTGGGCGTGGGCGGGCTGCCGAAAGGGCGCATCGTGGAGGTGTACGGCCCTGAATCATCCGGAAAAACAACCATTGCGCTGCACTGCGTCGCCGAAACCCAGAAATTGGGCGGCATTGCGGGATATATAGACGCCGAACACGCGCTGGATCCGGTTTACGCCAAAAAGCTGGGCGTCAATATAGACGAATTATATATATCACAGCCGGACGACGGGGAACAGGCGCTTGAGATAGCGGAACACATGGTGCGTTCAGGCGCGATAGATATTGTGGTTATAGACTCTGTGGCCGCGCTCGTACCGCGCGCCGAGATAGAGGGCAGCATGGGCGCCAGCCATATGGGGGTTCAGGCGCGTCTGATGTCGCAGGCGCTGCGTAAACTCACCGGCATTACCAGCAAAACCAACTGTATTGTTATATTCATTAATCAACTACGCGATAAAATAGGCGTGACGTTCGGCAATCCGGAAACGACGACTGGCGGGCGGGCGCTGAAATTCTATGCCTCCGTGCGCATAGACATACGCAAAATAGACTCTATAAAGGCGGGCGCGGAATTTGTGGGCAACCGCACGCGCGTGAAGGTAGCCAAAAATAAAGTGGCGCCGCCATTTAAACAGTGTGAGTTCGATATTATGTACGGCCACGGAATTTCTAAAGAGGGCGATATACTGGATTTAGGAACCTTGCTGGGCATAGTTTCCAAGAGCGGCGCCTGGTTCGGATTTAATGACATCCGGCTGGGGCAAGGGCGCGAAAACGCCAAAGATTATCTGAAGGATCACCCCGACGTTTCCCATGAGATCGAAAACGCCGTCCGCGGGTATTATGGTATGAAAGAACTGGAAGCCTTAACTTTACCGGATAATTACATTCAACCCAGTGATTTGACCGAGGAAAATGTCGATGTCACGCAGGATGATTTATTGATCGATGAAATGCTGATTAACCTGGAAGACGACGAATAGTTACAGCGTGAAGGAACGCGGTTCACTCTAACTATTCGCGGGTCAGATGAGAGCGATCGCCCGGCCCTTGGAGGTAAAAATGCTTATAACTAAACTGGAGCGTCAAAAACGCGGGCGGAACCGCTGGTCGGTACATCTGGACGGCGAGTTCGCCTTCAGCTTAAACGAGGTGGATCTGCTTTATTATAAACTGCGCGAGGGAGTGGAAATAAGCCGCGAACGTTTTGAATATATCCGCGATCAGGTCGTTTTGACGCAGGCCGGCCAGAAGGCTTTGGATTATTTGGCGCGCCGGCCGCGTACGGTTAAGGAAGTGGAGCAAAAACTCTCCGATGATTACGCGCCGGATATTATCGCGCGTGTAATGGATATGCTTTACGAATATAAGTATATTGACGACGCTTCATACGCCGCCCAATATGTAAAAGAACGCGTAAGCGCCGGATACGGGCCGTATAAAATAGAGTGGGAACTGCGAGGGCGGGGCGTCGGCCAGGAATTGATTGACGCCGCCCTCGAACAGGCCGCAGGCCCGCAAATCCGGATAGCCGCGGCGGCGCTCCGCGCCAGATACAAAAATAAACCCGTCTTGGATGAAAAAGAGAAGAGCCGTGCGTTCAGCTTTCTGCTGCGCAGGGGGTTCGACGCGGACACGGCGTATGAAGCGCTGCGAGGGGATGAGTTACTGTGATATTGCGCTTAAACGTTCTCCGCGATATGCCATAGCAATTTTTCCGTATCCTCCCATCCCAAGCATGCGTCCGTTATGGATTTGCCGTACACGTGTTCACCGATCTTCTGGCTGCCCTCCTCTATATAACTCTCTATCATGAGACCGCGCACCATCCGCCGCAGACGCTCGCTGTATCCGCGGCTGTGCAGTATCTCCTTGGCAATGCGCGGCTGCTCCGCAAAGCGCTTGCCCGAGTTCGAATGATTTACATCCACAATAATCGCGGGATTCCTCAAGCCCCGTTGCTCATACATCTCCGCAGCCAGCTTCAGATCCTCATAATGGTAATTGGGCAGGCTGGCGCCGTGCTTATTCACCGAGCCGCGCAGTACGGCGTGCGAAAGCGGGTTGCCGCTGGTTTTTACTTCACTGCCCTGATAGATAAAGGTATGACTGGCCTGCGACGCCTGAATAGAATTGAACATCACGTTGAAATCCCCGCTTGTGGGATTTTTCATGCCTACCGGCAGGTCTATGCCGCTGGCGGTCAGGCGGTGCTGCTGATCCTCCGCGGAACGCGCGCCTATGGCGATATAACTCAACATATCCTCGCAATATGCCAAATTATCCGTATACAGCATTTCATCGGCCGCGGTAAGGCCCGATTCCTGTATGGCGCGGGCGTGCATGCGCCTGATAGACAGAATACCGTCCAGCATATTGGCCGCCTCGTCCGGATTGGGCTGATGCAGCATACCTTTATATCCTTCTCCGGTGGTACGCGGTTTATTGGTATATATGCGCGGTACAATAAACAGCTTGTCTTTTAATTTTTCATTAAGAGCGGCCAACCGCGAGACATAATCGCATACCGGATCCTCTTCGTCCGCGGAGCATGGCCCTACAATAACCAAAAATTTATCGTTTCCGCCTTCTATTATCTCCCTTAGTTCCACATCGCGTTTCGCTTTGATTTTTACTAATTCAGTGCTCATGGGAACCAATTGTATGATCTCATCGGCCCCGGGTATTTTTCGTATTTTCTCAAAGCTCATTATCCGCGTCCGCTCCTTTCTGATTTATGTCTTTACGCATCTTGAAATATTCAACAGCACGCCTATCAAACCCATAGCTACCAGCAGCGATGTGCCGCCGTAACTGATAAACGGCAAAGGAACGCCTGTATTGGGTATGCTGTTGGTTACGACCGCCACATTTATCAGCACCTGACTGGACACCAGTATCATTATGCCCATAGCGGTCAGACAGCTGAATGTGTCAGGGGCGTTCATAGCCGTTTTAATACCGCGCCAGATGAGTATGCCGAACAGCAGCAGTACGGCCGCCGCTCCGATGAACCCCAGTTCCTCGCAGATAATGGAGAATATTATATCATTATGCGCTTCCGGCAGAAAGGTCTTCTGCCTGCTTTGCCCCAGTCCGAGGCCGAACATGCCCCCGGAGGCTATGGCGTACAGCGACTGTATAATCTGAAAGCCAAAGGTCTTTGGGTAGTCGAACGGGTGAAGAAACGCCTCAAACCGCGCGGCGCGAAAATTCTCCGAAGCGGAAGACAGAGCCAGATATCCCAATATAGCGGCGACCCCGCCGCACACCGCCACCACAAAGCGCGCGATATACGGGCTTGCCGTAAATATAACGCCGATTCCGATTATCATAACAATAATCGCGGTACTCATATTATTCCCTAAAAAAACCAAACCCGAAGTAATAGCCGCTATACCGCAAAGCAGAATAAACGTAGGCCATTTGGTCAGCAGTTTCTTATTGTTTGATATAAGAAACGATAAAAAGAATATAAGCGCCGCTTTCGCGACCTCAGACGGCTGAAACTGGCCGATAAGGGGAAGCGGTATCCATCGCGTCGCGCCGTGCGATGATATGCCGATTACCAGAACCAGCACTAACAGCAAGTTCGCGATCACATATAAAAGCAGGGCCAGCCTGCGTATGTATTCATAATTAATGTTCGACATCAATAGCATGAGCAGCAAGCCGGCAGCAAAGAAGACGCCCTGCTTTTTCAGATAGAAATAAGGGTCGCCCAATTCCGTATTAGCCCTCATGAAGCTGGAGCTAAAAACCATAACAACGCCGATTAACGCAAGAATAACCACAACAATCAGCAGCGTGTAGTCCATCGCGCCTACTGTGATAACGCTTGATAACGCTCCCTTTTTTTTCGCTTGGTGTTCTTTTATGGAGTATGCACGATCCATGATTCTGACTCCTTACAGCATATTTACAAATTCCTTAAACAGCCAGCCTCGTTGTTCATAGTTATCAAACATATCCCAGCTGGCGCACGCGGGCGACAACAAAACGCAGTCTCCTTTTTCAGCCTTGCCGTAAGCCGCGTCTACAGCGTCTTTTAACGAGTTGACGCGCTCGAAAGCCGTGAAATTAAACGCGCGGCATGTATCAGCTATTTTATCGGCGACCTCGCCCAATAAAACCAAGTGTTTGACGCGTCCGTCAAAAGCCTTTATCCAATCACTGAAATCCGCGCGCTTATCATACCCGCCGCCTATAAGCACTATCGGCTCGCGCATAGCCGTAATAGCCTTGATAGCCGCGTCGGTGTTTGTAGCCTTGGAATCGTTGTAAAACCGTACGCCATTCAGTTCACGCGTGAACTCTATGCGGTGTTCTACAGCCTTAAAGTTTAATATCGCCTGTTTCACGGTTTCAGCCGGCGCTCCGGCGCATATGCCCGCCGCCGCCGAGGCCAGCGCGTTCTCCACATTATGATTCCCGAAGATATTCATCTCGTCGGCGTCAAGCAGGTCTATGTCCAGATTATTAAACTTTACATGGATTTGCCTGCCGTTCAGGTAAAATCCCTCGTCCAATTCACGCCGCAGGCTGAAGAATACGCGCCGAGCCTCTGTCCGCAGCTTCAGGCAGTATGGATCGTCGGCGTTGAGGATCATAAAATCCTCTTTCGTCTGATTTTTACCAATACTTTCCTTTAACTCGATATATCGTTCCATCGTTTTATGGCGATCCAGATGATCTGGCGTAATATTCAGCACAAGGCTGATTTTCGGTCGGAACGCTGCGATGGTTTCCAATTGGAAGCTGCTTATTTCAGCGACCGCCCAATCGTCTTTACCCAATGCTCCAGCATGTTCGGCAAATGGCTCTCCTATGTTGCCCACCACCGCTGTTTTGGGTTTATACGCTCTCATAATGTCCCCGATCAGCGCTGTGGTAGTCGTTTTGCCATTTGTGCCTGTTACTGCGGTTATCGGGCATGAGCAGTACGCGTAAGCCAGTTCGATTTCCCCGATTATCGGCACGCCCGCCGCTTTCGCTTTTTGAACAAACGGCAGTTCCAGCGGTATTCCGGGGCTTATGACTATCATGTCAAAATCCGTTACAATATCGTCCGGATTACGCCCGAGAAACAGTTTGGCGCCGTCGGTTTCCAGACCGCTCAGGCTTACGTCAAGTTTTTCCTCGGGCTTGGAATCTTGAAGGGTCACAAGCGCGCCGCGCCTGTTAAGCAATTTAGCAGCGGCGACGCCGCTGCGAGCGATGCCGCATACCAGAATTTTTTTGTTTTTTACATCCATTCCTAAGCGTCTCCCATTCAAATGACCGTCTTGCCGCCTAAATAACCTATCAGGCACAGAATAGCCGTTACCACGTAAAACATCGCGACAATTTTGGTCTCCGACCATCCCGACAATTCAAAACTATGATGAATGGGGGCCATTTTGAAAAACCGTCTGCGCGTCATTTTAAAATACCCTACCTGAATGATGACGGAAATTACCTCCACCAGGTAAACCAAAGCCACAATAGCAATAAACAGAGGCATCCTCAGCAGTATAGAGATTGCGGCCACAAAACCGCCCAGTGCCAGCGATCCGGTATCGCCCATAAACACGCGGGCCGGATATGAATTAAACAGCAGAAACCCTAACAAACTGCCCGCGGCAGCGCCCGCCAGGGGCATAACCGGGCTGCCGACCGCCCAAGCCACAAACAGGAAAAACGCGGTAATCAGAACCGTCACGCCGGAAGCCAGGCCATCCAGGCCGTCCGTAAAGTTCGCGCCGTTAACCGTCCCCAGCATAACCACAAACAGGAATGGGACATACATAACGCCTAAATCCACAGGAACGCTCAGGAACGGAACATATATCTCAGTCTGGCGGGGTGATTGCCGCAGCAGCATCAGATAAGCCACGAACAAAGATGTGACTATGATCTGCCCCAGCAGTTTTTGCCATGCTCTAAGCCCCAGCGAACGTTTTTGGACGACCTTTATATAGTCGTCAATAAAACCGATCAGGCCAAACCCCAGTGTAACCAACACCAGCGCGATATTCTCGGAATGCGGGCGGAGGAAAAACAATGAGATCAGCACAAAACTAAGGATGATAATAAGGCCGCCCATTGTTGGCGTGCCGGCCTTTTTCAGGTGATCGGCCGGGCCGTCCGCTCTGACGTACTGGCCGAATTTCAATTTAGTCAGCCTCGGTATTATGATGGGGCAGAAAATAATATTTAAGGCGAAAGCGCTTAACGCCGCGTATACGGCTGGCGATAAATCGTTACCCATGACGCGCCTCTTTCCCGCGCAGCAGTATTTCCACAATATACTCGAGCCCCATGCCGCGCGAAGCTTTTACCAGGACTGTGGATCCGGGTTTAATCAATCCGTTAACCGCTTCGCCGCATTGCTCTTTTGTCTTGAAATGAAAAGCTTCCTGCCCGCCGCTTCTATTGTCGGAGAAACCTTTGAATATATATCCGGACAATTCGCCGATACAGATTAAAGTCAGCACGCCCGATTCGGCGGCGATTTTACCCACCCTGTAGTGCAGTTCAGGGGCAAACCCGCCTAATTCAAACATATCGCCCAATATGGCTGCGGTATGGTTCCCCGCTCCGGCTAACACGGAAACCGCCGCTTCCATGGAATCCGGATTCGCGTTGTATACGTCGTTAATGACCTCAATATCGCCGCATCGTGTTATATCCATACGATTTTTAGACGATATGAACGCTTCGATTCCGGCTTTTATTTGATTAAGATTCAGACCCAGGCCGCTTCCCGCCGCCGCGGCCGCCAGCGCGTTATAGACCATGTGAACGCCGGGCAGCGGGATTTCCACTTGGATAGATTTATTTCTTTCATTTATACGGCAGCTCTGCTTAAAGGATCCGCCGTGCTGAATGTCAGACGCCCAGACGTCCGCAGCGGGATCTTCAATACCGTAAGTGATCGCGCGTCTGCCCCGCGCGCGTTCTTTTTCCGCCAATTCGCGTAACAGATTGTCATCGCCGTTCAGTACGCATAGGCCATCGTCCGCCATATAGTCAAAAATTTCAGCTTTGGCCGCCAAAATGCCCTCACGGCTGCCTAAATTTTCTATATGGGCTGTTCCTATATTGGTAATCACGCATATATCCGGCGTAGCAATCCTGCTCAGATTATGGATTTCTCCGGAATGGTTCATGCCCATTTCCAGAACCGCCGCCGTATATGAATCATCCAATTGAAATATCATACGCGGCAAGCCGATTTCGTTATTAAAATTGCCTTCTGTTTTCAATGTTTTAAATTTTTGCGACATCACGGAGGCTATAAGATCCTTGGTAGTAGTTTTGCCCGCGCTGCCTGTAACAGCCACAATCGGCAGGCTGAAGCGGCTTCTGTAATATGCCGCGATATCCGCGAGCGCCTTAAGCGTGGATGTCACGGCGATTACATGTTCGCCGCCCTGTTCGCTCAGCGCCGCAGCCGCGCCTTTAGCGTAAGCGCACGTTACAAACGCGTGTCCGTCAAACCTTATCCCTTTTAGCGGTATAAACAATTTGCCTTCAAGGTCTTCACGCGTATCTGTGGATACACCCGAAATCAGCGCGCCTGGATCCAAGTCGGGGGGCAATATTCCGCCGCAAGCCCTTGCGGCCTCTCCGGTCGTTATATTCACCGCAAAGCCTCCAACGCTTCCTTGGCGACTTCAACATCGTCAAAGTGTATGGTATCGCCGCCGATAATCTGATAATTCTCATGACCCTTGCCCGCCACAATCAAGGCGTCCTCCGGCGCCAGCATATTTATGCCTTTAAAAATCGCGGCGCGTCTGTCCGCCTCCACTATATATGGGCAGGTGGTTTCCTTTACGCCCGACTCAACAGCTTCTATGATCTTCAATGGATCCTCACCGCGCGGATTGTCGGATGTGATTATACAATAATCCGCCAATTCCCCGGATATTTTGCCCATAATCGGACGTTTCACCGCGTCACGATTCCCACCGCACCCAAACAGAATTATGACGCGGCCTTTAGTGAACTCGCGCACCGCGTTTATGATGTTCACTATTGAATCCGGGGAATGCGCGTAATCCACTATTACATGTACGCCTATATCATTCGGGATGTCCTGAATACGACCGGGTACGCCTTTCATAGCGGACAGGGATTTCTTTATAGATTCGGCGGGTATTTTCATTGTCAGCGCTGCGCCGATTACGCCCAGGGCGTTATATACGGTAAACCGGCCTTTAATAGGGACGAAAAATTCTTCCGGCCGGCTATAGATATCCACGGTAAATTCCACGCCGTTTTCCAGATATTTTATATGCTCCGCTTTCAAGTCGCTTTTACGGTCTATACTGAACGTAACGAAGTCGTCGCAGGTGCCGTGCTTTAAAATGTACCAGCCCTCTTCGCTGTCCACATTCACAACGCCATGCCTGGCTTGCTTAAAGAGTTTGGACTTCGCGAGCATGTAATTATCCATTGTCTTATGAAAGTCCAGATGATCCTGCGTCAGGTTCGTGAATATGGCCGTATTGAACTGTAAACCCTCCAGTTTTTCCAACGCCAGCGCCTGAGAGGATACCTCCATCACAACGTCGTTTACTTTTTTGTCTTTCATTGCCGAAAATATCCGCTGCAGTTCCACCGGATCGGGCGTAGTGGACGTATCATAATGTATATCCAGCTTCTGCCCGCCTATTTTAGCGCCCAATGTACCAATAACGCCCGTCTTGTGGTTGAACTGCTGTAAAACGGCTTCCAGCATATATGTCGTCGTGGTTTTGCCCTTAGTGCCTGTCACGCCAATCAAATTGAACGCTTCTGACGGGCGGTAATAAAAATTAGCGGCGGTGATCGCTAAGGCCTTGCGCGTATCGTCTGTTTTAACGACCGTAACGTTCTCCGGATACCCTATTTGATCGTCACGGACTATTATCGCCGCGGCGCCAGCCGACGCCGCGTCTTTTATGAATCGATGGCCATCCGCCCGTAAGCCGTTGAGGCAGATGAACAGTGATCCATACTGAACCTTTCGTGAATCTATAACAATATCCTCAACTTCAATATTCTTTCCCTGAATCCACGTGATGTTAATACCCTTCAGGATTTCTTTAAGCAGCATAACTAACTATTCTCCCTTCAAGTCATTTCATCAGATTTCCGCAGATATATCACAACCTTGGCGTTCAGATTCAGCGTTTCGCCAGGCAGCGGGAACTGCCCGGTCACAACGTCGCCTTCACCGGCCGTCTCCACAGTCAGGCCTTCCCCGGTAAGTATTTTTTTAGCCTCCTGACCTGTAAGCCCGCGGACATCCGGAACCAGCACACGGACAGCTTCGGGCAGGCCGCTCTCTTCCTGTGAATATTCAGGCTTTATGTTCAGATACGGCAGCGCGTTTTCCAGTAATTCTTTCATAACAGGCCCCCCTATGGCGCCTCCATAGTATACGCCCTGCGGTTCGTCAATCAGCACCAGAGCCATCACTTGCGGGTTTTCAGCCGGAGCAAACGCTAAAAACGAGGCTATGTATTTGCCGCTGCGACGCGGCAGTTTCTCGGACGTGGCTGTCTTTCCGCCCACACGATAGCCTGGGATATACGTCTTGTGGCCTGTTCCTGAAAACACAACGCTCTCCAGCACCAGCTTCATTGTCTCGGACGTTTCTTTGGAAATAACCTGACGGCCCTGTTCATACTGGAACGTTTCAACCGTCTCGCCTTTATCGTCTATTAATTGAACACCGAAATGAGGCGTAACCAAGCGGCCTCCGTTTACCGTGGCCGAAGCGGCGCGCAGCAGTTGTATAGGCGTAATTGTCAGCGACTGGCCGAAGCTCATGGTAGCTAATTCAACCGGGCCTATCTTATCCGGCTTATACATGATACCCGCAGCCTCGCCCGGCAGATCAACGCCGGTTTTTTCATGGAACCCGTATTTAATTAGATACTCATAGAACTTATCCGCGCCTAAACGCGAAGCGATCTCCATAAATACAGGGTTGCAGGAATTCTGCACGCCTTCCACGAATGTTTCGCCGCCATGTGCGCGCGGATAGCGCCAACATTTGATCTGACGCCCCCCCACCGTGACGGATCCGCTGCAAGAGAATACACTATCCACCTTCACCACATTTTCTTCCAATCCGGCGGCTGACGTTACAATCTTAAATGTGGAACCCGGCTCATATGTATCATTCAGCGAAAAGTTCCGCCACATTTGATTAAGGCTGTCGCTTTGTTCCTTTTCGGAAAGGGTATCCCATATAGCGGCTAGATCCGGATCGTTTATAGTAAACGGATCGTTGAGATCAAAGTCCGGCTTGTTTGCCATCGCGAGAATTTCTCCATTTTGAGGGTTTATTATAATAATCGCGCCGCGTTTGGCGCTCTTAGCCTCAACTGTCTTTTCGATTGTCTGTTCCGCGTATTCCTGCAGCACCACGTCAAGACTGGTGACCAGGTTATAACCCGGAACCGGCGGCTGGCGGTATGAACGCCCCTGCGGCAATTCACGACCCCTCACGTCTGTTTCCGTCAAAATTTTGCCTGGCGCTCCTTTCAGGTATTGTTCATATTTAGCCTCTAAACCGATAATACCCTGGTTATCTTTTCCGACAAATCCCAGCACTTGTGAGGCAAGCGTCGAATATGGATAAACACGCTTTATGTCTTCATCCACTACGACCCCGGGCAGGTTAATCGCGCGAATCGCATCGGCTTCCTCCTTTTTAACCTTTGTTTTAATTCTTTCCAGCGCCACCTTTTTTGAAACCTTTTGTAATACCGTATTATAATCCAATTGAAGCCTTTCGGACAAGACTTTCGCGACTTCTTCTTCATCTTTTATTTGACTATGTATGACACTGACCGACGCAACGGTTTCAGACACAGCCAGTCCGACCATATTGCGATCCAGTATTTCGCCGCGCTCCGGTGTTATCAGGCGATCGCGCGTCTGCTGTTCATACGCCATTTTCTGCAGTTCGTCGCCCTTAAACGCCTGAATGTAGAACACACGCCCCGCAAGCACGATGAGCGCCAACTCTAAAACCGCCAGAATAAAAACAATCTTCTTTTTAATATCTATTGATGGTTTCATAATCACCCCTACTTGAAATCGCCTCTACTTGTTTACATATGTATATGAAATTAATATAATATAAATGCAGCTTCACAGAGCCCCTTAGGACATTGTTCCCAGCAAAATGGCCTTTGAATTATGACAGTCGAAAAAAAGCCGCTCTTAAGAGGGCGGCTTTGCTCGATTCGATTGTTATTTGGGAAAATTTCGTGATTGAAGAAGTCAGACGAAATCTGATTTTTCTAGTCTGAAAAAAATCTTTTTTGTATAGGTTCATAATAATACGTCTTCTCTTCTCTGTAGGTTCTATGCGTCAGCAGGCATGTAATTTCCAAAAGCGGTATATGATACGAAATCCCCTGCAGCAAGGTTAGCTGCGGTTTTGGGGAAAGGTTTTCGCGGATCTCGATCAATTGTCTGTCTCTCTCTATTTCCAGCGCCGCACGCTTATAACCCAACTCCTCCACCCGCTCGTCAGATACGCCTTTTCGGTTCATCCTGCGTTCATTCTCCTCAAGCAGTTCCTGATAATAGTACTTAACTCTTTCCATCTCCTGCTTGGCGTGTTTCGGATCCACACGCAGCACGGCGTCTCGCTCCGACTTATCTGATATGCAATCGTAGGCTATCTGATACGCGCTGAGGAAATCCGCCTCATTGGCATACGGATATTCTGCTGACGGTCTGGTTTCGTAAAATAGGATCGCATCGGACATGGTTTCATCTACTTCACCTGTGGTCAAATTGACCCATACTTTGTACGTTTCCTCAAAACTTTCATCAGCGATACAACGCGCCACAAATAAAAAAAAACCCCAAATCCCCATGATTGGGCGTTTGGAACGAATCGCCACTATAAAACGTCCATCCATAAGATTTCTGATTTTCTCCTCAGCGTCAATAACATCAAGCCTATCAACCAAAACGTAACGCGCTGTGGACATGGGGACGCCTGCCGCAATATCTATGAACTCGTCCAGTATCCTGCTTCCAAAGGTCACAAACTCGGCGTTTCCATGCTCTTCGGCCACTTCATAATCAAATGCCAGCGTCAGTTCGGTTCGCTCTTGAAAACGCGAAGCGTATTCATCCGGCAGCAGTACCAGGCAAAGCGCGTATTCCAGAGGCTCGACTATACCTCCCATCGTTTCAATGGCGTCTGTTACGAATTGTTGCAGATTCAATCCCCGCACCCCCTCATTCGCGGCTACATATCTGCGAATAGCTTGTCGTCTATATTTTTGATCTTTTCATAATGCTTCTTATTCTCTAAGAGGCGGTTACCCAAAGTCTCTATTTCCCTAGCCATTTGATCCCCTGTGCCGGATCGTACCCACGCATTCATGATGATTTCAGAAAAATCCTCATTATCTTCCATATCTCCCAATATCATATCTACTTCGCCGACAGCCATTTCAAACATATTGATCTTTTTATCCAGGATCTGCAGTATATAATGCTCAACCGTATCCACGGCGCAGAGATTAAAAACGTAAACGTCCCGCGTCTGCCCAATACGGTGTATTCGGCCTATCCGCTGCTCAATAGCCATCGGGTTCCAGGGCAGGTCAAAGTTGACCATGCCATGGCAAAATTGCAAATTTCGCCCCTCGCCGCCGGTTTCCGTGCTCACCAAAACCGAAGCGCAGTCTCTAAAATACTGGATTTGTTCTTCTTTTTCACCGCGTCTCATACTGCCGTGAAAAACAGCTGTTGGTACGCCGGCATTCCGGAGAAAATCCACTATGTACTCCTCTGTCATACGGAATTTTGTAAAAATCAAAAGCTTATCGTCAAAATCCTTGAGGATCCTGCCAAGCTCACGCAACTTTGGCGATTCCTCCAAAGCCAGCTTGTCCGCTTCCGCGGAAAGGATTTCCAACCGACCGGCCTGATCCATGGCCAGTTCGTTGTTCTCCAGAATACCCCTGATGGATCGGGATGCCGCACAGATGCTGGAACCCAGCTGTTCCTGCAGGTTCTTCAGCGTTAACCTGGAAATCGGGCTGCTCTTATATTGTTCACGTACAAATGCGCTGAGTGAATCGTAGAGAATCCGTTCTCTTGGCGGCGCCGATAATGTCAGGGTTGTGGCGAACCGTTTTGTGAATTTCACGTCGATATCACTTTTACGGTTGCGGATCATCGCGCCGGCGAGCAGTTCCCTCAGCTTATCGTTATTTTTTACTTCCAGGCCGGCCTTGTCCCCCACGAAGTTTTTCTTAAAAAAGGCGTATGTCCTTAACTGGCCCGGTTTTAACAGGGTTATGAGGTTGTACAATTCCTCCAGGCTGTTTTGTACCGGAGTGGCGGATAGCAGAAAAATATATTTTTTATGCAGACTGTTGACAAACTGCCAGGCAACGCTGCTTCTGTTTTTCAGATGATGCGCCTCATCGACTATAATCAAATCATAATGAAGTGAAGCAATGGTTTCGCTGGCTGGCTTACGTTTTGACGACGCAATGGAAGCGATGATTTTGTTGTACTCGCTCCAGGCCGCGGATCCCTTCTTTCTAAACGCTGAAGCGTCCGAACGTATAAAATCCTGATTAAACATGACTTTCATTTCGTAATACCACTGATCAACCAATGACGCCGGTACAAGTATCAGGATTTTCTTTATCAGGCCGCGCATGATGTACTCGGACATAGCAATGCCCGCTTCTATTGTTTTGCCGAGACCGACCTCGTCGCTCAAGAGGACGCGCCCGCGAAATGTGTTTAGGATTCGCTGAACCGTCTTAATCTGGTACTGATATTTTTCCACCCGCTGCAGTTGCTGCAGGCAGTTTAATTCGGATTCATCCCCATTGTTGGTATTCATAAATATTTTTGCGTTTTCAAACAGGCTGAACCACTTTTCTTCCTGATTGTGAAATCCGCTCATGGCGTCCAAAATTTTTTCCGTTCTCTGAGGACTGGAACCGAGATTCCGAACACGCGAATAGTCTCGCGTCCCATAATCCAAATTAAATATATTTCCTTCTGCTTTTTCGATAAACATTCTTTGTGCGGGGATAGGGTTGAAAAAACCCTTGATTCCCTTACCCTGCAGTAAACCGTCCGCATGGTTGACAGTAAAATTCCGCGTTTCCTCGTCTCTTTTATGTATGATTACCTCTTCGTATCCATCAAACAGTCTCGCAAGAACGCCGTCCAGTTCGAGACAATTCAAATTGAGCAGTTCTTTTTTCAGCGTGAACAAGTATCTCATTCTTAAATCTCCTAAACTGTTTTTACCTTTTCATAAGTCATAATTTGTGTTTCTGTAATGAGAAACTTTCCTGTAGTGAGAAACTTTCCATTGCTGCTTATAATACATTTTTCATTTTATCATGCAATACAGTCAGAATATTTTAACACATATTCTTCAATAATTCAAGATAGTTTTGCAAATGCAAACATTTATTCAGCATGAAGAAAAATATATATATTTCTGATATATAATGACATACCTCCTGACATATGATACAATATTATTATAAAAAGGGAGGCGGTACATACGGAATTAATGTCCATTGGTAAATTTGCTAAACGCATCGGCGTGAATATAGTAACACTCAGAAGGATGGAGGCAAGGGGTGAGCTTATCCCTGCGCATGTATCTTCCGGCGGTACTCGATATTATTCAATCGAACAATTAAAACAGTTCGGAAAGACCTCCGACATGCAAAAGTTGACGATTGGTTATTGCCGTGTAAGCACACCAAGCCAAAAAGGCGATTTGGAGAATCAAGTTATCTATGTTAAATCCTATATGATTGCAAAGGGCTATCAATTCGAGATAATAGAAGATATTGGCTCCGGGGTTGATTATAATAAAAAAGGGTTGAAACAATTAATAGACAAAATAAACAATCAAGAAATCAGTCGAATTGTAATGCTGTATAAAGACAGGCTGATACGATTTGGATTTGATTTGATTGAATATATCTGTCATATTAATGGCGTTGAGCTTGAAATAATTGACCATACCGAAAAGGTCAAAGACGAAGAACTGAGAGATGATCTGATTCAGATAATCACAGTTTTTGCAAACAGGTTATACGGACAGCGGTCAAAGAAAACAAAGCGTCTGATTGATGAGATAAAAAACAATGCAAACAGCGGTAAAGATAAATCCGACTAAAGAACAAGAGGGCTGATAACAGCGCCCAATAAAAAGACGGAAATCGCCAGTTTGCCCCATATATATTCATTTTCGAGAACCGGAACAGCGAAGAATCCACAACGCGATTATTCCTGCGATAGCTGACGGCAACCCTCCCCCGTTTCCACGCAAGCAGTATAGCATCCTAAAAGTCGGATAACCTGTACTCAAAACGCTGTACTGACATGTGAAACGCTTATATGATTTTGACAAAAGCCTGCTTTAAAGGGATTTTGTAAGCAAAAATTTCATGAATTTCATTTAAGTATAATAACGCACCGGGCTATGGAGTTAATCGGGGACACGGGAACAAGCGTTGTCTGGGTTGGGGAACAAGGCGTAAGATATTACGCCCATGGCCGGCCATTGACACATTCGTCGCAGTTACTTACAACTCAGGCGGCGCTGGTATCCAATGTACGGACCCGCGCCGACGTGGCTCGCCGCATGTATGCTATGCGGTTCCCCAGTGAGGATATTTCTCAACTTTCGATTCAACAATTACGCGGGAGGGAAGGATCGCGGATTCGCGGCATTTACCGCCGTCTATCCAAAGAAACAGGCGTACCATGGGAAGGGCGGGAATATGATCCCGAGAATTATGACTCAGGTACGCCTGTCAACAAAAGCCTGACCGCGGCTCACACATGTCTTTATGGCGTCGTGCATAGTGTGATTGTGGCCTTGGGTTGTTCGCCCGGTTTAGGTTTCGTCCATACCGGGCATGAACGCTCATTTGTATATGATATAGCCGATTTGTATAAAGCGGAAATCACAATTCCCGTTGCATTCCAAATAGCCGCAAAAGCCGCGGAGACAGACGACATTGGCGCGATAACCCGCCGCGCTGTTCGTGATGTCATTGCCGATAATCGTGTTTTGGTTAAGGCGGTACTTGATATTCGTTCTTTATTGCTTGAGAAAGAAGACGATATAGATGTAGATATTGTGCAATTATGGGACGATAAGCATGGATTTTTGAATAGCGGCGTCAATTACGCCAGTGATAGCGAGGATGAGGCTGATCTTACGGAAGGTTATGGTGAAATTCAATGATGGTACTGCATCTAACCGACTGCCCTTCCGGATTGCGGGGAGATTTAACAAAATGGCTGTTGGAGATTGCCGCAGGCGTATTTGTCGGGCAAGTGAGCGCCCGCGTTAGGGAAAATCTATGGCTGCGCGTACAGGAAACATGCCGCAGCGGCCGTGTAGTCTTAGTATACAGCGCTAAAAATGAGCAGCACTTGGACTTTCGGGTCCATGGCGACACATGGGAGCCAATCGACTTCGATGGCATTAAGTTGATGCTGCGCCCAAACAATACACGTTTAAAAGAGAAGCAAGCTGCCGTCAACCCAGGACATGGTTTCAGCAGCGCAGCCAAAGGGCGTACAGCCAAGCGATTCTCCGCTATGCGCTCCCGCTGCCCTGACACATATGTAGTTGTCGATTTAGAAACTACCGGATTAAACCCTGACACAGACGAAATTGTTGAACTAGGCGCGATAAAGGTGATAAGCGGAGATAAGATTAATACATTTCATGCGCTAATATCAACAAGTATGTCTATAACATCCGAAATCACCGCCCTTACCGGTATCACTAATGATGAGATAAAAACTTCCGGTCAGCCTTTGCATATCATTTTGCCGCAGTTTATCTCTTTTTGCGGAGGCTCGCCAATTGTTGCTCATAATCTGGATTTTGATAAAGGATTTTTGGACAGGGCCTGCGCTAATGCTAATCTACCGTTAATATTAAACCGCTGTATTGACACCTTGGCTCTTGCCCGACGTTTGAAAAAGAACTTGCCGAGTTATAAGCTTACAGC
>JAITDJ010000153.1 GCA_031282635.1 Clostridiales bacterium
ACCCCATAATTTTGTCCATATCCTCGCCCTTAGCTGTTACCATAATAATCGGCACGCTGCTGAATTCACGAATCTGCTGGCAGACTTCCAAGCCGTCTATCTTCGGCAGCATTACATCAAGCAACACCAGACTGTACTCATTTAACCTCACCAGTTTCAACGCTTCTTCACCGTCATATGCCGCGTCAACAAGCATACTATCCTGCTCAAGGCTAAATTTAATGCCCTTAACAATTAATTTTTCGTCATCAACCACTAAAATACGATTCGCCATGCGCCTGCCCCCAATATTAATCAACGATAATCAGATCTTTCAGCCGTTCAAATGTTTTCTCGCCAATCCGTACGACGTTTTTTATGTCTTCAATGGACTTAAAGTCCCCATGTTCCATTCTGTACGATATGATATTTTTCGCGGTTACCTGACCGACGCCCGGTAGTTCCATCAATTCGGATTCATCAGCCGTATTAATGTTCATACGGGTTTCCCCATCTTTATTTTGTCCTTCCTCAAGCAATTTGTCAACCGTTTCACCCTCCTTGGGCACAATAATCTGTTGTTCGTCTTTAAGACGCGCGGCCAGGTTAACCCTCAGCATATCCGCCTCCTCCGCCGGCCCGCCCGCCAGGTTCAAGGCGTCTTCCACGCGGCTGCCTTCATCCAGTTCATATACGCCTGGGTTTACCACCGCGCCGGCTATATATACTTTAATACGTTTGACCGAGGGCGCGGCGTCGTTTGTGTTTGCAGCTGCGGCTACAGTCGCCGCGGGATATGTGTCAGCCGCCATCTCATAAATATCAGCCGTCTTTCGCATGTCAGACGTATAAAACCAACCGGCGGCTATTACGCAAATCACCGCAGTTCCCGCGTACAGGACTTCCTTGGGTATTCTCGCCATGCCGAACTCCTTTAATGTTTATATTTTGTCATATTGGGGAATCATATAGCGTGTATACTGATCGAACTAAAGAAATAATCGCGAAAAATAACGATAATTTTAATTTGTATTCGATACCTCAATATTCTATAATTAAGTTGAAAATCACGTAAAATTCGCCAGTGATTCCAAGAAGATATATTCAAGGAGATATATTTATGAAAAGAGTATCCGCTTTTCTTTTATTATACAGCTTGGTCTTTCATTTTTCCACTACTGCCGCGATTGCCGGGCAAACGCCCAAACTGGGCCTGAACAGCGAAGCCGCCATACTTATGGATGCCGATACGGGTGTGATTCTATATCAAAAGAATATAGAGGAGAAGCTTTATCCGGCGAGTATAACCAAAGTAATGACCGCTTTGGTAGCGTTAAACGCCGTTGGAGATCAGACAGACGTCCGGATTGGATTTTCAGAACAAGCGGTGGATCTGCCGCCTGATTCAAGCACCATATATATGTTAGCCGGTGATACTCTGTCATTTACCGAGGCTTTATACGGCCTTATGATAGCTTCAGCCAATGAGATAGCAAACGCCATTGCCGAAAATACGGCGGAGTCATATGATCGTTTTATTGAAGATATGAACCGTGAGGCGGCATTGCTGGGTGCGAAAAATACGCATTTCGTTAACCCCAGCGGATTATACGATATGGATCATTACACCTGCGCTTACGACATGGCGCTGTTTATGCGCGAGGCCGTAAAGAATCCTGTTTTTGTGGACGCGATTTCCAAGGTCAGCTACGATATACCCCCCACCGAACGGCAGCCGGATTCACGCCCTTTATATACGCTGAATAAATTGATGACCCCCGGCGGCGCATACAGCAGAGATTATTTTATTGGAAGCAAGTCCGGTTATGTTGACGAATCCAAACATACGCTGGCCACATATGCTGAACAGGACGGGCATAGGCTGATTAGCATAGTTCTTCGCGCGGAAAAAAACAAGGATTATGAAGACACTATAACCCTAATGGATTACGGGTTCAGCTCGTACCGGTACGTGACTGTTTTAGACGCCGCGAGTGTCACGGCGTCGGCCGTGGTGGTTTTGGATCCGGAAAATCCAAAATCCAACCGCAGTGTAGCCTTGTATGCCAAAGAGGACGTTGAGGGCGACTATCCCGCGTGTATAAATGAGCAGACTATAAATATTGATTACAAAATACCCGACTATATCGTTCCGCCTGTACAGACCGGCGAGCCTCTGGGCGCCCTGCTGGTGAAATACCAGGATATAACATTAATGGAAATTGGCTTATACGCATCTGAAAATATAGCAAAACCCGAACCCACAATTATGCCCTTGCCTGTTGCGGCGTCTGTGGAACCCGAATTAGATAATCCCCGGTACGCGGGAGGGTTTAGTTTTGGTTTTTTAGGTGATATTTTTTCCTCAATAATTTCGTCGTTTTCCCCGGTTCAGTTAGATCCTCTTTACCCCATGATCATTTTAATTTCTATAACCATGATAATTATGGTTTATTTAATGAATGTGGTTATTCACGGCAAGAACCGGAACAGGGAGAAGGAATTGCTGAAGTATATAAACCGTGGCAGAAAGAAGTAAATTTCCAAGGCGAAAAATAGAAAAACGCTTTGTGGATTTATAATACTGTGATATAATACAGCCTGTATAAACCAGTTGAGGCGGATATAAAATATCCGGTATTCTGGATAAGAGGGTGTTGATATGGAACAAATCGTTATAACCGGTCAAAAGAGACTTTCAGGCGCCGTACATATAAACGGCGCCAAGAATGCTGCTGTGGCAATAATTCCCGCAGCAATCGCCGCGAATGGAGTCAGTATAATTGAAAACCTGCCTCACATAGAGGATGTTATTATATTAGCAAACGCAATTAAATCCATCGGCGTAGTCTGCGAATTCAAAGATGAGCATACGCTGATGATTGACAGCCGAGGTGTGACCGATTTTAAGATTACATATGACTTGACGCGAAATATGCGAGCTTCTTATTATTTGCTTGGTTCGCTTTTAGGGCGTTTTAAGCGCGCGGTCGTACCACTTCCAGGCGGATGCAATTTCGGGTCGCGGCCCATCGATCAGCATATAAAAGGGTTTGAGGCGATGGGGGCGAATATAGTTTTAAAACACGGCTTAATACATGCGTACGCGGAAAAATTGACGGGCAGCCATATCTATCTGGATATGGCAAGTGTCGGCGCGACCATTAATATAATGCTGGCCGCTGTTTACGCCGAAGGTGTAACTACTATCGAGAACGCGGCCAGAGAGCCGCATGTTGTGGATACCGCGAATTTTTTGAATATCCTGGGCGCGAAAATAAAGGGCGCCGGCACGGATATGATACGCATTACCGGTGTAGCAGAACTGTACGGCGCTGAATACCAAATTATCCCGGATCAAATCGAAGCGGGTACTTATATGATAGCTTCGGCTATAACCTGCGGAGACATAAAAGTTTGTAATATTATTCCCAAACATATGGATTCCCTGTCGGCAAAGCTGATAGAAATGAACTGCGAGCTTGAGGAAGGCGACGATTATATTCGCGTAATGTGTACGGACAGTCTTCAGGCCGTCAATGTTATAACAATGGCCTATCCGGGCTTTCCGACGGATCTCCAGCCGCAGATGACCGCGTTGATGTCAACCGTGAAGGGGACAAGCATTATTACCGAAACTGTTTTTGACAATCGTTTTCAGTATGTGACTGAACTCAGGCGTTTGGGCAGCAATGTTACCGTTGAGGGCCGTGTGGCGGTTATAGAAGGAGGCGCCGCGCTTTCGGGCGCCGAAGTCAACGCCGTGGATTTGCGCGCGGGCGCCGCGTTGGTTGTCGCGGGCCTGGCTGCCAGGGGCGATACTACCATCAGCAATATTAAGCATATAGACAGGGGTTATGAAGATATTGAGAATAAACTGCGTTCGCTAGGCGCCAATATCCGACGTGTCGATACCGTGGCCGGCGTTGGCCATAAATCGCCGCGGGCGGTTTTTTAATCCGCCGTCATGGTTAGGTTTTGCCCCATAGCCAGCGGTTCCAGCGGTAACTGTGTTTATATATACGCTGGCGGCTCGCATATTCTGATTGACGCGGGTTTAAGCGGCAGGAATATCGAAGCGGGGCTTCGGGCGCTGAAACTGACAGGGCGGCAATTATCCGCTGTATTAGTTACCCATGAGCATTCAGATCATATTACGGGCGTAGGTGTCATGTCGCGGCGTTATGGGCTGCCGGTTTACGCGACTCCGAAGACATGGCGTTATTTTGATCGGCACGGTGTTTTAGGCATTATAAATCCCGGCCTGATCCGGCGCATAGAACCTGAGCAGCCCGTAAGTATCGGCGGTCTGCAGGCTGTGGCGTTCGATATACCCCATGACGCTTCTCAGCCTGTGGGTTATTCTATATTCGCGGAAAACCGCAAAATTACCGTGGCTACCGATATAGGCGAACCGACGGATATCATCCGGCGGTATATCGCGGATTCGAATATAGTATTACTGGAGAGCAATCACGACGCAGACATGCTTCTTAACGGCAAATACCCCAAGGTGTTGAAGGAACGCATATCGGGTTCGCGCGGCCATTTATCCAACTTCGAGGCAGGGAAACTGCTGGCGGAATCGGCTACAGACAAGTTGCGGTATATTTTTTTGGGGCATTTGAGCGAAGAAAATAACCGGCCGTTAATCGCGCTGAATACCGTGGAGAATATACTGCATGAGAGCGGCGCGCTCCCGCGAGGCGGGCTGGAGGTGTTTATAGCGGAACGTTACGGGCTTAGCCGGTCTGTTGAGATATGAAGCCCAATATTTGCGTAATCGCTGTCGGCGGATTGAAAGAAGCCCCTTTATTGAGAGCGGCGGATATGTATCTTGCCCGTTTATGGCCATATAGCGATATTTCTGTAATTGAACTGCCTGACGAACCGGCGGCGGAAAACCTGAGCGATTCCGAGCGCTTGGGCGTACTCGCGCGCGAGGGCGGACGAATATTGAACTGTGTCAATCCTTTTGATATTAAGGCGTCGATGGCGGTTGAGGGCAGGTTAGCAGACTTGCCTTTTTTGCGTGAACTTATAAATAAAACGGCGTTCGAAAGACGCCGTTTAGACTTTATTATAGGCGGAAGTTTAGGCCTCGCGGACAGGGTTCTGCAGCAGTCGGACTATAAAGTCAGCCTGTCAAAACTTACGTTCACGCACCGCTTAACGAGACTGCTGTTGTTTGAAATTCTGTGCCGTGCTTTGATAAAGTATTAGAATTTTCTTCATTGTCAAATATGAACCGATTATCGTCGGTATCTATAATAACGCCAAAGATATAAAGCACTCTGAAGGAAATGGTCAGTTCACTTATATTTACAATACCATGTTCGACAATTTCGCTGTCACGAAAAGTCAGGAGCGCCCAGCATTTTTTACCGGCGCCTACTGTCGAGATAAATAACGGCTCCAATTCGATACCGTTAACGCAAACTTTTTTGGTTTCAACCACAATATCTTCCGAAAGGGAATTATCAATATATATGTATATCTGGTTTCCCAGCGTTGTTTCAAGATCGGTCTTTCTTCCGATCATAATTTTAACGCCGTTCGTATCCGCAATCAGAGAGCCTGTGAATTCGTGCTTTTGTTCGTAGCTGCCCGACATTGACGTCAGCATATTAAAATGATAGGAATCGATATATTTGTCTCTGTCGGCGGCTTCGGCAATATGAAGCATAAATGATATGCTGGAAAACGTTTCAACGCCGGCTGTCAACAGGAGCTGCTTGGGAAAAATCGCTTCAGCCGTCATTGTCCCCATTGGGTTCAACCTCATTTCGAATGCCGGTTCAATCATGATATTATTAACTGAACAGTTTTTAAGAGTTACCAGACGATCCCGATCCGTCAAATTCTCCCCATAAAACGTCAGGGTAGGACCCGCTAACGCATTCATATCCAAGAATACAGCCTTTATCATAATTTCATGGTTATCGAAAATAGGCTGTTCTTTTATATCCGCTTCTATGAATACCCCTTCCTGTGGATTGAAATCCGCTTCCTTGATTTTGTTTACCTGTATGCATCTGGTTAATAGACCCACTAATACACCGAACAGAATAATTCTATGTACTTTATATCCCATATAGTCCTCCATATCGGCAATATACGATATAAATAGCTTATCAAAATAGTGTTATTGTGTCAACTAATGGGATATTTTACATATAACAGACTAATATTAGAAATATATCGCGTGTCGTCGATTACAGCCCGGTATCTGCGGCGATTACGGATTCTGTTGGGAAACCGTGAATAAAAAATGGAGATTTGGAGCATATTAAAAATATTCCATTATAAGAAAGGAGGTTTTTATATGCCAAACCAAGACATTCAATGTCATGTGGATACATGCAAATATAATGAAAGCTCCCAAAAATGTTCACTTAGTAACATTACCGTAGGAAATTCCAGTTCCCAGGCCCATGATAAATCGAGCACTGAATGCGACAGTTTTTCGAATAAGTAAACGGCCTTGCTAAAAAGCTCACAATGGTTTATTGTGGGCTTTTTTTTCCGCCTGAAGATTGTGCCTGCCTGACAGGATGAATCTTTTTGTAAATTCATTTCGTTGTGCGCTATATTATGTTATAATCAAAAAGAACATAATACTTCAGTCTAATATCAGGAGGTTTCTATGCTGAACATACCCGATGTAAAACTAGGCGTTATATCGGTCAGCCGCGACTGCTTTCCGATGACGTTAAGCGCCCGGAGGAGGGAAGCGGTCGTCGGCGAGCTTGCGCTTCGGAACATCGACATTTATGAATCTAAAGTTACCGTTGAGAATGAAACGGATGTGCTGAAAGCCTTAGCGGAGGTCAATAAAGCGCATGTCAGCGCGCTGGTTATCTATCTGGGCAACTTCGGCCCGGAAGGCCCGGAAACATTATTGGCGCAAAAATTTGACGGGCCCGTCATGTTTGCCGCGGCAGCGGAAGAAACCGGCGAAGATCTGATAAACGGCAGAGGCGACGCGTACTGCGGCATGCTGAACGCTTCATATAATATTGCCCTGCGCGGCCTGCATCCATATATTCCAGCCTACCCTCTCGGCACGGCGGCGGAAATCGCCGCGCTTATTGAGGAATTCATCCCCATTGCCCGTGTATTGGTTGGCCTTAAAAAGTTTAAAATTTTCTCGTTCGGACCGCGCCCATATGACTTTTTGGCCTGCAACGCGCCCATTAAGCCCTTATTTGACTTAGGTGTGGAGATCCAGGAAAACTCCGAACTGGATTTATATGCCAGTTACAAAGAACACGCCGATGATCCGCGTATCACAGACGTCGTAAAAGATATGGCCAATGAACTGGGGTCAGACAGGCAGGCGGAATTCCTAAAGCGTCTGGCGCGGTATGAACTGACATTGTTGGATTGGGCCGAAAAAAACAAAGGCGCCAGTGAATTTTTTGCCTTTGCCAATAAGTGCTGGCCCGCTTTTCAAACCCAGTTTGAGTTTGTACCCTGTTATGTCAACAGCCGTCTGACCCAGAGCGGCGCGCCTGTATCCTGCGAAACTGATATTTACGGCGCGTTGACCGAATATATTATAACATTAGCTTCCGATATGCCTCCTACTCTGCTGGACATCAACAATACCATTCCGTACGATATGTTTGAGAAGAACAAAGAGGCCTTCGCCGGATACAAGCCAACCGACGTATTTATGGGCTTCCACTGCGGCAATACGGCTTCATGTTACCTTAAGAGCCCTGAAATTAAATATCAGTTTATTATGAAACGTTCATTGGAACCCGATAAGGAACCTGATATTACGCGCGGCACCTTGGAGGGCGCCATAAAGCCCAGCGATGTGACATTGTTCCGTCTCCAGTCCACAGCCGACAGTGTTCTGCGCGGTTACATCGCCGAAGGCAGGGTACTGGATGTTGATCCGCGCTCTTTCGGGGGTATAGGCGTTATCGGAATACCTGAAATGGCGCGTTTCTATCGGCATGTGCTCATAGAGGGCCGTTATCCGCATCATGCCGGCGTTGCTTTCAGACATGTCGGAAAGACACTCTTCAATGTACTTAAACTGTTGGGCGTCCGCGACATAGGGTACAACCATCCGGCGGGCGCGCTGTATAATAGCGAGAACCCATTCGCGTAATGCTTACGGAATTAAAGAAATTAGTGTACGAAGCCAACATAACGCTGCCCCGTTACGGTTTGGTTACGTTCACATGGGGTAATGTCAGCGGTTTTGACCGTGAAAGCGGCATGTTCGTTATCAAACCCAGCGGCGTCCCATACGAGGATTTAAATCCCGGCGATATGTCTGTAGTGGATTTAGACGGCGGCAGGATAGAAGGCGCAAAGCCCTCCTCTGACATGGAAACCCACAGAATTCTGTATAAAAGGTTCCCCGCGCTGGGAGGTATTGTCCATACGCATTCCACTTGGGCGACTGCCTGCGCGCAGGCGGGAACGTCAATACCTCCGCTGGGCACTACCCATGGCGATTATTTTTATGGCGCGATACCCATAACCCGCGCTATGACTTCCGATGAGATAAACGGCGAATATGAACTGCAAACCGGCAATGTAATAGCGGAAACCATAAAAGATGACCCATATTATATCCCCGCGGCGCTGGTGCGCGGCCACGGACCGTTCACCTGGGGCATAGACGCTGATGAAGCTGTGCATAACGCCGTGGTACTGGAGGAAATCGCGAAGATGTTTATTTTAACGCACAGTATTAACCCATATGTTAAGCCGATGGATCAGCTTCTGCTGGATAAACATTTCCTGCGCAAACATGGTAAAAACGCCTATTATGGGCAATAATTTCACTATAGGCTATTTAGGGCCTCCCGGAACCTTCTCAGAACAGGCGGCGCTCATAGTAAAAAATGATCAGAAGCGGACAGATATCAGTCTTATCCCGTTTCCCTCCATTGAGGATGTTTTCGCCGCCGCTGCGGGAGGGCAGGCCGATTTGGCGGTTGTTCCCCTGGAAAATTCCAACGAGGGCGCTGTAAATATTACTATGGATAACCTTATTTTCGGTTCTAATCTATTTATTCGCCGCCAAATCGCCCTGCCCATAGCGCAGTGCCTTATGACGCGCCCTGGCATGGTTCATACGGATATTATATACTCGCACAGCCAGTCGCTGGCTCAATGCCGTCAGTATCTGCGCAAGTATTACCCCGGCGCGCTGCTGATCCCTGTATCCAGCAATGCGGAGGCCGCGCGGCTGATCAGCCAAGGTAACGGGAACGAGGCGGCCATCGGGCCCAAGCCGGCCGCTGAACTATACGGCTTACATATAAAAGCCGAGAATATTCAAGATCACGGCGGGAATGTCACAACATTCGCGGCGCTTTCTGCAGGCGACGCGGATGAACCCTTGCCGGGCGGGCGGACCACTATCGCTTTTTCTACCGAAAACGAGCCTGGAAGCTTGTATAAAGTCCTTAATATCTTCTCTCTCTGGGATATTAATTTGACTAAAATTCTCAGTCGTCCAATGAAAGGCAAACCAGGCGAATATGCGTTCTATGTGGATCTTGAAGACTATGAGGCCAAAGATCTCCAAGATGCGCTGACAATGATAGGCCGCAAGACGGATTTTTATAATTACTTGGGTTCTTACCCCAAGCCATAAGAGGAGTAATTTATGGCTGAAATAGATATTACCAAAAACATCAGGCTGATTGAACTGCTAAAAAGTGACATTCTATCGCAGCTGGCCGGTCTGTATGAGGAACTCCTCCGCCCCGGGCCGCTGTCACGGCGCGAGGAACGGTTATCCAGACTCATCATATCCTGTTATGTACTGTCGAAGAGAATCAGCGGTTCATATGAACAATTGGATGAAAAAATAGCGGATAACATACGGCTGATACTGCTTGACGATAAAGCGGCCGGTGACAAAGAGGATTTCAGCGAACTATTGAAGCATATTGAAAATCGGTATTAAAGGAGTGAGGCGCAATCTCCCGCGCCATATATGAAAGTAATTTTGCTTCAGGAATTACGAGGTATCGGCAAGAAAGGGCAAATCATCGAAACAAGCGACGGGCACGCGCGTAACTATCTGATTCCCAGAAAATTGGCTATAGAAGCGACCGCGCATCATATTAATGAAATCGACGCAAAAAGGCAAGCCGAACAGCGCCGTCAAACATCCGAGTTGGAATCTGCCCAGGCGCTGGGCAAGTCGCTCTCTCAAGCCAAGGTGCGGATCGCGGTAAAAACCGGTGAAAACGGCAGGCTGTTCGGCTCTGTCACCAACAAAGAGATCGCCTCCGTACTGTCAGCGAAAACCGGTCTTGCCATTGATAAGAAAAAGGTAATATTAGATGAGCCAATAAAGACGATCGGGGAAAAACAGGTCGAGGTTAAACTGCACGCTCAGGTATCCGCGAGGATTACCGTGGAAATCATGCGGCTGGACGAATAGGGCTGATATAAAATATCAAAATCAGCTCACTCCTATGTAACCAAAAAACCCCTTGTACATACTATGTTATTGGAGAGACAGAAAAAATTACAAGGAGGCAATTTCGTTAATGGGAGCATTTGAGCTGAATTCTTCTACCCTTCGTAATGAAATACACAATGCTGAAGGTCTTAGCCCAAGAAGACTTCGTGAAGAATGCATCATCGCCATGAAGGTATATGACAGCTGCAGACAGCAGGACTGCCTTACCGATAAACAGATTGGTCCCGCTCGTTCCGCGGAACACATCTGTATCGGCGACGATCACATCCACGAAGGCGATATTATCGATCCACCCGATAACGCGGCGTCTGTCACCATTGATTTCTTAAAAGTTAAAAAGATAATCATTGTTGACAAAAAACCCAACGCGTTTAAGAATGGTTTCTGGGATATAGATCTGAAATACGTTTTTGAGTACCGGTTAACCTTCCGTGAAGCGGACGGCACTGTAATCGGCTGTATCCGCGCCAATAGCATTTTCAACAAACGGCTGACACTGTTTGGCTCTGTCGGCGCCGATTTGGCATTCTCGACAGACCTGTTCAAGCAGTTCGGGGATAACACTATCGATTCCGAACCCTTTATAATGGCTGAAGCCAAAGCGGTAGCCCTTACAGCTGAACTGCATCACAGAAGGCATCATCATCCGCACTTCCCGTTTCCGGATAAAGAGCATTGCGATAATTCGCCTCGCATACCAAACGAGGTTGTGGTAACCATTGGTCTGTTCTCGATAATAAAAGTGTTCCGCGTCGTGAACCTAACTGTTGAGTCCAGAGGCTTCTGCGTTCCCGAAGAGTGTGACGACATTTCTCCGCTCAATCCATGCGAGTTCTTCGATAAGCTGGATTTCCCGTTAGACATCTTCGCCCCTCCTCAGAGACCAGAATTTTTAGCCGGCATCAGCAGTAATATCCCCAGGGAGCGTGACGACTGCAACTGCAGGTAAAATATACTAGTGAAAGATAAGGTTTGCCAAACACGGTTTTTGCGTTTGGCAAACCTTATCGCCGATGAATTAAGAAAACATTCAATGTGAAAGCCGGAATGGCCTTTACGGCTTAAGCTCAAACGGCGGTTCGTATTCACTCGGATTGCCTGTGTCAAAAAGCCCGCCGTACTCAAGCGTCATCCTTGTTACAGTTATTGTCTCCCCTGACGGAAGCGCCGGGAATTTTCTGGCCGTCAACAAATGTCAGTTCTGTTGTTTTTATCGTGTTATAGTCAATTACATCATATTGGGTATCTTTTAAGACGATTGAGATTCGCCGGATATTATATGCGCGGCGGCAGTACGAAGGATTACTATGATGAAATTACCGGCTTCTAGCCGATAGTGGTTGAGTCCAACATGCTCAGGCTATTAATCGACACGTCGAAATGAGCCTTAAAAAACAGACTGAGGGCATTCTTCATTTCATTCAGGGTTTCCGGATCAACGGTGAATTTGAAAATATCCGGCAGTTCAACGGATAAGATATATCTGAAAGCCGCAAGCGCGGCCGACGATACGTGTACTGCCGGTCGCTTGTAACATTCGCATACCGTTCCTTCAGCGCCGAATCGGATAGAACGCGCCAAAGCGCCTCCACATTCGGCGCATCGGGTAATTTCAGGCGTAATCCCGTTAAACTGAAAAAATTTCATCTCGAACGCTCTAGCGATCAGATATGGGGAACGCCCGCCCTTTGACAGGGCCGACAGCGATATGATCAGCAGATGCAGCAGTTCGTCGCAGGGCGCGTTTAACGGCGTGGTTTTATCGCATACCTCAACAAAGTACTGAGCCAGGCACAGACGGGTATAATCATCGCGCAGCGCAAAAAAGTTCTCAATTAAATCCACTTGCGCCACAGAATAAAACCGCCCGCCATCATAGATAATAAAATCGGAGTATGTAAAAAGCTGGGCGCCCGCCATGAATTTGCTGTGCGGCTTGCGGGCGCCCCTTGCAGTTACAATAATCTTTCCGTAATTTTTAGTCAGCAAAGTAAGCTGCGTGTCTGCCTCCCCCGTGTTCCTGACACGGAGCACCGCTCCCCTGGTCTGAATCGAACTCACTTATGTTTGCCTTTCTTGGTGTTACTGTATCCGATATAAGCGTCCACGCTGCCCGACTTTTCAAAAAGCTTCCAATATAATTCATCAAACTTAATCATATTTCCCCCTTAAAGCCAAGCGTCTGCTTTATCCTTAACTTAGGTTTGCCCAAACAGATTAAGATATACTGTTGAAAAATTGGTAGAATAAAATCCTGATCCTTAAATTTTTACGATAAAACATGATATCTTTGCACAAATTCAGACGCCCCTACGTTATCACCACACGGATTAGTTGTCAAGGATGAAGTTTAATCTAAATATCCCTGACACTATACCCAAAATTCTTAAGATAAAAATCACTGTCGCGCCAGTCTTTCTTCACCTTGACCCAGAGCTGCAAAAAGATCGGCGAGCCTAGCAGACGCTCTATATCCAGTCGCGCGGCCGCGCCGATTTTTTTCAGCATATCGCCTTTTTTTCCGATAATAATCCCCTTATGCGAATCCTTTTCACAGTAAATGGTAGCTTCAACATCCACAAGCTCTTGATCTTCCCTCTGTTTCATGGCCTCTATAGCAATCGCTACACCGTGGGGCACTTCTTCGCGCAGATAGTACAGCGCCTTCTCCCGGACAAGCTCCGCGGCTATCTGCCTTTCCGGCTGATCTGTGACGCTGTCCTCCGGGAAATATCGCGGGCCTTCCGGCAATATATTCTTCACGGCTGAAAGCAAATCATCCGTGTTTTCGGCGTTTAGCGCTGAAATGGGAAATATCTCCGCAAAATTGTAATATCCGCGGTAATCTTCAATGACGTTTAATATCTCAGCTTTTTCCACCGCGTCAATTTTATTGACAGCCAAATATACAGGGGTATCCACATTGCCCAAACGGTTAATAATATGCTTATCCGCTTCGGAAACCTTTCGGGGCTCGACCAAGTAGAGTATACAGTCTACCTCGTTCATGGCGTTCTCCGCGGCTTTAACCATATACACGCCCAGTTTGGAGCTTGGCTTATGAATGCCGGGGGTATCAATAAATACGATTTGAAAGCCGTCGCCCGAGAGTATACTTCGAATCTTGTTGCGAGTGGTCTGCGGCTTATTGGAAATTATCGAAACCTTTTCCCCGACAAATAGGTTCATCAGCGTGGATTTGCCCGTGTTCGGCCTGCCGATAAGCGTTACAAAACCGGATTTATACAATAAAATCGACCTTCTTATTATAATATATCGTTATTGACCGCATTTACATTATCACTAGCGGGGATTTCCGTCAAGGTTTAGAATTCTTTTTGTTCGTCGTTTTTTCAGGTAAAAGGCGCAAAGTTATTTCGTAGCCATTCCCTTCCCCACCGCCATAAACAGCGTCGAAACGCCGAGCCCCCCCAGCAGCATAAGTCCGCCCGCCATCCAGGTATAATTGGGATCATCCAGGCGGACGCTCTGTATCAATACGCCAATCAACGATCCGGACATTAACCCGAAGACAATTGCATTGGCAAGGCCGGGGAACTTTTCAAACGCCGCTTTTACGCCTCTGGAGGCGAGCGCCAGACCCGCGGCGGCGCAAACGCAAAAAAGCCCGAACGGGAAAAGGTAAATCCAATTCATACGCAGCAGGGATTCCGCCATAAATATCAATTGACTGTAAACCCCCATGACAATTAAAACCATTGATACGCTCATACCCGGCGCCAACGCGAATACGCCCGCCGTAAATCCGCTGATGGCCAGCGAGGGCAATCCGGCTGTAACATTTTCCGCCCCTGATAATTGCCCGCTTCCCAGAGATAAAATACCAAGAGCCAGCGCCGCCGCGAACGCGGCAATTCCCCCGGCCAGATAACGTTTATGAAAACCGTTTTTTACCGCTTCATCATACACAACAGGCAAATTTCCGGTAATCAAGCCAATAAATAAAAGATGTACGGCTTTTTCATAAGCGCTGAATAAAAATTCGAAAACAACCACAAACAAAACAGCGCTGGCGGCCGCGCCTATTGCAAGTGAAAGGCAGAACATCATATTCTCCCTCAAATGTTTGAAAGGGTTGGAAATGATCCGCACCAGATCCTGATAAATACCCATGATGATTGCAATGACGCTGCCGCTGAAACCAGGGGCGAATACGCTGAGCCCCAGGAAAAATCCGCAAAAAACACGGTATAAGAATTCTTTGATCATCAGACGCCCTCATAAATAACCGTTTTTTAATATATATGCCGCAATATGCTTCAGTATTAATAGAGGGAATGATTATACTCTATCTGCGCGGTCATTTATTTTGAGAAGAGCGCGTTGTAATTTCTAACACTGGCGTCGCGGCCTTCCTGTGTCAGTTTTGCCAGTCCGGCGGAATGCTGAACGTAACCTTCCCGCTCCAATAGATGAATCATCTTTGCGGTAAACGTCCTCTCCCAGCGCAGCCGGGCTGTAATGGCTTCCACTTCGCATCCCGGCGCTTCATTTTCACTGTCCGAGTGATTGTATAAATAGAACAGCAAAGTTATCTTAGCGTATTCCAGCCGCTGATTCCCCCGCCGAAACTGAGAGCTGATCAGACCCCCGCGGGGAGCGAAAACAAATACCAGCAGAAAGACCAGCCCTGTCGCCACTGCCATACTTCCGGCTATGGAGACGTCCAGCAGCGCCGCCGCCTGATAGCCGAGGATACCGTTGACCGCGCCAATTACGGCGCTTAAAATCAGCATGCGCTTGAGATCGTCCGTCAACAAATAAGCTGTTACCGGAGGGCCGATCATAAAGGCTACCGTCAGCACCGAACCCACCGTCTGAAACGCGCCGACTGTGGTTAAAGATACAAGCGCCATCAACCCGTAATGTACCAGCGCGGGTGAAAAGCCCAGGGCCGCCGCCAGCGTGGGATCAAAGACCGTCACTTTGAGTTCCTTGAAGAAGATGATTATTGCCGCCAGATTGATCATCAAGAGGATTCCAGCTGTATAGATCGACTTTGCGCCGATATCCGTGCCGCCGATCACCATGCGGTTGAAGGGAGCGAAGGCCAGTTCACCCAAAAGTACCGAATCGGTATCCAGATGCACAGAATCGGCATAGCGGGTGATCAGGATAATAGCTATAGAAAAGAGCAGCGGAAAAACCACGCCGATAGCGGCGTCCTCCGCCAGCAGCCGCGTCCGGCTGATCGCTTCCGTCAGCCATACGGTCACCACGCCTATCAACGCGGCCCCGGCGATAAGCAGCGGCGATGAGAGGTCGCGCGTGACAAAAAAGGCAAGCGTGATCCCCAGTGGAATCGTATGGGCCGCCTATTTATAGGGATACCTTACCGCCCGATAATTGGCCGACGAATCTGTAGTAGATATCGACGGTCTGTTGCCGGCCTTTCCTGTGATTTCCCATTGCTTCGTATACAACAATCTTCTCTGTGAAATCCACTAAGACTTCGCGCGTCAATCTTGTGATCTCCGTGTATCGCTTAATCGCCTCAATGAACCTGTCCGCTTGCCCGCTCTCGTTCTTCCATTCGGTCAGCTTTGTTTCCAGCTCTTCGATTTTGGCGCGGACTTCCTTTTGCTCCGTCTGATATGCCGCATAAAGCTCAGAAAACGTGTCGTCGGATATCCTGCCCAGTGTGTTTTGCTCAAAGACTCTTTTAATTAGCAGCTTTAATTCGTTGTCCCTGTATTTCAGCCTTTCGAGCGCTTTGCGGTCATCTGACGCGTCGTCGTTTTGATTAGCCGCCATTCGTTCGAGACACTCGTCTTGGTTGATAGAACCGCGAATTACATCGTTTATGTTCGCGAGTACGGCGTCCCGCAGCGCGTTGTAGCCGATCGAGTGCGAGGAGCATCTCCTGTCAGCGCCGACGCGGGTATGATGGCGGTAGGTGTCGCAGTTAAAACCGCCTCCGCCTCCTCGTATCCTCATGCTGGACTGATAATATAAGTGTCGTCCGCAATCAGCGCAAAACAGCAGCCCAGCAAACATATTTGTCCCATGCCGAATGTTCTCGCGCTTCTTTATTGATAACAGCCGCTGAACTTTTTCAAACTGCTCCGCGCTGACAATCGGCTCATGCGTATGCTCCACTATAATCCACTCATCCTTGGGGACATTAAACACTTTTCGGTTCTTGAATGACTTAGTGGTTTGTCTGTGGTTGACCATATTCCCAATATAAATCTGCGAGGAGAGGATGCTCTTCACGCTTTGGGCATGCCACGCGTGAGGGCAGTCCGCGTAAACCTTGGACTGAAAGCCTCCCGTTTGCTGAAACACATACGCCGATGGCGTAATAATCTTTGTCTTATACAGACGCGTCGCGATGCTATAGATGCTTAAGCCCTCGGACGCCATCTCAAACATCCAGCGGACGATCTGGGCGGTTTCCTCGTTAATCACCAGCTTGTGCTTGTCTGCGGGCGATTTCATATAACCATATGGGGCTCGCCCGCAATGATGCTCGCCGTTTTGCGCCCGCGTCCGCTTCGCGGAGCGAACTTTCTTGCTGATGTCGCGGGCATAATATTCGTTGATCACCGATTTAAAAGGCATTATCTCGTTGTCTCCCTGGGAAGTGTCTATAGCGTCGTTAATGGCTACAAATCTGACGTCGTTATCGGGGAAAAACATCTCGGTATAATAGGCGACAAGGGCGTTATTGCGCCCTAGACGGGATAGATCTTTACACAGCACCACGCCGATTTTTCCATTTTCTATGTCGGCGATAAGACGCTGAAAATTGGGCCGCTGAAAATTGGTTCCGCTGAAACCATCATCTATGTACTCGTCCTGTATAGTAAACCCATGCTCCTTGGCGTAACGCTGAAGCATCATGCGCTGCGTTGCGATAGAGTTGCTCTCGGCGTCGCCGCCGTCATCGCGTGAGAGGCGGCAGTATAAGGCCGCCATGTTTGCCAGCCGCTTATTCACACTCTCGCCCCTTCCTAAAGCAGCGGCAAACGGCTATTATTTCGCGGGCGTTGTCTTTTTCGTCGGGCATGATAACCCCCCCTCCCGCTTCAAGGTATGCGGGAGGGGTTGGCTGTGTTTATGTTGACGATTGGGTCAAGCGCGTTGTAAAGTTCATTCGAAAGATCTATAACGCAAGCGGTATGTGCGGTCTTGCAGACGGCGTGGATCGTCACCGGCGTTGTCGCCGCCTCTACCTATGCTTCGCGACTGCTCAGTTGCTATAATAATGGCGGAGCCGTTTATTTTATGTTATTACATATAAAAAACTTACATAAAAAACACGTTTTTT
>JAITDJ010000165.1 GCA_031282635.1 Clostridiales bacterium
AGGCTAGAATAACCTCCGGGGTTATCCGCCTGGGATGATCTATACCGACAAAAGCCAGTATAACGGCTTCCAGCATAAACAGACATAGGAAAGGAATACTCCAATAACTTATATCTTCCGGAAGGCTGAGGGTCTCGGCCCATTTAAGATCATAATCCGGATCAATATTCTTATACAATAAAGCGGCGTAAACGCTGAAATACAATTGAACAATCAAACTGAACAGGATCATTAGGAATATTGAGATAAAGTGCCCCCTGTACGGCTTGTGCGAGCCTAGATACGAATGAAACATATATGAACTCCCGAATAATTCACAGGTTTGTCCGTCTTCCAGATTAATCTCCGTTTCGCTGCCCTTGATCGCGAAATTCCAGCCCTGCGCCTCACCGTCAATTATCTCGGCGTATAAATACCCGCGCATCGTTTTATCCACAGAGGCGTTAAATTTTATATCGGCCGGCCCGCTTGCGGCGACTGTGTTATCCAGTTTATAGATACGTTTCGATACGCCGCCGCGGATGAATTCCGCGAGCAGACGGCGGCGCCGGCTTATGAAGTACCAATAGAGCGATAAAGCTGTCATGCAGGCTATAAGATAATATATATAGTCGTAAGCGTGCGAAAAGATCTCAAAAACAGCCATAACCCCCTCCTTTAAAATTCATCCGGCTTTTTTTTATCGGCGTCCCGCAGCTTGTCTTTTGACGTGAGCTCACGCAGTATGCCCTTCAGTACCCCGCCGGCCGCTATGCCCCATTGTTTAACTTTTATCTTAATCATGTCGTATGTATCCGGCAGGAAATCAGATGCCGGCGCGTTTGCGGCTTCCTGAGCGGCCGGCCGCGAAGAAACGCTCTCCAGTCTTTTGATGAAAGACGCGACCGTGCCCGGGCGTTTTATATCGGCTTCGGAAATCGAATCCAGAAGGATCTGCTGAATATTCCCGGGCAGTTTATCGGGGTCAAACAGATTCGGACTGTCGATCCCGAATAGATACAGCAAAAACGCGGCAGCCGTATAAGCGCCTGTTTGATCGGGGCTTGCGCCATCAAGCTTCAACCGCCAGCCGCAGTAAACTTTTGGCGGTTTTACAAACTCCGGAACGGGCATATACATCATCGCCCGATCAGACGGACGCGCAAACAAAAGATCTTTTGATAAAAAAATGTCAGGTTTTATCCGCAGAATTTCCTCTAAGCGATTTAACCAAAATAGATGATCCGGCTTCATTTCGCCGGCATGTTTTTTATAATACGCGGAAAGAGGCTCGCAGTCTTTGGGAATTAAAAAGAAAACACAGACGTCGCCGCCCGGCAGCACGTGATATTCTTTGAATTGCAGCGTTAAATCACGCGCGCAGACATTACTTATGTAAGCGAATATATCATCTGGGCTGAATTTTACATGGTTTAAGCGAAGCATGCATGTCACTTGACCGCTCAGCCGCTCACGCTGATAAGTCAGCCGGTAATCCGGATCGCCGTTTTGAATGGTATCTATATATGTGTAGACAGTATCCCCGGCCACAGATCCCCCTCCTTATCGTCGTCCAATTCCAGTATATACCGGATTAACATGCATTGCAAAGGAAAGTTATTGAATTTGCCGGGCCTTGTTTTGACTTAATTCACACTTATAACTTGAATTACGCGGCGTATGATGTTATTCTTATAACGGAGGGAATGTTATGGAGAGCAAGCGGTCAGACAATCCGATTGTGATAGGTATTTCGGAGACCGGCGGAACAACTGAATTGCTGGATAAAAACGAACCGTTTACGGATGAATCCGCGATCGGGAAGTTGTCCGTCAAGCCGGCCTATACACGAATAACAGTAACAGCCGAAAAAGCGCCGCCTTTCGAGCAATTCGACGGTGTCATGCCTGAATTTTTAGTTAATCTGAAGTACCCGCCGTTCTTGTTTATTATGGACTCCGTTTGGCTGGCAGCGGCTGTTTTTACGCCAGTTAACCTGATTAGGCTGACCCCCGGCGTTATATCGCGCGAAACCATAGACAGGGGTATAATAATCTGTCTAATTTCAATCGCGGGGCTGCTTCTGATCCCTTACATATTTGTCAGACGCGGGGGCGGCCATCTGCTTATCGGCGTTAATAAAATAGACAGCCTCCTCCACATAACGTGGGCGCTCCCGCTCATCTTTGCGGGCGCGCTGGCATTTTTAACCGGCGGATTTAATGAGATTTTCCTGTTTAAAGCTATTGTCTGGGGGCAGGTTTTTATAGGCTTTTTCTGGCTGGCATTAACCGCGCTGGCGTGGTGGTTCTCAGCTGACGGCCTCCATAGCGTTTATTTGAAGCAATTCCATCTGAAAATGGCTGTCAGCTCGGTGGCCATATGCTGCATAACCAATTTTTTTCTGGCTTTCATACATTGATTCGAGGAGGTATGCAATGGATGATCTTATCGCCGACTTGTTTAAAAACCCGTTAAGGGGGATTGGTTTGCCGGCTTACATAGAAAATATCGGCGATATCGGTTCAATTTCATTAATTATTTTGGGCGTTATTATTCTGTCTATTGTTGTTTTCCTAATTACTGAACGCAAGAAAAAAGTTGAGGCGGAGTATGACGATTTTAATAGTATACCAATCTCTAATCCTGACAGAAAACTGGCCCAATACGAAAAAACAAGTCCGAGCGGCAAATCTGAAATGCGGCGGGCGGCGGTTATGAGGCCGTCAATGGATGCAGTAAACAAAACCGCGAGTGAAAATATACGCATCCCGCTTAATGAACCCATGCAGATTCAAGTTATGATTTCCGGCCTGAAAGCGGCTGAAGAATTTTTATTCTACCTGCCTGTTCCCGCCGGGACGCAGAGAATGGGTGTGAAGCAATTGCTGTATGGAAACGGGAAAATATGGATACGCGAATTGGACTTTACGGATTTTCTACTCCGTAGAGATAGAAAGACCGGCAATTTGCTGTATAATGACAGGGATGACAAATGGCGCGTGTGGAATCCACTGGAAGAAATTTGCATAAAGGGCAGGTCAAAGCAGGACTGGGTTATGCAGTTCAGGATGATCAGGGCAAAATGAGAAACTAATCTAACTTAAATGGCTGAGTGACAGGGGACAGGCAGCCCAAAATCTACCCGCCCCTGTATATGTTACAACTCCATACCCCGCGACTTCTGCGGTGTCCGTTCCGGCGATTCGCGCATGAGATTTTCCGCGCCGCGCCGTAGGGTTTCCACGTTTACGACCCCGTTGATTTATACCGCCGTAATCCAATTCTGAAGAAAACGTAACTTGGAAATAAAAACAACAATCCAGCTAATGGGATAAATATAAATAACGCACTTTGCTCCCTGTCCAGCAAATAAAGCAACGGATAATATTGAAATAACGCCAACGGAATTATAAATGTTAAGAACCTCAAAATATTTTTACCGTAGACTGAAAAAGGATAGCGCCCGAACTCACGCCCGCCGTCGGTAAATATATTCATAAATTCCAATCCCTCAATGGTAAAAAACGAAAATGCCGCATAGATAAGAAACAATCCGAAAAATATCAAGCTCCCGCAAATGATCATCAGAAACAACGTCAAGATTTTATCCCAAGTCCATGTAACGCCGCTGTTTGGAATCGCATAGCAGAATACAAGAATCGCTTGAAATAACTTACCAAGCCGCGTAAAATCCATTTTGGACGCAAGGACTTGGAAAATAACATTCCTCGGTCTGACGAGAGCGCGGTCGAACTCACCGTTGCTAATCATACGCGGGAACAAATCAAAACCTCGTCCGAGCATTTCCGCTATCGAAAACGCCATTAGCACAACCGCAAAACACAGAATCACCTG
>JAITDJ010000225.1 GCA_031282635.1 Clostridiales bacterium
CAGCGTCCAGACAGCAACCGCGCCCAGCGGGATATTCTTCATTTCATCCGCGCCTATTTTATTCTTCACATCAAAATACCCCGCAAAGATTTCCTCCGGCGACGAGCCGAATTCATCCATGAAACCCTTAGACAGGCTGTCCCAGTTGCCGTTCAGGCGCTCGCGTCTGTCGGAATACAGAGCGCCTTCGATATTCGCGCCCAAGAAGCCCGGTATCATCAGCGCGCGGCCCATACATACCAGTTTGGTATACGGCGCGCCTAACGCCAGAGCCTTAAATATATGATCCTCGCGCGCGAAACCGCCCGCAAACGCCATATCAACCACATCTTCCCCGTTCTCGGCCAAAATCCGGGCGTATTCATATGCCTTGGCATGCAGATTAATGGATGGAACGCCCCAAGACTCCATCATATTCCAGGGACTCATACCTGTGCCGCCGCCGGAACCGTCGATTGTGAGCAGATCCAGTTTGGCCTCTGTGGCAAACTTAATGGACATAGCTAAGGCTTCCATACCGTAGCTGCCGGTTTTCAGCGTAATACGCTTATATCCAAGTTTCCGCAGGTAAGCGGCGGAATCCAAAAAATCCTTATGCACCTCGTCGTAATTGTTGTAATTAGTATATCCCAAGCGGCTGTGACGCGCGAAAGAACGTATAGCGCCGTTTTTGAACGCTTCCTGAACTTCCGGTTTCATTGGGTCGGGATCTACAATATATCCGCGTTCTTTTAAAAAGATTGCGTAATCCAGACTGGTTACCTGGATCTCGCCGCCGATATCCTTGGCGCCCTGCCCCCATTTGAGCTCCAGAATTACTTTATCGCCGTATTTTTCAATTATATACTCCGCGACGCCGTTACGCGTGTCTTCCACATTCATTTGAACGATGATCGCGCCATACCCGTTAAAATAACGCAGATACAGGTCTATGCGGCGCTCCAGCTCCGGCGCCGATTTTATGCGGTTGTTTTCGAGAACAGATTCTTTGTCCACGCCGACCACATTCTCGCCAATGACAATCGGAAACCCTACTATAGCCGCTCCTACGGCAAAAGATTCCCAATATTTCGCCGCTATGAATGTCGAACCCAAGGCGCCTGTCATTATAGGTAAGCGTATCTTGGTTTTTTCCGTTTTACCGAAAGATGTCTCAAGGGAAACATTGGGAAAAATGCAATCGTCCGCTTGGTTTGTCAGAACGCCTTTTAACCCGTTCGCTCCATAATTATAACCTTGGATGCGCAGATTGTTGTAACAGACCCCCATATGAGCGGTATTGGCGCTTCCGGCCGTAACCGCGCCAAAGTCTCTGGGATAAAGGAGCTTGCGGCCTTTAATGGACGACATCCACGTTTCACATTTGCCCCGGCAGTCCGCGCGACACAGCGTACATAGCCCTGACTCGGCGGGGTTACCTCTGTTTACCGTGTTGAGTACATCATTGTTCTTTTGATAAAAAATCATATCTTCACCTCTGCATTAATGATAAAACCCTTGTCCATTATACCAATAGGATAGTATGACCGCAAGGATAATCCCAACTGAGTATATGTTCGATATGTGTCATAATATAAGACTTAAAACGACTTGTAAATAAACGCGCTGTTGCGTATCATTATTGCATAAAGAATTGAGAGGACTGTGTTATGCCTGATTATCACGAACAAATCAAGAATAAAACCACACTGAGGCTCCGTGAGCGTCTGCGGGGGCTGCCGCTGTTTCTAAATGATTTTTTCAGGGGCGTTTCCGATGTTACATCCGTTTTAACCCGCATCGGCTACGCTTATGATCTGCGTATTTTTTTTCAGTTTTTAACTGAGGAATGTCCCGAATTCAACGGCAAATCTATAAATGATATAGACATAGGCGACTTGAGCGCGATTACGGCTGATCATATAGAGGAATTTATGGAATACCTTAATTATTACGTGCGTAATGACAAAACCGGTACTCTGATCTTTAAAAATGATGAAAACGGCAAGTCACGAAAACTCTCCGCTGTGCGTACAATGTTCTCCTATTTTTTCAAGAAGCGTGTTATTAAATCCAACCCCGCCGTGCTTGTGGATTTTCCCAAGCGCCATGCCAAAAATATTATACGCCTGGAGATTAACGAGATTGCTAAACTGCTGGATGAAGTTGAATCCGGCGAACATTTAACGGATCGCCAAAAAAAATATCACAGATACACAAAATCCCGTGATATGGCAATAATTTCCCTATTGCTTGGCACCGGTATGCGGGTGTCTGAATGTGTGGGAATTGATATCGGACATATAGATTTTAACCTGAACGGTGTTAAGGTAACACGCAAGGGCGGCAGTGAATCTATTCTGTATTTTGGATCGGAAATAGAGGAAGCGCTGAAGGGATATCTCCTGCGCCGCAATGATATACACGTGTGTTCCGTCGATAAGGACGCCCTGTTTTTATCTTTGCAGAATAAGCGTATCAGCGTACGCGCCATTGAAAAGCTCGTAAAGAAGTACGCGCGGCTGATCACAACCCTGAAAAAAATCTCACCTCATAAATTACGCAGTACATACGGCACGCAGCTGTACCGCGAAACAGGGGATATTTATCTGGTTGCCGATGTGTTGGGCCACGCGGACGTTAATACCACGCGGAAACACTACGCGGAGATGGATGAAAATCGACGGAAAGACGCCGCTAAATATGTTAAGCTGCGTGAACGGCCTGATATCAATACCTAGCCGCTGAAATCCCTTGTAAGATTTTTCATCCAGTTGAAGCTGTTTATCTTTACAACAGCGACAAAACATTTTAATATCTGATCGCTCTTCAAACACATAAATACCACCCAGGCGGGGGCGCGCAGGACGAACAGCGCGATGAACGCCGAAGGCAGAACGACCAGAAAGACAAAGATAGTATCGTTTTTAAACACAAAGCCCGTATCGCCTCCCGCTTTCACCAGCCCCGCCAGGCAAGCGGCCTGATAGCTGCTGCCTATAACCGTGACGGATAAGACGTTCAAGAACTGTTCAGCCAGTATGACTGTGGCCGGTTCCAGGGCATAGAATGATAGAAAAGCCGCCTTCGAGATGAAAATAGCGAAACCGGAGATGATTCCAATCCCGATGAATAAAATCTGTACAGTCTTTGCATAAAGCTTCATCAGATCGAACTCGCCCGCGCCTACGGTTTTGCCTGTTATGATACTGACAGCCGCGCTGAGTCCCGCCATTCCAATATTCACCATATTGAACAACATGTTGCTGACACTTACCGCCGCTACCGCTTCTGATGATATCCTTCCGATAATCGCGCTCTGCGTAAGCATATTAATGGACCACACCGCCTGACCGGCTATAACAGGTACGCCATAATGTATAAAGTCCCTTAGCAGTGTATCGTTAATATGGAAAAAATCGCTGAATTTCATGCGCAGGCGTTTATCCGCAATCAAGACGTAAAACAGCATGCAAGCGGTTTCTGCCGCTCGGCTGATTAGCGTTGCCAACGCCGCGCCGGCCGCGCCCATGGCAGGAGCCCCCAAGTAACCGAAAATAAATATTGTGTTGAGTACAATATTTAAGATCAGCGAAAGCACTGATATGTACAATCCGATTGAGACAATTTCCACGCTGCGCATGGAAGAAATGAGCACCTGCGAAACGCTGAACAGTAAGAATGAAAACGACACAATTTTCAAATAAGCCGCGCCTTCTGTTATAACAGCCTCATCCGGCGTAAACAGACGCAATATTGAACTTGTAAAAAAGAAAGACGCGGCGCAGAATACAACGCCGAAAATCAAAGATACGCGAACGCCTATGGCAATAATATCCTTTATGCTCTTTAAGTCGCGCCTGCCCCAATATTGCGCGCCCAGAACCATTACAGCCCCTTCTACGCCAAGCACCAGCAAAGTTAAGAATATCTGAATCTGCCCGCCCATATAGACGCCCGCTATGGCGTTTTCCCCCAGCCTTCCCACCATCAGGTTATCCGCGAAGTTTATGCCAAAGGATATCAAATTTTGGAGCATGATTGGCAAAGCCAATACCAGCATGTTTTTATAAAACGATTTTTCTCGTACTATTACCATCCAGGCCTCCATAAATACGTATTCAAAAGCAAAATTACAACATGGGCGGCCATCTTCCGCCACCCATGATAATCTAGTTCTTAATTCCGCTTTCCTCTCGTGCGCGCGCAATAAATGCATCCACATCAACATTGCCTTCATCGCCCGACATTCGACTCCACAGCGATACGGCGGAGCTTTCCGCTTCCTTCTCACCCACAACCAGCAGATATGGCACGCGTTCCAGCCGCGCTTCACGAATCTTGAACCCTATCTTCTCCGAACGATCGTCAACCTCAACACGCAGGCCCGCGGCTCTAAGCCTAGAGACGGTCTCATGGGCGTAGTTATTGTATTTCTCGGATATGGACAGCACCTTAGCCTGAACCGGCGCAAGCCAAACCGGAAACGCCCCGGCGTATTTTTCCACTAACATGGCTAAAGTTCGCTCATAGCAACCCACCGAAGTTCTGTGTATAATTATGGGGTGGCGTTTCGCGCCGTCCGAATCGACATAAGTCATACCAAAACGTTCGGCCAGAGCAAAATCGATCTGCACCGTAATGATTGTGTCTTCCTTGCCGAACACGTTTTTAGCCTGAATGTCCAGCTTGGGGCCGTAAAATGCCGCCTCGCCCTCTTCCTCCGTTACATCCAGCCCGATTTCATCTATAATCTCCCTCATTAAGCCTTGCGTTTCTTCCCAGACAGCCTCGCCGCCGATGTATTTGGAACGATTGTTGGGATCCCATTTGGAAAAACGGTAGCTTATATCCTTATCAATACCCAAAGCGCGCATCATAAACCGGATCAGATCCACGACCCCTTTGAACTCATCCTTTAACTGCCCGCGCGTACATACCAAATGGCCTTCGGAGATTGTAAACTGCCGTACCCGTATAAGGCCGTGCATTTCACCGGAATCCTCATTGCGGAACAGCGTTGAGGTTTCGGCGTAACGTATGGGCAAATCACGATAGCTGTGCTGCTCGGCATTATAGATTATAAATTGGAACGGGCAGGTCATGGGGCGTAAAGCAAGAATTTCGGCGTCTTTCGCCTCGTCGCCTAATATAAACATGCCGTCCTTATAATGATCCCAGTGCCCCGAAACCCTATACAAGTCGGATTTAGCCATAAACGGCGTTTTGGTGAGCACATACCCCCGCCGTTCCTCTTCGTCTTCCACAAAGCGCTGTAACAGCTGAACGACGCGCGCGCCTTTCGGCATCAGCAGCGGCAATCCCTGACCGATAATGTCTGAGGTGGTAAACAGTTTCAACTCCCGTCCTAATTTGTTATGGTCGCGTTTGCGCGCTTCCCCGCGCGCTTTTAAATACGCCTCCAACTCGCTTCTGCCAGGGAATGCCGTTCCATATATACGGCTCAGCATTTTATTGTGTATATCGCCGCGCCAGTATGCGCCGGACGAGCCTCCTTCCGAGAACAGCTTGAAGGCCTTAATCAGCTTCGTATTCGCGACATGCGGACCCGCGCACAGAT
>JAITDJ010000237.1 GCA_031282635.1 Clostridiales bacterium
AGTGAGCCCCGCCGGGCCGATATTCTTCTGCGCCCCCGCGTATATAAGCCCGAATTTGCTTACATCAATCATTTCCGACAGAATACCTGACGACCAATCCGTAACCAGCGGCGCATCCACATCCGGTAGTTCGGTAAACCGCGTGCCATATATGGTGTTGTTCAAGGTTATATGAAAATAATCCGCGTCTTTTGAAAACTTGTTTTTATCCAGTTCGGGTATATAACTGAATACCTTATCTTCAGATGAAGCGACTACGTTTACTGTCCCGAATCTGGCGGCTTCCAAAATGGCTTTAGACGCAAACTGGCCGGTTTTTACGTAATCAGCTTTTTTATTCCTAAACAAGTTAAGCGGAACCATAGCAAACTGGGTGGACGCGCCGCCCTGAAGGAAGAGTACCTTATAGTTCTCGGGTATATTCATCAATTCGCGCAGCAACTTTTCCGCCTCTTGGATAATGTCCAAAAAGGCTTTGGAGCGATGGCTCATTTCCATAACGGACATGCCGGCGGAACCATAAGAGGCCAGTTCCGACGCTGCTTTTTCCAGTACCGGCACAGGTATGCACGCCGGCCCGGGCGAAAAATTATAAACACGCTCCATAATCAAACCCCCAAATGGTTAAATTTTTAACAATTACTTACGTATATTATAAAACACCTGCGGGAAACTGTCAACAATGCGAGCCGACATCCACAGCCATGCCGGCGGCGAATAAATACAGCAGCATTTCCAACGGCGGCTGACCCGCCACGCGTTCCACGGCTTTCGCGTACACCGCCATCTGAACGCGATATTTATCAATCAGTTCAGATACGCCTCCGGACGGTAGCGCGTCGCTTTTATAGTCCACTATAACTATCCCGCCATTTTCCTTAAACCAGCAGTCAATAACGCCGTGCAGCAGGATAATTTCTTCCGAACCTGAACCGCGGTATACCTCTTTGGCGGGCAGGCCCATTACAAACGGCGTTTCGCGGCGCACATCCGGGCTTTGCCGTATGCGATCGGCCAACGGGGAATTAGCGAAGCTTACAATTTTGTTTATTGGTATCAGCGGTTCCGCGTCCTCGGGCAAAATGTTCGCCGCAATCAAGCCGCTTATCAGTGATTTTACGCCCTGCGCGTCCCTCTGACGGTGAAGATCCAGGTGTTCCATAACCGTATGGATGACAGTGCCTCTGTACATCTTTGCTTCCGCAATCTCCTTCCGCAAGAATTTGGGACCGGAGAACACGGGGCGCGGCCGGGGCGCAAGTTCGGTCTCGCCGGCCGTTTCGACATAATACAGGCGTTTCACCTCGGAAATAGACACCTTTGACGGGAAATTCCGATCCGGCGCGTGCGTGTAAGCACCCCACAGCGTTCGAGCTATTTCGGATTCACGGCCGCTGTTGTTTCGGCCGGCATTTATGTCCGCAAGCGCGTCGAAGCGCGATTCGGTCAGGCGCTCCTCCTCATGCTTAACAAGCGCGCGTGACCGGATGCTGAGCAGTTTGATGTCGAATCGCGCGCCGTCGGCTGTATAAAGCCCTTCCCGAGAAACCGTCAGCGCATCGGCCAGACAGGGCGCCAGAAAATCCAAAAAACTCCGGCACTCGGCGCGGTAGAAAACCGGCAGTGTTTTATCGGATATCGCGGCCGCGTAGCGCCATTTTTCCAGACGCTTTTCCAGACGCTCCACACAGCCTGTCAAAACAAGTTTATCCCTGGCGCGGGTTATTGCCACATATAGAACGCGCAGTTCTTCCGACAGGCTTTCCATCCTTATGCGCCTGGACACCGCGAAACGCGGCAGCGTTTCGGTCTTGACGCGGCTCTCCGTATTCACATAGACCGCGCCTATACCCATGTCCTGATGAAAAATAACCGCTTCACGCTCGTCCAGCCGATTAAACTGCTTGCCCAGCATGCTTACAAACACCACGGGGAATTCCAGGCCCTTACTTTTGTGAATGGTCATAATGGCGACCTGATCTTCACCCGAAACGTCCGCGGATTCGGCAACGCGGATCTCCGCGCCCGATTTCCGCAATCGATCCATATATCGTATGAAATGGAACAGTCCATTAAATGTAGTTTCCTCATATCTGGCAGCTCGATCCAGCAGTTCACGCAGGTTGGCCTGGCGCGTAACGCCTCCGGGCAGCGCCCCCGCGATATTATAATATCCTGTTTCCGTCAAAACCATTGACAATAGATGGCTTATGGGCATGTAGACCGCTTTATCACGCCAGCGTGACAGATCAGCGAGAAATTTTTCCACTTTAGGGTTTCCGGATATTTCCACGCATTCAAAAAAAGACTTCTCAACATCCATATACCTGATATCCAGCAGTTCATCCGGCGTAAAGCCGCAGATCGGGCTGTGGAGCGCCGTAATCAAATGAACATCCTGCCTGGGGTTGTCTATGATCCGCAAAAGGCTTAACGCGGTCAATACCTCCACGCTCTCAAAAAAGTCTGTTCCGACGCCAGATCTCGCGTCAATATCCAATTTTTTCAATTCCTCCGTAATAACACGTCCAATAGCCCCGACTGAACGCAACAGGATTACTATGTCGCTTTTTTTGCAAGGTCTGAGTTCCTTGGTTACGCTGTCTGTCACCATTAAGGGGTTATCCGGATTTATAAATGATAAAATTCGCTGACCTATAACCGCGGCTTCCGCCGAGGCTTTCGATATGTCCGCAAGCGGTTCGCCTTCATTTTCTTCGGGCTCATTGTCCCGCTTGATATACTCAATCAGATCAAATTCCGCGGCGTACATCCCCATAACCGGTTCCGCGGGAAAAGCCAAGCCCGGATACAGCGCGGCGCGGCTGTCATATACCGTCTCTCCAACCTCTTTTGTCATTATGCGGCTGAAGAAAAAATTAGCGGCGTTCAATATATCCGCCCGGCTGCGGAAATTCATGGACAGGTCCACACGATATCCGGGGGTCGCCTCAAAGCCGGGCGCTTTATCATCGTCACCGAACCGTTCATATTTATCTATAAACAGATATGGGTTAGCGCGCCTGAATTTATAGATGCTCTGCTTCACGTCGCCGACCATAAAACGCTTATGCGAAATGGCGGATAAAATCAGTTCCTGAACGGCATTGGAATCCTGATATTCATCTATCATAACCTCTTCAAACAGATCGGAAAGTTCGTGCGCGGCAGCGGTCGGTTCCGGATGATTCGGCCCGCCGGTTAACAATATATCTATACAGTAATGTTCCAAATCATTGAAATCCACTATGCCGCGTTCGCGTTTCGCTTCCGCGTAAAGACGCATAAATGTCAGCGTAATGCCTGTCAGAGCCGTTATCGGCCCGCGCAGGCTTTTTACATCACGCGCCATATCGTCCGGATGTTTGAAGAAATATTCCGTCTTCAGTTTTTGGAGCCGTTCTTTATATTCCGTATCGCGAAGGTTTTTGACCATGTTTTTAAGGGTTTCAGAGACAGCGGAGTTCTCGGCGCCCCTGTAAGTATGCAGCCGTTTGAACGCGACGCCCCGCAAGGCGTCATGGATTTCGGCCAGAGATTCGTCTGTCAGATTTAACAGGTATAAAACCTGTGTTTCGTCGTCATACAGAACGTCTAAATATTTAACCGGGCCCGCGGGCTCAAGCGACAGCTTTATACACTGCCTGACCGCGGCCAGCGCCCCGTCAAGTTCGCGCCTGATTCCGCCGCGCAGCATATCCGTCCATATAGACTCGTCCAGGTCGTTTTCCGTCTTATCGTACATATCCGTGTATCTTTTCAGCATATATTCGGGATACGGGCTGCTTTCCACAAACTCATACAGCCGCAGAATCAAATCCGCCAAACCATCGTCGCGGGTTTTACCGCCGCCGTAACTCTCCACCAGATCAGTGAACGCCGCGTTATCCTCTTTTGAATACTCATTCTCAAAAACTTCATCCAGAATCTGGTATCTTAATACCTGAAGCTCTGTTTCATCACCCACTTTAAATTCGGGATCCAAATCTATAATGTGGAAGAATCGCTTCATTAGCTTACGGCAGAACGCGTGGACGGTTGAAATATTGGCGCCCGGTATCAACATAAACTGCCTGGCCAGGCGTTCATTCTCCGGATCGGCCTCGCGAGCCTCCGCCAATTTATTTGATATGCGCTGACGCATCTCGGAGGCCGCCGCTTCCGTGAACGTAACAACCACAAGCCTGTCGATATCGACAGGC
>JAITDJ010000238.1 GCA_031282635.1 Clostridiales bacterium
CAGCGCTTTCGGGCCCGGATCCGCAACTCAAGAGTTCGATACTGCCATTATCCAGAATAATCGGCGTAACATAACGGTCGGACAAGTTCATGCCCATAAAACTTGTTATTCCCAAGGTCAGCGGCGTCCCGTATACGGGTAGTAATGGGCAGTTGATTATTTGCAAATTGCCGCTGGGGCTGCCGGAAATCGAGTTTACCACCAAATGGATGTAGATATATTTAAGATTTCCCATTTGATAAATAAGTCCCCGGGCAAGCCCTAATGTAAATGATCCGGCGGTTATGCTCCCTCTAATGCCCGGCGTAAATCCCATTGGGAGGGTAGTTACGATAAAAGAATGATTCGGATAAAAATAAACCAGCTCGAAACCGCGGTCTGGCGCCCCCCAAAGCCAGCTTTGCGTATCTGAGAGCAATTGCGGCGTACTCCAAACATTACTATTATCCCGTGATGCAAATAAAGTTTGATCAAAACCGACTATATTAGTACCATGAAAATCATCTTGCTCAAAAGTCTCTACAAACGGGCCCCACCAATGAGTTCCATTTTTTTGTTCGGAATCCAGCGCACTGTATGTATAGTTATGAACTATATCATAAGCTTGCAAACGATAATTCCATAGTACAACAATATTTTTCCAATTGTCGGCGCTGCCCCTTATTGTTTGACTTTGAACTTGAATAAACTGCTGGTCTATTCCACGGATTGTGTCTTGAGCTATATAATCACCAAGCTCCGAGTACGGCATATATACTTGCACAGGATAAGGCAGGCCAGGAGCCCAATCCCAAACCATGAAGTAAAGGTCTGTCTGGCTGTTTTGGTAGTGGATCAATGCTTCGACACCATATGTAGCACGATTAGTAGATGTTAGATACAAGGTATCGGTTACATCACCGCCAACCCTGGTTGGGCATAAGATTTTATATATTAAGACAGTACCAGTATCAAAATCTACATTGAAATCCGACTCAAACCCAACAAGAAAAGTATTGTCACCCCGGAGGGTGATACTTTTGCTTTCCGTAAGTGCGTTTTCTGCCGCAATATCTCCGCACATGCCGTACTTGGAAAGCATGCCGCTGATTTCATTAACAAATTCTTGTGATTGAGGCTGGCCAGCTTTTTGTTTTTTTTCAGCAAGTGATAGCCTGCTTAACAAAAACGCTTTTTCAAATTCATAATTTCTTACAGCCGTTTTAGTTATTTTTGCAAATTCTTTTGTAACATCACGAGTCGGGAAGTAATCTTCGATATAGGGATTGTAGAGATAGGTTTCCCCGTTTCGTTTAGTAAAAAGGTCAAAAGTAGACAATAAAACACCTCCACACAATTTTGTATTAATGTATCAATGATATAAATTAGTTCGTTAAGACATTATATGAAGTTTATTAAAAAACGTTGGTACAATTTTTTTGAGAAATCAGCTTACATTTCTAGCTAAAAAAATACCGTAATAATTATTATTTGATATATAATGCGTATTTTAGTGTAAGTAATCAGCGATTCTTATAATATCAAAATAAGAATTCTAATATATTATTTTATTTTAACTTTTTTGATATAATAGTAGTAAGGCTTACAGAATAAACCGTTTATTTGACGGATGTAAGCCATTGGATAAAGGAGGGCAATATGTTTTCTAATCGCAAGGCGATGGCTGCTGTCACAGCTATTTCCCTGGCTGTGCTGATTGTAACAGGGACATTTGCGTGGACAAGCTTAAATTCACAAAAGGTAAATGAGTGGTTTGGCGCGGGAGTAAATCCTGAAACTGTGGCTGGCGGGACGCTTCATGACGATCACGAGCAGAACGGGGACAGCAAGCAGGTTTATGTAGAAAATTGGGGCGCCGAAAATCTTTATGTTCGAATTAGACTGTCAGAGTATATGGAGCTAGGACAAGGCGCCGGGCTAAAAGCAGCGGAAGGCGCTGCCTATAACCCGCAAAATTCAGCGGTTCCGCTTATTGACGGAGCTATTATTGAAGATCCCGATACTTGGAAACCTCATGTTCCTGCTGAAGCGGACGCTGCCGTATGCGATACAGAATTTCATAACTATTGGATTTGGGAAATGGGCGGTAAAAAATCCTACAATACAGCGCCTCCAGACAAAAGAACAGACAAAGAATATGTACATAGCCAGAGTAATCTTGACCCTAATGAAGTTGTAAAAGAAACGCTGACGGCGCAAGTCTTAACAATGGCGCAATGGATATCAAATGGTTCGCAGATAGGAAGCGTCTGGGTTATTGACACTGATGGCTGGGCATATTGGGCTGCGCCTTTATATCCGGGAGAAGCGACGGGCCTTTTATTAAATAAAGTAGTCAAAGATAAAACTCCGGAAAAGGATTATTATTACGGTATTAATGTCCACGCTCAAATGGCGACGAAGGATGGGGCTACCACTAACGGGGAATTAGACAATTATAAAAGCTTTGGGTTAAATGGTAATTGGACAGATGACGGAAAGCAATTAATGGAGCTTATTGTTGCATACGCAGCGCCTCCAGCGGAACCTGGCAATAATACTCACAATTTTACACTGGCATTTGGCACAGGCGGTGCAATAATGCCGTTCTATGCGTATGTTAACGCACATGAAGCGGGTACTGAAATATCGCTGAAAGAAAGGGTACGGGTTCTTCCTGGTTATGATTTTGATAAATGGATTTCCTCAGATGATAATGTAGTGTTCAGCAACCCAAACAGCACAGCTTCTACATTCATAATGCCTGACAATGATGTTGCCATTACAGCGACGTTCAAGATGAATCCAAATCATCCTCAGTATAATAATACTTACAAGTTCACTCTAGCATTTGGCACAGGCGGTACAATAATGCCGTTCTATGCGTATGTCAATGAACATGAGGCGGGTGCTAAAATTTCCCTAAGAAGCAGGGTACGGATTCTTCCCGGTTATGATTTTGATAAATGGATTTCCTCAGATGATAATGTAGTATTCAGCAACCCAAATAATCTTGAGTCAACATTCATAATGCCTAACAATGATGTTACCATTACAGCGGCGTTCAAGATGAATCCAAATCATCCCTCATATCCAGGCAACGATTAATATATATTATTTAAAGACGAATATTATCATAAGTTAATAACATGCAAAAATAATGTCTTGACTTCTTTTTCCGTTTTCCCTATAATTATTATAGAAATATTACAAAAGATAGACAGAAATATTATTTTTCTGTACAAGGGAAGAAGGGAAATGAATTGAATAAATTAACTAACCCATTTGCGCGGAGGCAGAAGTTGATCAAGCGCATTGAGGATGAAAGTGATTTTTTCTTTGAACGCCTTGAATACACAGATGATCATTTTTTACGCAGCTTTTACAGCCAGGTTATTTGCTGTACAATAGGCGACGTATACGATTTTTGCGGAACAGTACACAGTAAGCGCAATGTGTTCTACAGACAATTGCGTTCCATGGACAAAAACGCCAGACATTCCATATATAAGATGACCGCTATGTACCATACCATACACTATCTGGCGGCTGGCGCGTTTAAATGCGGCGATCCAGCCGATATGCTGGAGGGCTTCCGTGAAATTTTTGCCTTGAACGATGATGAGAAGATGCATTTTTCCTTATTTGCGGATATTTTTTGGCAAAACGAGCCGCATTTTGAGGTTGAGTTTTCCAAGTACGCGGCTAAACATGTATTTGGACGCGCTAAAACCAGTCCCTTTACTTTAGCGTATGTCGGGTATTATTTTATACGTTCTTACAGCCAGTTTATAGCGGAAAATCAGCACCTGGTCGCTTAACCGGAGATAATTAACTATGCCTATCGGGTTTACAAACGATCAACAGCGCGCCATTGACGCGCGCGGAACAGAATTATTGGTGGCCGCGGCGGCCGGTTCCGGAAAGACAGCCGTATTGGCCGAACGCATTATGCGCATAATAACAGATCCCCACAAGCCTGTCGATATCGACAGGC
>JAITDJ010000025.1 GCA_031282635.1 Clostridiales bacterium
CCTCTGCCCAGGGCTTTTTGTTAGCCCTCGCCCTTTCCCATGAAATCTTCGAACTTATATTATACTCCCACAATTCAATCTCCCGATCAGACGGATTTTCAATTTGATCCACGCATGGCGGAGAAAACCAAAATGTCCGAACTCCACGCATATTTAATTCCGCAAATTTCTGGAAAATGGGGATTATGCGTAACGTATAAACCTCCGCGAATTGCAGCAGCTTTCTCGCGTTAATCACACGCGTACGGCCCGCTGCTTTGATATGTATATCCAATGAGTTTGCGCAGTTAATGACAGCGTCGAATTCGAGATAATCCGCGTCTCGGATATGCGCGAACTGCTCCGTCCTTCTCCTATCAAGCAGATAATCCGCGTTATCGTGTGTATAAAGCTTGATAACCTCAATTCCATTACTTTGGAAATCATTGTACACAAGCCGCGCAATGTTATTGATGCCGTACAGGGCAATCCGGCTGAGATTCAGAAGTTTTGCGAACGCGGCCAATGTATACCCGGCTTGGGCCAAACCTGAATAGGCAAATTCAAAGCCGCTTTGCCGATAATTGTTTTTCATATAGGCTTTTTTAATCCTGCGCCCGTAATCCAGTATGATTAGAAAGTTCTGAACGTCCGTAACATCAGAATCACCCTCTAAGACAGGCGGCTTGTGGCGGACGGCATGATTTCAACCATCAAGGCCGCAAGCGAGAGTATACAAATTGAAGATATAAGCCATTCACGAAAACGGTTTATTATTGCGGTTGTAGTATATTGTCAAGAGCTGATTACATATGTTATAATTAAATATATTTAAGGATAATATGAAAATGAGGTTAACATAGGGCATATACAAATATATGTTCAGAAATACCAAGCTTCATTGGTATTAAAAGTTAGAAATCTATTAAATACTGCAAATAAGTCATCAAGTATGCTGTTTTTTCGCGATTATACCCTTAGGCTATGTTAATCGCGAAAGTTGGGATAGGGGGGCGAAAGTGTATAATAATGATAGTTTAGACGATACTATTGACAATATGTTCATAAGGCATGATCCAAATTGGAAATATGATTACTCAGAAATTGAATATATCAATGATATATTTCAATACATAGAATACTTGAAAAAAAATATCAAAAGTTATCTTATCTGCTTATCCGTTCGCGACATTATTGGAGCATATATTACGACGTCATTGGCAGATAAGTTGCTGGAATTAGGCTTACAAACACATTTGTTCAAAAAAGGCGGTTTCAGTTATGCCGCGCTAATTCATCGCGGTAACTTAATAGCTGAAGAAATTAGCTCAGACAGTGTCTCGCCTGTGCAAATTGCCAAACGAATGTCTGAAATTTATATATCTATTACAAGCAAATCTCTTCGCGCTGGTAACAGAGCGATAATCGAAATTAATGGAATAGATTATGCGACTGACTTAAGAGGTTTAAATTTTGTCATTTTTGATCTAGACAAAAGTAAAGTTATTGATAGCGTTTGTTTTGACACACACATGCCAAGCTGCCCATGCCATAGAAATTTTATTTCAGTCAAAACAAAAGTATTCTTTGATAACTATAGATTAGAAAACGAATCGCTTAACGACGCAAAACTCCGTTTTTTTTCTTCTTTGCCGCATGCTGAAGGCGCCCTTGAGTTATCACAAGAAGCAGGTAAAGTTTTTTTAAGAGAATTTGATAAAATATGCAGGCAGCACAATATTTCTTATTGGCTTGATTGGGGAACATTGCTCGGAGCATACAGGCATAGGGGCTTTATACCATGGGACGATGATTTAGATGTTGGAATGATGCGCGAAGATCTGGTGAAATTAGTAAGTGTATTACCAGATAACAGCGATTGGTATATTAAAAACAAATTTCATCGAAATAAGGGAAACGGCTACCATAATATATTCAAATTTTCTCATCGAAGCGGTAAAATTATAGACTATTTAGATATTTTTGTATTCGATTATGCGGATAAAAATGATGAAGAAACATGGAAGATATGGAGAACGCTCAAAAATGAATTAACGCGTGACGCTTTTCTGCTGCAAAAAGAAATAGACCAATTTAATTATTCTGATGAACCTGAAAGAGCCAAAAATCTATTTAGCCAATTTTTTGTAAAGCAAGAGAGACTCATTAATCCAAAGCATAACCAAAGCTCTATAGTTTGGTCTTTAGATAATTGCTATCCAGATCGTCATGGAAGTCTGCTATTTGATAGCAGAGATTTTTTCCCGCTGGACGAGATGATTTTCGAGGGGGATCCATTTTATGTTCCTAATAATTATATGAAAATATTGAATCAACACTATATTAATCCGCTTTCAATACCTGCTGATATGTTCAGCCATCAGCATTTTAGTCTGAAGGAAAATAGATTGCATGAAATAGAAATCTTTGTTAATAAACATAAAACAAAAACTGATAACCGAATTTGTCAAGCAATGGATTCTAAAGCTATTGACTCTAAAAGCATTGTGAAACTGTTTAACTCATTATTCGCCGGGGTACCTGATTCATATTTATCAGCTCTATGTGATACGTTGTATACGCAATATGGAATATCCAATCATCATATAGTTTGCGCCAATGAAGGTAACGCTGCCGCGTTGGCGGCAGGTTATTATCTCGCGACGGGTAAAATACCGGTCGTATATATGCAGAACAGCGGAATTGGCAATACTATCAACCCGATTACATCGCTGCTAAGTCCGAAAGTATACGGCATCCCCTGCATTTTCGTAATTGGCTGGCGCGGTGAGCCGAATGTTCACGACGAGCCGCAGCATATTTTTCAAGGTGAAATTACACTTGAGCTGTTGCGATTGTTAGATATTGACGCCTTTGTAATAGATAATACTGTCTCAATCTTAGATATAGAGAATCAGCTTGATAAATGGTCGCCTGTCTTTAGAAGCGGGAAAAGTGTCGCCTTCGTTGTAAAAAAAGGCGCGATAGCGTCCGACTCCAAGCCGAACTACAGCAATAACCACCAATTGAACCGAGAGAAAGTAATTGAGAAAATTGTGGAATTTTCCGGCGATGACGTAGTTATATCAACGACAGGTAAAATATCGCGCGAATTATACGAAATTCGTGAACGTAAAGGTCAATCGCACAAATGTGACTTTTTGACGGTAGGTTCTATGGGGCATAGTTCTTCTATAGCACTGGGTGTCGCTGAATCAAAACCCAAAACAAAAGTTTGGTGTTTGGACGGTGATGGCGCGGCGCTGATGCATATGGGGGCAATGGCTGTTATTGGAGCGAGGAAACCTGAAAATCTGGTACATATTGTTTTGAATAACACCGCGCACGAATCTGTCGGAGGTATGCCCACAGTTGCCGGAGAGATTTCATTTGGTGATATTGCCCGCGGCTGCGGTTACCAAAATGTTTTTTCAGTCTCTGATATGGAAAGCGTCGCTTTGTCATTAGACACCGCCAAAAGTATGCACTCGCTGACATTCATTGAGATAAAGTGCGTAATAAGTTCAAGAAGTGATTTGGGCAGGCCAGCTACCACGCCTGAACAAAACAAGCTGCTCTTTATGGAATATCTAAGTACGCTGGAATGAGGGGAATGAGTAAAATGCAAGCTTTAATATTGAACTCCGGGCTTGGAAGGCGTATGGGCGCGCTTACCGGAGAACAACCAAAATGCTTGACTGAATTATCAAATGGCGAAACGATTCTTGGACGACAGCTTGAGCTGCTCCATAAATTTGGGGTAACCGATATTGTAATTACGACAGGGTATTTCGACCAACAGATTATAGATTATTGTTCAAAACTTGGATTGCCGCTGAACTTTATATATGTAAAAAATGAATTATATGCTCAAACGAATTATATCTATTCCGCATATCTTGCTAAAGATCAGATAGCTGAAGATGTTTTGCTTTTGCATGGTGACCTTGTCTTTGAAGATACTATTTTAGACTTGATAACAAGTTATGGGGATAGTCGGATGATAGTTAGTTCGACCTCTCCGCTGTCCGAGAAAGATTTCAAAGCGGTGATAAGCAAGGGCAAAATATTGAAAGTAGGGGTTGAATTTTTCGAAGGCGCTGTCGCCGCCCAGCCCCTATATAAACTTGCTTATAAAGATTTCGGCCTTTGGATGTCTGAAATATCAGATTTCATCAACAAAGGTGAAAATAATTGTTACGCGGAAAATGCCCTTAACGCGGTATCCGAAAAAATGGATCTATATCCGCTTGAGTGCGGAAACCTGATTTGCGGCGAGGTAGATACAGCCGATGACCTTGTAGTTATATCAGAGAGGCTTCGTAAAGTATCTAATCGCAAAGTATATATATCATTCTCTACGGATATGGTGCACGGCGGGCATATTAAAATATTGCGGCGGGCGGCTGGCATCGGAAAAGTTACTGTCGGGGTATTATCTGACAGGGCGGTCGCAAGCTATAAACGATATCCTCTCATTCCTTTTGAGGAGAAACGAACTGTGTTTGAAAACGTCAAATGCGTTGATAATGTTATTGAGCAAGACGAATTAAGTTATAAAACTGTTTTGTTATCAGAAAGGCCTGATTTTGTTATTCACGGGGATGATTGGAATAGCGGGCCGCAAAAACCGATTCGCGATGAAGTTATCAGTGTTTTGAGTGAATATGGAGGGTGCTTGATAGAATTTCCATATTCACGAAATCGTAAATATGAAATTATTGAACGGGATTTGAAATATCAGTCGGCTTTGCCTGATATCAGACGCGCTAAACTCCGTAAATTGTTATTAATAAAACCCTTAATAACTGTAATTGAGGCGCATAATGGGTTGACCGGGCTAATCGCTGAAAAGACTGTCGTAAATATTGACGGCTCCGCAAAACAATTTGACGCTATGTGGGTATCATCTCTTTGCGATTCCACCGCCAAAGGCAAACCGGATATTGAACTTGTTGACATATCTTCAAGAACAAGAACACTTGAGGACATTATTGAGGTTACAACAAAACCTGTTATACTTGATGGTGACTCAGGGGGATTAACAGAACATTTTGTTTATACAGTTAGAACGCTTGAGAGATTGGGCGTATCAGCTGTAATTATAGAAGATAAGGCAGGGCTGAAAAAGAACTCACTCTTCGGCGCGAATGCCAGGCAAACTCAAGATAGCGTTGAAAATTTCAGCGAAAAGATTGCCGCAGGGAAACGAGCCCAAAAATCTTCAGAATTCATGATAATCGCGAGAATAGAAAGCCTCATCCTTGAACGAGGGATGGAAGACGCGTTAAAGCGCGCGTTTGCGTTTGTCAGCGCGGGAGCTGACGGTATAATGATCCATTCAAGACAAAAGTCACCCGAAGAAGTCTTTGAATTCGCTAAATGTTTTAGAGCGCAAGATCCAGTTACTCCGTTAGTGGTGGTTCCAACTTCATTTAACGAAGTTACCGAAGATGAATTTAAAAATCGCGGTGTTAATATCGTTATATACGCGAATCACCTTATTCGGAGCGCGTTCCCCGCAATGAGAGAAACAGCGGAGAGTATACTTTTTAATTCGCGTTGTAAAGAAGCGGATGAAGGTCACTGTATGCCGATAAAAGAAATTTTGACTTTAATACCCGAGGAATAACTTTATGGGGCAAGTCATCTTAAAATTCAACAACACTTCCGCGCCCTCCCCTGCCAATATATCGAACGTAAAAAAATAGAGGCATAACCTCTATTTTTTTGTCTTGATAAAAATCCCCGCGGCCGATAAACTTATCTCAGGAATAAACTTATAATCAGGAATAAACTTATAGTAATGAGGAGCGCCTGCTTTGAATACTTTAGATCAAATAAAACCTGGTGAAACCGTCGTCATAGAACGGTTGGAGAGCGAGGGCGCCGTACGGCGGCGGCTGCTGGATTTAGGCCTTACCCCTAAAACAAGGGTTATGGTTCGCAAGGCGGCGCCGCTGGGCGATCCGATTGAATTATACCTGCGCGGCTATGAATTGACCATCCGTTCGCAAGACGCGCGGAGGATAATCGTGACGAGGGTATAGCCCCGCTTGACCCTTGGAGGCTAAAATGAGAATCGCGTTAATTGGCAATCAGAACTCCGGCAAGACTACGCTGTTTAACATACTGACAGGCGCTAACCAGCGTGTCGGGAATTTCCCGGGCGTTACAGTCGAACAAAAATTGGGCAATCTGATCGGCGCGAAAAACGTATTTGTTATTGATCTGCCCGGCATATATTCGCTGTCCCCGTTTACGCGGGAGGAGGTTGTATCGCGTGATTTTCTGTTAAAGGAAAAACCGGACGGCATTATAAACATTGTGGACGCGACAAACATCGAACGTAACCTATACCTTACCATGCAATTGCTTGAATTGAATATCCCAATGGTCGTTGCGATCAATATGATGGACGAAATGACAGGCGCCGGCGGCTCGATCGACGTACATAGGCTTGGTGAAATGTTCGGCGTTCCCGTCGCGCCGATTTCCGCGGCTAAAAATGAAGGCATTGAGCTCTTAACCGATATGATTGTCCGCTGCGTAAAAAATCGCAGAACCCCGACGCATGTGGATTTTTATTCCGGAGCGGTACGCCGGACCCTTTATTCCGCCGCGCGCCTGATAGAGGCTCACGCGGCTGCCGCGGGCATACCGGCCCGATTTGCGGCCTCGAAGATTATTGAGGGCGGCGACCCGCTGCCGGAACGGCTGAACCTGACGGAAAACGAGATGGATATTCTGAGACATACGATAAATAAGATGGAACGCGAAACGGACGCGCGGAGTGACGCGGCGCTGGCGGACGCGCGTTATGAGTATATCAAAAAAGTCTGTTCGGAATCGGTTCATAAAATACGTGAAACCAGAGGGCAAATACGTTCGGTCGCTATAGACGGCATATTAACGCATAGAATACTCAGCCTGCCTATCTTTCTTTGCGTAATGTTTCTGGTATTCTGGCTCAGTTTTAATATCGTTGGTAAATTTTTAAGCTCATTGCTGGCTGAAGCTATCAGTTATCTGACGTTAACGGTTAACGGCGCGTTAATCGCGATGGATGTTAATCCGGTTATGCGATCGCTGGCGGTGGACGGCGCCTTGAGGGGGATTGGCGGCATCCTCGCGTTTTTGCCCGCTATAGCGGCATTGTTCTTCTTCCTGTCCATACTGGAGGACAGCGGATATATGGCGCGCGTCGCGTTCGTAATGGACAGGTTCCTGCGCGGAATAGGATTATCCGGCCGCTCGTTTGTGCCGCTGCTTATAGGCTTCGGCTGTTCCGTCCCCGCGATAATGGCGTCCAGAACCCTGGGCAGTGAGCGCGACAAACGTATGACCATTTCGCTTATACCGTTTATATCATGCAGCGCGAAACTGCCGATTTACGCTGTTTTTATCGCCGCGTTTTTCCCCGCCCACAGCGCTTTCGTCATGCTGGGGCTGTATGTCGCGGGCATACTCCTGGGCATACTATATGGATTCTTGATGAATAAAACAACGTATATGGGCAAGTCGGCGCCGTTTCTGATGGAATTGCCGCCATACCGCGTTCCCTCCGCCAAAAGCGCGCGACGGCTTATATGGATGAAATCCAAGGATTTTATTTCCCGCGTATTTACGATTATTTTACTTACGTCTATCGCGGTATGGTTCCTGCGGACGTTCGACTTTCGGCTCAACATGACCGCCGACAGCGGGCAAAGTATGCTGGCCGTCGTCGGCAAGCGCGTCGCGCCGCTGTTCACGCCGCTGGGTTTTACGGACTGGCGCGCGCCGACGGCGTTGATTGTGGGGTTTACGGCTAAAGAAGCGGTAGTCAGTTCGCTTATAGTGTTGTTGGGTGAAGAGCGTTTGACCGACATATTTACGCCGCTTTCGGCAGCGTCGTTCTTAATATTTACACTGCTTTACACACCCTGCGCGGCCGCTGTCGCGGCTGCGAAACGGGAATTGGGCTCAGCCGCGGCCGCGCTGAAGCTGGTGATTTTCCAGACCTGCACCGCATACGCGGCGGCTATGGTATTTTATCAACTCGCCAGGGTATTGTGTTAACAATACAAATGTTGTATAATTATGTAAACATTTGCATGGAAGGAGCAAAAAATGTCGTATAAGCGCAAATGGATTTTTCTTGTTCTGATTTTTACGGTATCACTGTCAGTTGTAGGCGGCGCATTTATTATGTGGCGCCGGTTGACAGTGGACTCCGGGCAGGCGGTTCAGCCATCCCAGACGGCTGATGTAAGCACAACGCGACGCGACGCGACGCCTACGGCCGCTCCGTTATCGGACGAGTCCGCTTTGGGTGACATACAAATCACCCCGTTAGATTTCACGGATCAGGGCGTGACCCTGGATTCGCCGTTCCTGATTCAGTCCAAAAAGCGGATGGATCGTTTTGAGCTTGAGAATTGTTTATTCATTAAAACCGGAGAGCTTTTCAGTATCAGCGATTCCTCAGACACAGCGGGCGCTTTTGAGCTTAATTTTACCGAGCCGCTGTCTGAAAACCGCGTTTATAACATTGTATACGCCCCTGAAGGGAAGCGGCCCGCTTCCTTCGCCTTTCAGACAGAGCCGGGGGCCGCGCCGCCGAACCTCGGATATTCAAGCGATAACGGATATGACGCGGAGCTTTCGGACAGCCGTGTTAAAGACATCAGCCTATACGACGGCGTTT
>JAITDJ010000103.1 GCA_031282635.1 Clostridiales bacterium
CTCCCCGCTTCCGGCGACAAGCCGTACAAAACAGGTTCAACCCCGCCGCGCCCGTCCGCAATCCCGGCAGCCGTTACCTCGCTTACCGGATACTCCCGCAACGTAAAGACAGTTTCAACAGTGTCAACAAAACATTCTTTTATACGCTTCCGCAACAGGCGGCGCATACAATATTCCTCTATCGCGTAAGCTGACGACACGAGCAAAAACCCGGCAAGCGAATCTTCCCTGTCGTCCGTACCGAGAAATGCCCTGGCCTCCGCAAGCGGAACGAGCGAATGAAACAAATCACAGTTATTTTTACGGTTCATAGAGTCAGTATGGGGCTGGCATTTATGGAAAGAAACCTGTAAAATGATAGATTTTCCGGTTTTTCAGGCCGCCGCTTGTTTTTTTTGGCAAACCTCACCATACTCTTTTCATGGTCGGTATATACAAAGACAGCCTGTTCCGTTCCCTGTTCAGCGGAAATCCTGAAACTTTTTGACGCTAGCTATTCGGCGGAAGAGATCAGGAAAAGGCTGAACAGTTAGGAATGAGCCGCCGTAAGGCGGTTGCGAACGTCCCGGCGAGCGGGCTGGCGGCAGAATGAGCAATGGGGAGATAATATGCGAACAGTGCTTGATTTAAATGAGACCTTGTTGAGTGAAGCGATGAAATGGACTGGTGAAACAACAAAAACCGCAACGGTAAACGAGGCGTTAAAACAAGTTATAAAATCCGGAAAAAGGGTAAAACTTGTTGAATTTGCGGGGAAATTAAATTTGGATATTAATTTGGACATTACAAGAAAACGAAAATGAAATACATAATTGACAGTAATGTTTGGATAGAATATTTTAACAGAAAAAATTTTTTTGATACGGTTTCTGATTTATTGATAAATAATGAAGTATGTATCAATAAAATCATATTGGCGGAATTGATACCTTCAGCCAAATCAAAGAATGAAAACGAATTTGTTGAAGGTCTTTACGGAATAGAATTGTTAAGGTTAAACATTGATTGGGATGAAATTATTGAAATGCAATATTATTGTATAAAAAATGGAATAAATAAATTAGGGTTATTGGATATAGCAATTGCCCAAAACGCTAAACAGAATAATACAGGTATTTTTACACTCGACCGGAATATGATATTATTATGCAGTTTAATAGAAATAGAATGTAAAAACTCATAAACCGGAAAACTTGTTAGAATAAATAGCGGCACTGTAGATCGCAACCTGCTTACCGTTCCCTGTCCGCCTTTCATTTCTCATTCCTAACTGTTCACTCCTCATTCCTCCACCTGATTGTTGTTTGTTCACCATCTCCAAAAACCCTTTCCTCATACTCTTGTCAAGCCTTGCCGTCTGATTGTAGTCGGACGCTGCCATTGTCATATCTCCCTTAGCTTGATAAGCTTTGCCGCGTTCAAAATACGCGGCAGCATAGAAAGAATCCAATTCCAATCCTTTTGAATAATCGCTGATTGCACAAAGGCACTAGCTGCCTTACGTCGCATGAGTCATGTATTTGTCAGGCGACAACATTAACGCTGCGAAATTTTCGCCCGCGCCTACAAGCCCCGACCTTTACTTAGTGCGGTTCCCACCCATAAGCGTCTGAATAGCTTTGGTTCATATCTATAAATCCTTGTATTGACTAATGGGAATCACATAAGCCGCTCCGCATTTGTTTACAATTTCAGTGTTCATACGGTATACATCCCGAAATGTTTTAGCCGTGAGTATTTTTTCCGGCATTCCGTAATCGTAGACACAGCCGTCATTGAGGACGATAACTTTATCCGTAAAGCGCGCTACCAGATCAAGTTGGTGAAGCGATACAAGCGTTGTGAATTGTTCCGTAACTGTTAGTTCCTTCAACAGATTCATTATCTGGAACTGATAGTATAAATCCAAATTGCTTGTCGGCTCGTCCATGATAAGGACTTTGGGATTTTTCAACAATGCCTGCGCGATAAACACAAGCTGCCGCTGACCGCCGGACAGTTCCCCGATATTTCTTGAGGCGTATTTTTCAAGGTTTAAGCGGCACAGCACGTCACGAACCAGAACTAATTCATCGTCTGAAACGTTGTTGGCCAAGCGAGCAACCCTGCCAAGCAATACAACTTCAAAAACAGATAACAGTGCGCTTGAAAACGTATCCTGCGACAGATAGCTTATATGTGAAGCAAGTTCCTTTCTGCTATAATCATTTATGTTCTTTCCGCATATTTTTATATCGCCTGAACCTTTTAAGAGACCGCAGATGTTTTTCAATATTGTCGATTTACCAATGCCGTTAGCGCCTATTATCGCGGTAATTTCACCCGGATACGCTGTCATGTTAATTTCGTTCAGAATTTTATTTGACATATAGCCCTTATATCCAAACGATAATTTTGATATTTCAATCATTTCAAATACCTCTTTTGGCTTCTGAATATCAGTGAGAAATAGAACGGAACGCCGATGAGTCCGGTAACGATTCCAATCGGCAGCATAGCGCCGTGAGATACCAGCTTGCTGATTACGGACGCGAGGGACAGAATAGCCGCCCCGAACACAGCCGACAGCGGTATGAAAAAACGCTGATCTTCGCCGACAAGAATACGCGCCACATGCGGACCGGCAAGACCGATGAATCCGATAACGCCGACAAAGCATACCGCGAAGCTGGTTAAGAGCGATATTAAAATAAAAATCTTTATTCTAAGTTTTTCAACATTTACTCCCAGACTGCTCGCTTTTTCATCGCCAAGTTTCAGGGCCGTAAGTTTCCATGCGTCCGCCAGTATTAACGGCACGATAACAAGCAGCACCACATATATTATTGCCACCGTAAACCAGTCGGCCTTTGCCAAACTGCCGAAAAGCCAGAACACTATGCTTTGTAGGGCTTCCGGCGACGATATATACTGCAACAGTGATTGCAGCGATTGAAACAGGAATGACAGACCTAGACCGCAAAGCAGCATCGTTTCCGGCGCAAGATTGCGGAATCTGCCCATAAAATATATCAGCATACAGGTCAGTATGGAAAACGTAAACGCATAAATCGGAACAAGTGATGTTCCTATAATCTCTGACAAAAAACCGCCAAATACGACGGCTAAAGCCGCGCCAAAACCCGCGCCCGCTGAAATTCCCAGTGTATACGGACTAGCCAAAGGGTTGTCCAGTATTGTTTGTATACTGGCACCTGCAATCCCAAGCGAAGCGCCCACGCCAAGAGCCATTAGTGCTGCAGGCATACGCAGTGTCCATACGATAACCTTTGTCGTTACCGGTACGATTTCACGTTGAAAAATTGCCGTAATAGTTTCTGAAAGAGTAAGCCAGCTTGGGCCTATTAGAATATCCGATATAAAACTTACGGCGCAAATACAGAGACCTATAATAATCAGCAAAAACCGTTTCCGGGATTTTTCTTTATATTCTTGTATAACGGCGACTGCGTTAGCCTGCATACATCCTCCTACTTTAACTGTGTCATCCACACGCCGTAAAGGTCGTATGGCAAAAACCGGTCATAGTATTCCCTCAGCATACCCATAGGGTCAATATCAGCAAACAGGTCCGGATGTATACTTTTGGCAAGAAAGGCAAAAGTGGCAACATCGTACATCTGACGGGCAAGCCTATGGTGTATGGCATACAACTGGTTATTTTTTATGGCTTTTAACTGACTCCAGCCGGGGCGGTTCATGTAGGCACGAATCAATTGCTGCGTTTCCGTCTCGTTGGCAAGATAACCCATATTTATAGAACCCGCATGGCTGTCTGCCCAATACGTGCCGGTGAGGATAATAACGTCAGGATTTTTTGCTAATACAATTTCCGCATTAACCGGTGCGGCATTCTTAACTATGCCGTCGGCTAAATTTGTTCCGCCGGCATTCACTATCATCGCGCCCCACATATAATCACTGGCAAATGTATTTCCGTAAGTTCCCGGTCCTGTCCTAGTAAGTTCCATATAAACAACCGGCCTTGAAGAAACACGCGCGAGCCGGTTGTTCAGCATATTCATGTTATCAACATAAAATTTTACGATTTCTTCCGCCCGGTCTTCTTTTCCAAAAATCTGTCCCAAAAGCCGCGTTGATTTTGTATGATTTTCAATTGTTTGCGCGTGATAATCAATATAGATAATTGGAATTCCCGCGGCTTCCAGAATAGGTTCCGCCATAGTCCTTGCCTGTTCCCCCACTGTAAGCGTCCATATTACTACGTCCGGTTTTGATTGAATCAGTTTTTCCATATTAATACCGCCGTAATCAATACCTGCAACGACCGGTACATTTTCAAGCGCGGGTATTTTTGAACGAAACTCCTCCCACATATCGTACCCGTAACTCTGAAGATCATCATCCCATGACGCAAGGTGATCGGCAACTTCCGTCCCAAGCAGCGCCGACATCGTCATAAACGCGCCGCCTGAAGCCGACCAGTTGACATTCGCTTTCTTAACCGGTAATTCCAACGTTACCTGTCGTCCGGCAAGATCCGTTACCGTAACCGTGCCGGAATCTTTTCCGGCTTCCTGCGATTTACCGACGCACCACGCGGATGGAACCGAGGCGGCGATAAATAACGCCGCAACGATAACAACTGACTTACATACATCTCGCATAATTTTCTCCTATAAAAATTATTTATACTTTATGAATCATAAAAACGATTCATTTTAAAGCCCATAACATGAACATAGGGTTTGCGCGGTTTAGCAGTTCGCGCTTTTCGTCAAACACTTCATCAAGAATAAATTTGCTGCCAATATTTCTGTACCCTATTGAGGATAAAGTTTTTTCATCCCAATCGGGACGTTTTTCGTTATCGAGTGGCATATCACGTTTCCAGCCCCGCGCCTTCTCTTCTTCATCCGGTTTATATGATAGGGGCGGCTGGCCATATTTTTTGATGTACTCCTCGCGGTCGGCGTCAGACAGCGACTTTACCCGATCGTCAATATTACTTGACCAGTTGCCGTCAAAAACTATGAGCCTGCCCGCCGACTTCAGTACTCGGTGCCATTCACGATACGCCTTTACCGGATCAGTAAGCGTCCAAACGACATTACGGTTTACGATTAAATCAAAGGTCTCATTCTCAAAATCCAGATTGTGGCTGTCCATTACCCACAGTTCCGGATTTACCTTCACGTTGGCCGCATTTTCTTTCGCACATGCTATCATCTCTGCGGAAGCATCAATGCCGCTTACCGTATGCCCCGCTTGTGACAGCAGTATCGCAAAAAAACCGGGGCCTGTTCCCACGTCAAGTATTTTCAACACTCCGTCGTAAGGCACTTTGCTTAAAATGATTTTCGCCCAAAACGTATTTACGCCGTCTTTGAATTCCTCTTGAATAATTTTTGAGTAACCCTTAGCCGATATACGCCAGCCTTCTTTGACACGCTCAGTCAATTTTATACGGTTTTCTGTCATATAATATGTCCTATCCTTTTTTTATGGCATTATTTGCTTCTAATCGCTTTTGACCAGCTTTTAGTTTTGTTATAAGAATACAGCCGCCTATAATCATCATCATCCCAAGTATGGAATAAAAATCCGGTATCTCCGCCCAAAAAACAAACCCCCACGTCGCGTTAAAGGCAATTCCTATATACCGTACTATCTCAACTATTACCGCGTTTTCGTGCGTAAACGCCTTTGTCAAAAAAATTTGGGCGATTAGTGATACTACGCCGATACAAATTAGATAAAACCATTCCTGTTGTCCTGGAACAACAAAATCATTCCACATGAGAGGAACTGATACTGCGGTCGCGGTTATCATAAAGTAAAATATAATCTCATAGGTGTGATACTTTTGTCCCAGATATCGAATACATATACCCGCCGCGCCGGAAAATAAGGCGGCAAGAATACCGAATAATGCCGCGGCGGAAAAACTGGAATATCCAATGGGTTTAACGGTAAACATAACGCCAGCTAATACCAGCGGCATGGCAATATATACAGATATGGGATTCTTTTCTTTCAAAAATATTCGTGAAAGTAAAATAGAAAACAACGGAGAGATATTAACAAGGATAATGGCGTCAATTAAAGGCATATTAGCTAGAGCATAAAAATAAAAAATCATATACAACGCGCCGCAGCATCCGCGCAAAGCCAGCATAGGAACGCCGTTTTTTGACAATTTGATTTTCCCTTTTACCATAAAACATAAAATCATAATTGTACCGATAGCGCTTCTAAAAAATACAATTTCAGTTGATGGAATCGTTCCTGCAGCCAATTTAACAAAAGCATTCATAATGCTGAATATAAATGATGATGCTATCGCGTATAGAATACCGTGAATGACCGCGTAGTTTTTATTTATCATGATTTCACTCTTGTTTTTATATCAGAATTACCGCAAATAATGGAAATATCATTAAAGAAATCACGGATAACAAAATCATCGGATAACCGGTATTCATCATGTGTTTTACTAAATAAAAGCAATTTTTGTTCATATTTTTCAATGAATCCGTCAATAATAGGCGTCGGTACGCCTGCTTCACGGGCTATTCCCTGTAATAATTTTAACCGGTAGTATTCTTCTTTAGGTATTCTTGGTATATGGCAATAACCTTCTTTGTCCTGGTAAACCTTCTGAATTGGAACCGCCGAAAAATCAAAATATCTGCCATTCTTGTCGGGAATCGAAAATGGGTCTACTAACAAACTTGTATACCTTATA
>JAITDJ010000152.1 GCA_031282635.1 Clostridiales bacterium
AAAATAGAAGGCGTCATTATTATTGCTGAAGGAGGGGATAACGTATTTGTAAAGCAGGCGCTCACGTCCGCGGCCGAAACTGTGCTCGGCTTGGATATAGCTAAAGTACAGGTCAGTAAAATGAAATCATAACGGAGGTATGAACATGTTTGTGCTTAAAAGAAACCAAATAATTATAAGCGCGCTTATAGTCATGATAGCCGTCGCGGGATATCTGAATTATCAAGACAGCAAGTCTTCAAAACAGCTGGGGCTTACGCTGAATGATCAGGGAGAGATTGACGCGCTGGCGCCATCCAGTCTAACGGGCGAATACGAGATCGGTTCGGCTCTAACGTACGGCGAAATGGACGACCCCGCTATCGCCACAGACTCGATAGGCGAGACGGTTGGTAGCGCCGATCAAACCCAATCCAGCGGGACAACGCCCGAGAAAGACCCCGGCGAGTCAGTGTTTGTAAGCGGCGGCGGGGCAACCGACACATCGTACAACTCGGCGGCTGTTGATTCCTCTTATTTTATACAGGCTAAATTCGATCGCGAGCAATCCCGTTCAAAGCAAAAATCATTGCTGACTGACATGATCAACAACACGAATCTCGATCAGGAGAATAAGTCGGAAGCAGCCAAATCCATGATAGAGATTCAGCAGCGTATTGAAAAAGAAACCGCCGCTGAAGCCATGATAGAAGCTAAGGGTTTCTCCGAGGTATATGTGCGCATTGACGACGACAGCGTGGATGTCATCGTTAACAAAGAGGCTTTAACAGACGCTGAAGTCGCTCAGATAGAGGATATCGTAAAGCGCAAGACTGGGATGAGTGAGGATAAGATTCACATCAGCCCGATGAGAAAGTAATGCTGAGTATAAAACAAAACGGACGGGATTTTGAAACAAGCGGGGGGTGAGCGGCCCTCCGCTTGTTTCTTATTTTTATATGGGATTTTTTCGTTGGCGCGTGGCGAATATTCATTTAAATTGGAAGGTTAAAAAGGTTGCGTAATTTATACGGCGGATGATAATCTTAATAAATCAGGTGAGGCTTATGGTGATAATTATCGGCGGCGGCGCCAGCGGGCTCATTGCCGCTGTTGCCGCGGGAAACGCCGCGGGCGGCGATAATGTTAAAATTATAGAAAAGAATGAGCGAATCGGCCGCAAGCTCCTGGCCACAGGTAACGGAAGATGCAACCTGACTAATATTAACGCGGCGTCCGACAGTTACAGAGGGGAACAGCCGGGATTCTGCGCGAGCGCGCTGCGTATGTTCAGCGCTGAACATACGATAGAATTCTTTAATCGCCTGGGTCTGGTTGTGAGAACGGAGACAGATGGCCGCGTATACCCCAAATGTGACTCAGCCGGGGCTGTTCTGGACGTGCTGCGCAATGAAATTGCCCGACTGAATATAGAGATTATTCACGCGGACGTTTCACGTCTTTCATTTAATCGTGACGCCTTTTTAATACACTGTACGGATAACAGAAACATTACGGGGCTAAGTGTGATTGTTTCCACAGGCGGCCGAGCGGCGCCGGTTTTCGGCTCGAACGGCAGCGGCTATAATCTACTGACTCAAATGGGTCACGAATTGAATAAGGTTTATCCGGCTTTGGTTCAGCTGCGTACCAGCTTTGCGGATATTAAGTCTTTGAATGGCGTACGTGTGAACGCGGGGATCGGTCTGCGAAAGAACGGGCGCGTCATTGGTTATCAGGAAGGCGGGCTGCAGTTTACAAATTATGGCGTTTCAGGCATACCGGCGTTGAATATATCCGGAGCGGCGGAGCAGGGGAGTGACATAGTTATTGATTTTTCTCCGGATACGGATAGCGATGCGCTTTTACGATTATTAGTTAAGCGCGCGGCTAATTTGTCCGCCCTCTCCGCAGAAGAGTTTTTAACTGGTTTTTTTCATAAAGCTGTCGGACGGCTTCTGCTGAAATACGCCGGCATTCCTCCAAAGCCGCCGGTTTCAGCGATGACGTGGCATTTGAATAAACTCGCCGGCGTAATCAAATCGTTTTGTATGCCGTTCTCAGGCGTTTTGGGATTTGAGGAAGCTCAGGTTACCGGCGGAGGCATACGCACCTCCGAATTTAACCCGTATACTATGGAGTCTGTTATCCGAAAAGGGCTGTTCGCCGCCGGCGAGGTGTTAGACATATATGGACCGTGCGGCGGGTATAACCTGCAATGGGCCTGGGCGTCCGGGTATTTGGCCGGCATATCGGCGGCGAGGTATAGAAATGCTTTATAATAACATAAAATTGGATTTGGACTATACGGAAGATGATCTGCTGAAGAAGCTGCGCCGGCTTACAGGGCGGAGGCAGACGGCGTACAGGCTTGTCAAACGCTCCGTAGACGCCAGGGATAAAAAACGCGTACATTTTGTACTTTCGATTGATACCGGATCAGAACCGCCCGAATATACACCGCCTGAACCCCGAGGGAAGGCTCGGTTCCGGCCTGTGGTCGCCGGCAGCGGCCCAGCCGGTTTATTCTGCGCGCTGACACTGGCGCGCGCGGGTTTGCCGCCTATTATTCTGGAACGCGGGAAAGACGTGGATCGCAGAAAAATGGATGTGGAAAATTTTTGGAAAAATGGCGTATTCTCCGCACATTCCAATACATTATTCGGTGAAGGCGGCGCGGGGGCATTTTCCGATGGTAAATTAACAACGGGTATAAACGACCCGCTTATACGGTATATATTGCATATTTTTGCGGAATCCGGGGCGCCGCCGGAAATTATGTATGACGCCAAGCCGCATATCGGTACGGATTTGCTGGCGGCGGCGCTTAAAAATCTGCGCCGGCGCATAACGGATTTGGGGGGGGAATACCGTTTTGAACATCGACTTGCCGACATTGAAACAGACGGCGGCAAATTGACTGTTATACATGTGGATTCCCCGGACAGGCGGTACAGTATGCGTGCGGACGCCGTATGTCTGGCGGTGGGCCACAGCGCGAGGGATACCTTCGCCATGCTGTATAACAGACGCGTAAATATGACGCAGAAGCCGTTTTCAATCGGGATCCGCATTGAACATCCGCAGGCAATGATAGACGCCGCCCAATACGGTGATTTTGCCGGGCATCCGAAACTGGGGCGCGCGGATTATAAATTAAGCGCCCATCTGCCATGCGGCAGGGATGTTTACACGTTTTGTATGTGTCCCGGCGGCAGTGTTATCGGAACGAGTTCCGAAGCCGGACGGCTGGCCGTCAACGGAATGAGTACTTATACGCGCGGTTCGGCAAACGCCAATTCGGCGCTGTTAGTATCCGTAACGCCAGAGGATTTTCCCGGACGAAATCCTCTGGATGGTATAGAGTATCAGCGTACTTTGGAAAGCCGCGCGTTCATTATGGGCGGAGGCGCTTACAACGCGCCTGCCCAGCTATCGGCTGATTTTATTAGTGGACGGGCAAGCGGCGCTTTAGGCGCGGTAACGCCGTCATATGAACCCGGAATCGCATTGGCGGATCTAAACAATCTGTTCTCAGTCGAATTCGCGAATTGTCTCAAAGACGCGATATTGCTGTTTGACAAAAAGCTGCGGGGTTTTGCTTTATCCGACGCGGTATTGACTGCGGTAGAAAGCAGAAGTTCATCGCCCGTAAGAATATTGCGCGGCATGACGTATCAAAGTAATATAAACAGGCTGTTTCCCTGCGGTGAGGGCGCGGGATACGCGGGAGGCATTATGTCGGCGGCGGTGGATGGCATAAAATGTGCGGAGGCAATATTGACATACGCGTAAAATGAAGTTATGATTATATGAATGCATGGAATATATTTACTATGTTACTGTTATACCACGCGTCGTTAACATTTACCATATATTCCGCTTTAAGAAAAATGAGGGTATGGAGTTGAAATTCAGGTTTTTTATCGCCCTGGGCGTTGTTGTTCTGTCATTATGTCTTGTATTAATCCGTTTTTATGTACTTCCTGGTACTCAATCAGTATCCGTGGGCGATGAATTATATTCCTGCGGATATGTTCCCTATGCGGACTCGTTTCTGCGCGTTGACATAGACGGAAAAGTGCTGTCCGTTACCGGTGCGGTCAATGATAACCTGCCGGTTATTGACGGTATAAAGTTTACGAGGTTTTCAATTGGGGAATACCTGCGGACAGAAAATGATGAGGCGTTTAAAACTATCGCGATTCTAATCAAACTATTTAAAAAGTATGAACTCGGCGACAAATTTATAAATAAAATTTACGTGGCAAACTTGGATGATATACACCTGTATACAAATAATGTGGATGTGGCATTGGGCTCAGTTAAGGACGCGGATGAAAAAATCAGAACGCTTAAGGAGATAATGGCTAATCTGGATGTTGCGGAAGATGTAAAGGGTTTACTGGATATCCGCGTCATCGGCAGGCAATATATTTTTTCAGTTCTGACCTAGTAAGGTTTCGCTAAGGGCAGGTGATTGGCGTGAAACTTTTTATGCTGGATGGATAACACTGATTTTGTCAGTCATTTTAAGTTTAAGAAATAAGGAGGTGAATCCTGCCGATATAAGTATAAAGGTTAAGCGGCGGGAAATTATTTGATAGATATCGAAGTGATTCAAAACTCTAAAGCGAGAATTAAAGTCATCGGAGTCGGAGGCGGGGGAAATAACGCGGTTGATCGTATGATCCAAGACAATATCCAGTACATAGACTTTATCTCCGCCAATACGGATCATCAAGCTCTGGAGCGATCTAAAGCGCCTGTCCGGATTCAAATAGGCGAAAAATTAACGCGCGGGTTAGGCGCGGGCGGGCGGCCGGAAACAGGCAAACGCGCGGCGGAAGAAAGCCGTGAGGCGTTAGGACAGGCTATGTCGAATACTGATATGCTGTTTGTAACAGCCGGCATGGGGGGAGGCACCGGTACCGGAGCGGCGCCTATTATAGCTGCTATCGCGCGCGAAATGGGCATTCTTACCGTAGGCGTGGTAACCAAGCCTTTTGAGTTTGAAGGCAACCCGCGTATGCGCAACGCGCTGGAGGGTATATCGGAACTCAAAAAAAATGTCGATACATTAGTGATAATCCCGAATGAAAAATTAGTTGATCTGATCGATGACGATACCTCGCTGACAGAGTCTTTCAGAAAAGCCGACGAGGTGCTGCGTCAGGGCGTAATGGGCATCAGCGACTTAATCCTTAAGGAAGGGTTAATCAATTTGGACTTTGCGGACGTCCGTACTGTTATGTTTGAAAAAGGCATCGCGCATATGGGCGTAGGACGCTCCAGCGGTAAAAACAAGACGGAACTGGCCGCTGAAATGGCCATTAAAAGCCCATTGCTGGAAACAACCATTAATGGTGCCAAGAGTGCGATTATTAGTTTTTCCGGTGATTCGACGCTGGGGCTTAAAGATATAAATCAAGCCGCTAAAATTATTCGTAATGCCATAGACCCGGATGCCGAAATTATTTTCGGCGCTACCATAAACGATGATCTGCATGATGAGGTAATAGTCACGGTTATCGCCACCGGTCTGGACGATAGGGAATCCAATAGACTCTCGGAAAAGAGCAATATAAAAACATTGCCCAACTTAAAAGCCGAGATAAAACCCGGCGAACCGGAAGAACCTAAGAACAAAGGTAAACTGCGATCGATTCACGAGGATATTGATCTGGAGGCGCCGTTTGAAATACCGGTATTTCTAAAAAAAGGCGGCAGACGCTGAAATAAATATGGCAGGGGAATGAGAGGGCTATTCTGACGGCTGTTCATTCCCCTGCCATATTTATTGGACAAACTATTCGTTAAACTATAATTTCGCGAATAGTTATGACTCCAAACTCAATTCCCCTGTCACAAAAGCCGCCGCGGTATGCGGCGGTCTCTTAATCACTCAACTTTGCACACAAAGACTTCGGAAATTCGTTTTTCCTCAACCTTATTAACTTTAAGCAGCAACCCGTTGAACTCAATTTCAGGCTGCTCCTCCTCAGCGGGAATACGTCCCAGCAGGCTGATTATAAAGCCGCCCAGCGTATTGTAATCGTCAGTCGGCAGCACTACGCCAAAATAGTCGCTAACCTCCTGCAGATCCGCCCCGCCGCTTACTGTGAATGTGTTTTCGTCTAACGGAATAATATCTGGCTTTTCTTCCTCATCATACTCGTCGAATATATTGCCCATTACTTCTTCAATAAGATCCTCCATGGTGATTAAGCCAAGGGTACCGCCGTACTCGTCCAGCACTATCGCAACGTGTACCTTGTTTTTCTGCATATATTCAAATAGTTCATCTGTTTTGACAGAAAATGGTACAAAGTACGGTTTTCTGATAATTTGACGAAGATCTACTTCGTGAAGTTTGTTGTGGATTATGTATTTAATTAAGTCTTTAATATGCAGTATTCCGATAATATTATCCATATTGTCTTCATAGACAGGTATACGTGAAAACTTTTCGATTTCGAGTACTTCCGTCAGTTCATCTGTGCCGGCGTCTACAGGCAGCGCGACTATATCCGTTCGGTGCGTGCATATATCGTCCGCGGTTTTATCGTCGAATTCAAATACGTTGTTGATCATTTCCATTTCCGACTCGTCAATAGCGCCTGTATCCCCGCCAGCGTCAACCATCAGCCGGATCTCTTCTTCTGTGACGTCGTCATCCGATTGGTTTACATCCACACCCACCATTTTAGAAAAAAAATTAGTGGACGCGGATAAAATTTTAACCACCGGTTTAGTCAAAGAGGAAAGATAATGAACCGTCGGGGCCACTGCCATCGCCAGCGTATCCGCTTTCTTCATTGCTATACGTTTAGGAACTAATTCACCGAATACCAAGTTGAAATACGCTAAAAGCAGTGTAATGATCAATACAGATATACTTGAAAGCGCCGTTTGGGACAACGGAATACCCATACGGATAAATAAAGAGGTTAAACCGCCTGAAAAGGATGTAGCCGCGTAAGCGCCGGAGAACAAGGCTATAATTGATATGCCAATCTGAATTGCCGCCAATACACTGCTGAGCTCTTCAGTCATCTTGCGCAACAGTCGTGCCCTTTTATCGCCATTTTCAGCGTTTTTGCGCAGCCGATTTTGATTAACGCTGATAATCGCGATTTCACTGGCCGCAAACAGGCCGTTGCATAAAATTAAGGCAATCAATATGCCCATATCAAGTAACAAGGTTATATCGACCTCCAAATGCCTTTCATACGGCGTTTAAAAACCTTTCCAGTTCGTCCGCCGCATGCTCTTCGTCCTGACCTTCCGTTATGATGGTTACATTCTGACCATCCAGAACGCCTAATGATATAACTCCCATTATACTCTTCGCGTTAATCGTCCTATTGTCTATGCGCAGATGAATGCTGCTCACAAACTTGCTGGCAGTCTGGACAAATAAGGCGGCAGGTCTAGCTTCCAGACTTGCTAGCACCTGAATAGTACGTTCAATCATAGTTACCTCCCCTTAAGTTTTCCGCGATTTCGCTGATCTTACGCAATCTGTGATTAACTCCCGATTTACCTACCGGAGGTGATAGCATCGCCCCCAATTCCTTTAAACTGGCCGCCTCATATATGAGTCTAATCTCGGCGACCTCCTCAAGTTGATCACTTAAATATCCAAGGCCTTTAATCCGGGCGATGGTATTTATGTCTTCTATCTGCTTAACAGACGCCCGTACCGTTTTTGTGAGATTAGCGGTTTCACAGTTGACCTGGCGATTGACGTTATTGCGCATGTCTTTGACAATGCGCAGGTTTTCTAAATCCATCAATGACAGATGAGCCCCCATGATATTCAGTAGATCAACTATATTTTCTCCTTCTTTTAAATAAACAATGTAATGGCCTTTACGTTCGATAACCTTAGCCTTAAGACCGAAACTGCTAATAATCGAGGCTAAATAGGCGCTTTTCTCCCTATCCGCATAAACAAATTCCAAATGATACGCCTTTTCCGGGTCGGAGAGAGAACCGCTTGATAAAAACGCGCCTCTTATATAAGCTCTTTTACAGCACTCGCGCTCGGGAACATCCATGATTCCAATGTCCGGAATTTTCCCGATAAGCGGCGCGGATACGCTGTATACACGGCTTCTGTTGAACTGGCGGCTGTTTCTGATTGAAACATCTATTTGAAGCTTGAAGAGCTTTTTTACCAGACAAAAATATTTTTTAGCTACGCCTGCATTTTCTGTTTGGATTCTTACGCCCGTTTCATTAATGGAGCCGCAGGCGTTGATTATAGCAGCCATTTCCGCCGCCACGCAGTGGTCAGCGCCATATATTCCGCGTAATTCGTTTTTTACCAACGATGAAAATGACACATCCTCCACCTGTCTATATGCGTTTGGCATCCCTATCGGAATCCCTATGAGAAACTACTGCGGTGAACCCTTTATTAGTCAAATCGCAGCGCAGCGCTTCAGCGAGCGCGACAGAACGGTGCCTGCCGCCTGTACAGCCCACGCTGACGACCAATTGATTCTTGCCCTCTTCTACATAGTGCGGTATTAAAAATGTAACCAAATCAAGCCATTTTTTCAGAAATACCTTTGTGGTTTCATGTTCCATTACATAATCGCGCACTTGCGCGTCCTTGCCGGTCAATTCCCTCAACTCCGGCACATAAAATGGATTAGGGATAAACCTGACGTCGAATACCAGATCGGAATCATCGGGAATACCATACTTAAAACCGAATGACACAACCGTTATTATCAAGCTGTTGAATTCTTTATTCTCAATAATTATCCCGTTCAATGTTTCCTTTAACTGTCTCGGCAGTATGCCGCTGGTATCGACAATAAAACTGGCGCGGGCTTTTACATCCGACAGCAGAACCCGTTCCCTTTCTATGCCGGTCGTGACCCTTTCATTCAGTGCCAGCGGGTGGTTATGGCGCGTTTCTTTATAGCGTTTGATCAGTACCTCGTCGGAAGCGTCCATAAAGAGTATCGCGTATTGAAAACCGTCGGCGGACAGCGCGTCCAACTCCGAAAACAGATCGTTAAACATATTTCCGCCGCGTACGTCAATACCCAACGCCACATTTCTTATTTCACTATGGGAAGCTACCTCGGCAAACTTGGATATAAGCAATGGCGGCAGATTATCCACACAGAAAAATCCCACGTCTTCCAGGAATTTCAATACAGTGCTTTTACCCGCGCCGGACATGCCGGTAACAATCAAGAATTGCATGAGGAACCCCTTTCTGAAGATTTCAGCGGATAATACGTATTTCCGGCGTCAGCGACACATTAAAGTTATTAAAAACCGTTATTTGAATGTGCTCTATTAACCTGAGAACGTCATCGCAGCTTGCGCCGCCTTTATTTACAATAAATCCGCAATGTTTTTCCGACACCTGCGCGCCGCCGATGGAATAGCCCCGCAGTCCGCAATCCATTATCAGTTTACCCACATAATGGCCGGCCGGCCTTCTGAATACACTTCCGGCGCTGGGCATTTCAAGCGGCTGCTTTGAACGCCGCGCTTCCGTCAGTTCGTCTGTTTGGGCTTTTATGGCTTCATAATCACCCTGCCGGAGTTTTAAAATTGCGGACAGCAATACCGTCCCGTTTTCCTGTATAATACTGCGCCGGTATCCAAAACCCATCTCTGCAGCGCTTAATGTCTGTATCGAACCCTTATCGGTCAATAGTTCCGCGCTGGAAAAAATATCTTTAATTTCGCGGCCATATGCGCCGGCATTCATGAATACCGCGCCTCCCGCAGTACCCGGTATGCCCGACGCGAATTCCAAACCGGTCAGGCCCGCTTTCATAGCCGCCGCGGCGGTTTCAGACACAGACGCCCCGGCCTCCGCGTAAACCATATTGTTTGACGCCGTTATTCGGGACAGCCGGGTCGTCAAAATTATTACGCCTCTGAACCCGCTATCCGGAAATAAAAGATTACTGCCATTTCCCATTAGCATAAATCGGATATTTTCATATCTCAGAACGCCTAACAGCTCGCGTAATTCGTCTCTGCCCGCCGGCAGCGCCAACGCGTCCGCCGGGCCGCCGATTTTAAAT
>JAITDJ010000192.1 GCA_031282635.1 Clostridiales bacterium
CTGATTATTTCGTACTCAGATTCATACATAATCAAACAAAATATTGCCTTACTCAAATTGAATATATTGCTAAATCGTTGTTTTGGAGCTATATTACCAGCTTACCTATTTGACATTGCCTGTCGTCCTTGTACTTATTTATTCTTTTTATCAAGATATTAATAATACTCAGCAGCTTTCAACGCTTGTAGCTACACTGTCAAGGCAAATAATGACTATTCAATATCTTGGGCAAATTAAATTATAAATTTAGCTATGCAACTAAGCGACAAAATACATAGATCTAATCAGCTAGTATCAAATTTATATTTTACAATCAATTATGAAGGCGATTCCATATCAAGCAAAGACGTTAAAAATTACGAGGGTAATATTGATTGGAATAAATTATTAATTTCAAAAGGTTCTGATAAACTAACATTACTAAATTACAATAGTATAGAGTTGATCACTGATAATTTTGCCCCGGGGCGTTTCATATTGACAGGAGAAAATGGATCTGGTAAAACTACTCTTCTTGCTCAAATAAAAAATTTTTATGGTGAAAAGGCTTTCTTACTTCCTCAACAATCAAGATTGTTGTTCATGAATAGTATTGAGCGCAAATAGTATTCTACTGGGCAAAAAATGGCAGCTAATCTCATTGAGATATATGACCATCTTACTGAAATGAATATAGAAATATTACTGCTTGATGAATGGAATGCTAATCTAGATAAAAGTAATATTGAAAACCTCAATAAAATAATTAATGATTTATCTGTACAACTATGTGTTATTGAAGTCATTCATAAATATTACTAACTGCCTGAGTATCTGGGGGGCGCAGCCTAAGCGTCGCGGTTCCGTTCTGAGCATTCATTGCTCATCAAACTTTCTTATATTATAATACGTTTATAAATAGAGACGGAATATAGTTATGGAGGCCATCGGTTATTTATGAGCGATTTGAAAGATACCCTGTTAAAATTTACGCGAGGCGTCACAAAAACCTCCGGTGAACTGCTTAAGAGTACCAAACTGTCGCTTGCCCTTTCGTCGGAAGAGGATAAGCTTAAACAGATATATACTGAAATAGGCAAAAAAGTTCATGAAATATATCAATACGGAGGCAGCTTGGGAAAATTTTTTGACGAAAAGTACAGTGAAATCCAGCGGACGGAAACCGCTATAGACAGCATTAAGAGTCAGATAGACACGATTAAAGGCGTAAAAACCTGCCCCAAATGCGGCGCCTCTGTTGAACGAAACGCCGGGTTTTGCCCAAAATGCGGGAATCAATTAGACTCCATGCCGCCTGTCCCAGACGCTCCGGCAAATCCGGAACAGCCGTTTATATTGGAATCGCCGGCAAGGCTGGAACCCCCATCGGTAAAAAATACAGTTTACTGTCGTTTTTGTCAGACGGAAAATGAAGCGGGCTCTAAATTTTGCCTGACATGCGGACGGATGCTGTAGGGACGAAAAAATAAGAATTACTTCGAGAATTTACGCTTTTTCGGGATATTCTTATTTTTTTCCTCTTTAATTAGCACTCACATGGCTTGATGGCTAACAAGTATTGTGATATACTCAAGTATACAATGAAAATTATTATTGCATGAAAATTGTTCCAAAGGGAATTATATAAGAGGAGTGTTTACAATGCTATGTGAAAAGTGCATGAAACGCCAGGCGGTTGTCCACATGCAGCAGATTATAAACGGGCAGGTAACGGAAATGCATTTATGTACGGAGTGCGCGAGTCAGTCCGATTCGCCTTTATCGTTTGAGCAGTTCCTGCAAGGGCTTTTGGATGTTTTCGGAGGCGTTCCGGAAAATCTTTCTTCGCAAAAGCCGGCGGCCAAGTTCCGCTGCCCCGTGTGCGGCCTGTCATATGAAAATTTCAAACGTACAGGCAGAGTGGGCTGCGCGGAATGTTATCAGACGTTCAGACGTGAAATGGATCCGATACTTAAGAATATTCAGGGCGGCAACCGTCACGAGGGGAAATTCCCACATAAGGCCGGCAACGGTATGCTTAGCCGCAGAAAAATAGATAAATTAAAACTAGAACTGTCTAAAGCCGTTGAGGAGGAAGAATATGAAAACGCGGCGCGCCTGCGTGACCAGATCCGGGAATTGGAGGCGAACCTGTCATGAAAGTGTGGTATACTGACGAAATAGTAGACGCCACGCCGGTTATTTCATCCCGCGTGCGTTTAGCGAGAAATATAAAGAAGTATCCGTTTTTAGTCGTAATCAGCCCGGAGCAGTCGAAGCTTCTGGTTGAGGAGGTCGAAACTGCGCTCGGCAGCCACTTTACCCCTATATCGCTGGCGGGAAAAAATGATATAGAAAAGCGCGGAATGTTGGAGCGCCATATTGTAAGTCCGGAATTTCTTAAAATCAATAAGCCCAAAGGCTTAATGCTGCAAAGCGACGAGCGGATCTGCGTGATGGTCAACGAAGAGGATCATATCCGCATACAAACCATATCCCCGGGCGACGGTATTGACACGGCGTGGGACACGGCGAACAAAGTTGACGATTTACTCGAAGAGAGCATACAATACGCCTTTGACAAAGACTACGGGTATCTCACCTCATGCCCTACAAACGCAGGCACCGGCCTGCGCGCCTCATTTATGGTTCATCTGCCCATGACGGAGCGCACCGGGAACATACGGGGCCTGCTGCCCGCGGTCAGTAAATTCGGCATGACCCTGCGCGGCATATACGGCGAGGGTACGGAACCGCTGGGGCATATATATCAGGTATCCAACCAGGTGACATTAGGCAAGTCGGAAGAGGATATAGTAAACGGGCTGAAAACAATTACCTCGCAGATCATTGACAATGAAAACAAACTTCGCGAGAAAGCCATGTCTTCTATCCGGTTAGAAATGGAAGATCAATTCTTCCGAGCGTATGGGACGCTTACTCACGCCAGAAAACTATCGGGCAAAGAAGCGATGGAACTGCTGTCGGCTGTGCGGCTGGGTTATTTAACACAGACGCTGAACGTCCCCAAGCCCGGAAAAACCCTTTACGAGATAATGATGAGCATTCAGCCCGGCAGTTTACAGTCTGCGGCGGGGCGTGAATTGGATGAAAATGAGCGGGATGTTTTCCGCGCGTCTTATCTGCGCGGTATGTTTAAAAAATAATATATGAGGAGGCATACATACGATACAGGGACGTCTTACCGAAAAAGCTAAAAAAGCTATAGAGAACGCCCAGGGTATGGCCGCGGAATTGGGCCAGAATTATGTGGGTTCGGAGCATTTGCTGCTGGGGCTGCTGTCTGTGGAGGACGGCATAGCCGCGCGCGCCTTAATCGACGCCGAAGTCGCCAATGACGACGTACTGGGAAAATTAGACGAACTAATCGGCGCACAGGGCGGTGGGGGCGGCATTCCTCAGAATTTTACGCCCAGCGCCAAGCGCATTATGGAGAACAGCTGGCAGGAGGCTGTGCGCATGGGCACGGGATACATCGGTACCGAACACCTGCTCCTGGCTATGCTGCGCGATTCCGAGAGCATCGCCGTAAAAATTCTGTCCTCATTGAATGTCAATTTGCAACGGCTGTATGACGACATTATGAATATGCTGGGGGAGGGTGAAAAACAGAGTGTTACTGTCGCTCCGATGGGAGCGAGCGGCGCGAGACGGCAGAACAGGAACACCAACACCCCTACGTTAGACAAATACAGCCGCGATTTGACGCAATTGGCGGCTGACAATAAATTCGACCCTATTATTGGCAGAGAGAAAGAGATTCAGCGGTTAATCCAGATATTAAGCCGTCGAACCAAGAACAACCCCTGCTTGGTCGGAGACCCCGGCGTGGGAAAAACCGCGATTGCGGAAGGCCTGGCCCAGAAGATTATAGAGGGCAGCGCGCCGGAGACATTGAAAGACAAACGAGTCATCGCCTTGGATTTATCGGCTATGGTGGCGGGCAGCAAGTACCGCGGCGAATTTGAGGAACGCATTAAGAAAGCCATTCAGGAAGTCAAATCCGCCGCCAATGTTATATTATTCATCGACGAGTTGCATACCATTATCGGCGCGGGCGGAGCGGAAGGAGCGCTGGACGCGTCCAATATACTGAAACCGTCGCTGGCGCGCGGGGAAATGCAAGTGGTTGGCGCGACCACTTTGGACGAATACCGCAAGTATATTGAAAAGGACGCGGCCCTTGAACGTCGATTCCAGCCTGTCAATGTGGATGAGCCGACGGAAGAGGAAGCCGTTGAAATGTTGAAGGGCCTGCGCGACAAGTATGAGGCGCATCACAGGGTGACGATAACCGACAAGGCCTTGGAAGCCGCGGTAAAGCTCTCCGCCAGATATATCGCGGATCGTTTCCTGCCTGATAAGGCTATCGACCTGATTGACGAGGCCTCATCCAAGATCAAACTGCAAACCTATACGGCGCCGCCGGTTGTTAAAGAACTGGAAAACAAGCTGGCCGATCTGGAAAAGGAAAAAGAATCCGCCATTAAAACCGAGGAATTCGAAAAAGCTAATATACTGAAAAACAAACAGATGGAAATCCGCAAGGAACTGGAATCCGTAAAGAACGTCTGGCGCGCGAACAACACAAAGAGCCAGCATGTGGTTGACGAGGATGAGATCGCCGACGTCGTGTCGCTGTGGACGGGCGTACCTGTCCGCAAGCTCCAGCAGGAAGAGGGCGAGCGGCTGATGAACATGGAGGAGACGTTGCATAAGCGGATAGTCAGCCAGGATGAAGCCGTAAAGATCGTGTCCAAGGCTATACGCCGCAGCCGTGTCGGGCTGAAGAACCCTAAACGCCCCATAGGCTCATTTCTGTTCCTGGGACCCACCGGTGTGGGTAAAACGGAGTTGTCGCGCGCTTTAGCGGAAATTTTGTTCGGCGACGAAAATTCCACCATACGTATTGATATGTCCGAATATATGGAGAAACATAGCGTATCAAAACTAATCGGCTCGCCTCCGGGATATATCGGCTATGACGAGGGCGGGCAGCTTAGCGAAAGGGTGCGGCGCAAACCGTATTCCGTTATCCTGTTTGACGAAATAGAGAAGGCACATCCCGATGTGTTCAACATCCTGCTGCAGGTGCTGGACGACGGGCATATTACGGACGCGCAGGGCCGCCGCGTCAGTTTTAAAAACACGGTCATCATAATGACGTCCAACGCCGGCGCGCGTAGTATTATCGAGCCGAAGCAATTGGGCTTTATATCCCACGAGGACAAGGAACGCACCTATGAAAGCATGAAAAAGCTGGTTATGGACGAGGTTAAGCAGTTGTTCAGGCCGGAATTCATCAACCGCGTGGACGACATCATCGTATTCCATCCATTGGATAAGGACGATATTAAGCGGATCTGCCGTCTGCTGCTGGATGAAACCATAAAACGCGTAAAAGAAAATATGAATATTGATATAGGCCTGACCGAGGAGGCTGTGGATCTGATTGCGCGCGAAGGTTATGACCCCATGTTCGGCGCCAGACCTCTGCGCCGCGCCGTACAGACCATGGTAGAGGACGAACTGGCCGAAGCTATTCTTCAGCGGCAGTTTAAGGATGGCGACAACGTCAGGGTCAGCGCAAAGGAGGATAAGATAAAGCTTACGAACGGTGAATTGGCGGAGGCAAGATCGTGAAGCATAAAATCCATATCTAAAGTTCATATCTAAAAAGGCAGGGCGCATAACCCCTGCCTTTATAATTATAATGGGCGGCCTGTGGGAGCGGCTCTCATTGACGGTCGGAGACCGCTTCAGCGCTATTGCGCGGTTTGAGTTTTTCGCGTCTTATCCTTATCCCGTTCGGCTGAAAACCGCAGCGCCTCCTCCCAGGTGGGTATAGAAGCCGACGCCCCCTTCTTGGTAACAGCCAGCGCGGCAGCTAGCGCGGCCATACGCAGAGCGGCCCATGACGGCGATCCCATTGTGATCCTGCTTACAAAATATCCTAAAAATGTATCGCCCGCGGCGGTGGTATCCACAGCCTCCACATGATAAGCGCCCTGTTGAATTCTATACAGTTCATCGCCGTACATTGCGCCTTGCTTACCAAGCGTCAGTACAACTTTAAGGTGCGGGAAATGATTAAGCAGGCTGTCCATAATTCTGGCGGGACGTGATTCACCGGTATAATCCTCTCCTTCAATCTCATTCAGAATAAAATAGCTGATCTTGTTTAAGTCCGCCTCTTTAAGCGCGTCGTCCATAGGAGACGGGTTCATTACAATCTTCATATACTTGCTGTACGCTTTGTCGATTATGTATGGGATGTTATTGATTTCGTTCTGAAGAATAAGTATGTCACCGGCGTTAAACGGCGCCAAAACCCTGTCCGCCTCATCTCTGGTAATTTCCTGATTCGCTCCGCCATGCAGCAGTATACAGTTGTTTCCGTACTTATTGACCTGTATGACGGCATGACCACTGTTGGCGCTGTTTGTGCTGATGAAATCTGTATTTACACCGTTTATGCGCAGCGTCTCCAACAAAATTTGGCCGTCAGGCCCTATTTTTCCCGCGTGATAAACCTCCGAGCCGGCCCTCGCCGCCGCAATTGACTGGTTCAACCCCTTGCCTCCCGGGAACATTTCAAACTTAATAGCTGAAGTTGTTTCCCCGGGGCGTACAAAACTATCCACGGTATAGACCCTGTCAATATTGAGCGAGCCGAAATTAAGTATCTTTATTAGCCGTCACCTCACACCTTTAGTCTTAACTCAATAATTATAGCACAAAAGCCCCGGAAGTTTAACCGGGGCTTTATGGGGTTTTATTTTTCTGCCTCTATATGATGAGGGAATTTACTATTAAGGAATTGATGCGCTCCTACGCGATCTTAGCGGCTTCGGCCAGCGCATCAGGTATCTTAATGCCTTGCGGACAGTGCTCCATACAAGCGCCGCAGGCGATGCAATTCTCGGCGGTATGGCCTTGCGATATAGCCCTGTATGACGAAACAGCGGCTTCCTTGTCGCCGGCGCGCATGTATTCGTTGTAAATCGTAAACACATCCGGTATGGCTATATCTTGAGGGCACGCCTCAAGACAGTACCTGCACGCCGTACACGGAACCGCCGTTCCTTTTCCGGCGCGCAAAACTATATCTATCAGTTTTTGCTCGTCTTCGGTCAACGGCTCGAAGTTTTCAAATGTCTTAACGTTGTCTTCCACCTGCTGAATGTTAGACATGCCGCTTAACGTGGTATAAACACCCGGCAGCGAGGCGCAGTACCGCAACGCCCAGGATGCGATAGAATCGTTCGGACGCGCGGCTTTCAGCGCCGTTTCGGCGGCTTTGTCCAACTTAGCCAGTGATCCTCCCTTAACAGGCTCCATTATTATAATAGGCTTATTGTATTTAATTGCCTGATCATAAAGCTTACCGGCCGAACCCTCTTTTACATCCAAATAGTTAATCTGAAGCTGTACAAAATCCATCTGGGGATGGTTTTTAAGGATCCTCTCCAATACGTCGGCGGAGTCATGAAAACTGAACCCTACAAAGCGGGCTTTGCCCTCGCGCTTAATACGTTCGCCGAATTCGTAAGCCTTTACTTTAAGCGCCGTATCCTCGCGGCCGCTGTCCATGGCGTGCAACAGGTAATAATCAATGTAATCCACGCCTAGTTTCTTGAGTTGTTCATTGAATATGCGGTCCAGGTCTTTGACATTCCGCACGCTCCACATGGGCATTTTGGTGGCTATCCAATAAGAGGCGCGCGGATGGCGTTTTATCAACGTTTCTTTCAAAGCAATCTCGGATTGCCCGTTATGATAAACATATGCCGTATCAAAATATTTGAAACCCTTGCTCAGAAACAGATCAACCATCCGTTTGACATGCTCCAGGTCTATGTTGCTTTCACTGCCATTGAAAGGCAGCCTCATAGCGCCGAAGCCTAATTTGGGCATGTATGCGTCCATAACGCATCTCCTTCTGTTTAAATCTTTTCATAATATATCAGAACACGTGTTAAATGTAAAGAGCGGACAGAGTGGTTGATAATTCTCGCCGACGTTATTATAATTAATCAGTTGATAATACAGGAGGGATTAAGTTGCTTACAGGCAGCATAAGCAGACAAGGAGGAAAAGAATGCCGGATGTGGGTATTATTATGGGCAGCGATTCCGATCTGCCGGTCATGAAGGAATCGGCCGCTGTTCTCGAACAATTGGGCGTTTCGTATGAAATGTCCATCGTATCGGCGCACCGTACGCCGGATGTGATGTACCGATACGCCCAAACCGCGCGCACGCGCGGTATACGCGTTATAATCGCGGGAGCGGGGGGCGCGGCTCACCTGCCGGGCATGACCGCCGCGTTAACCGCGCTGCCCGTTATCGGCGTGCCCATAAAGACATCCACGCTCAATGGGTTGGATTCGCTCTATTCTATAGTACAAATGCCCGCCGGCATACCGGTGGCCGCGGTCGCGATAAACAACGGCGTTAACGCGGGCCTGTTGGCGGCACGGATTTTAAGCGTATTTGATGAATCCTTAAGCGGGCGTTTGGAATCGTACCAGCGCGATATGGCAAAAAGTGTCGAATACAAAGCCGAACGCTTGATGTCGCGGGGTTATAAAGAGTACTTAAGCTGATGCAGTACTTAGGCTGACGCTTGATAATCGCTTGTTCTTTGTGTACAATGAGATTGCGCTATAATATATTGGAACTTTTCCGGCCTTTAGCCGGTCTTTTTATGTAGCGGGCGTATAGGAGGATTTGTTTGGAGAATATTATAGAGTTAAAGGATATACGAAAGGTCTACCGTATGGGTGACGAAAAAATAATAGCGTTGAACGATATCAGCCTGTCTTTTGAACGGGAGAAGATATACTGCCTGCTGGGCACGTCCGGTTCCGGCAAATCCACGCTGCTTAACCTGATTGCCGGGCTGGAAAAGCCGACAAAGGGCGAGATCGTCTTCTGTGAGGAGCATATTGAGCGGCTTTCGGAAAAACAGCTCGCTTTGTTCCGCCAGAAGCATGTGGGTTTCGTCTTTCAGTCATATAACCTCCTGCCTACCCTTAACGCCATGGAAAACGTGACGCTGCCGCTGATATTCAGTGGCGCGCCCAAAAATCTGCGGCAAAAAAAAGCGGCCGAAATGCTGAAAGCCGTAGGGCTGTTAAACCGCGCCAGGCATAAACCGTCACAGATGAGCGGCGGTCAGCAGCAGCGCGTAAGTATCGCGCGCGCTTTTATAAATAACCCGCGGGTGGTGTTCGCGGACGAACCTACCGGCAATCTGGACAGCAAAACCACCACGGAGATGATGGATTTGATTACATCCATTGCGCATACCCGCAAACAAACGCTCATTATTGTTACGCACGACATGGAGATAGCGAGCTACTCGGATGAGATAATAAGAATTAAAGATGGTCTGGTCGAATCGATAGAGCGGACGAAGGGAGAAACTAAATGCGGAGAATGAGCGGCGTACCGCCCATTTCGATAATGTTCCTGATAGTTGTTTTTATGTTTTCACGTCCGTCTATATCGCGAGCCGGAGAGGCAACCCCCACGCTGGTTCCGACGCCCGCCGCCGCGAGCGAATTGAACGATATTCAATCTCAATTAAATGATATTTACGACAAACTCAATTCAATGCAGGATCAGTACATACCGTCTGAAACCGTGCAGCCTACGGAAAAGCCGGTGGCCGCGCCGCTGGTTAAGGTTCTGTCTCCTCAAACCGTGTCGCTGGTTTCCGGACGTACGTACGACGTCTCTATCATATTAAAAAACGTGGGGGTAACACACGCCTATTCGGTGCTCACGCAGGTAAAGCCGCCGGATGACAGCCCCTTTACGGTAATGTTCCTGAACGGCTCCAATTCCAACACAATCGCTATTGAAAATAACGAAATCATCGTCAGCCTGCGGCTTATTACGGATAACTCCGCCAAACCCGGGACTTATACCGTCGAGATACTCAATTCGTTTCGCGATATGTATGGGGTTAACCTCACGCAGACCGACACTATAGCTGTGAAGATAGAAAACCCTAATTACGGTTCGGGACCGCTTTTAAAAGACTTCACCGTTTCCAGCGACGCCATAAAGCCCGGCGGTTCATTTACTCTTAGTATGATCCTATCCAACCCTGGCCCGTCGGAAGTGTCCGGAGTGCGCGTGGATATCGACGGCATAAAACCGGAAGGCGTCAATATGAGCGGGGCGGCCGGCGTATTCCGCTCTACGGCGCCCAGAGGCGGCGAGGAGACGCTCTCGTATACGTTCACGGTTGCCAAAAGGGCCGCGGCTGGGTCTTATCCGCTGACTTTTACGCTTAAATATCAAAACCCGGCAGGCGAGGAGCAGTCCACCGCTTATACATATTATGTCAGCGTCCTTTCCCAGGGTGACGCGGAAGAAGCGGGGATGCCGATTGTGGAGATCACTTCGCTTCAGGCGCCGTCGGAGACGTATTCGCCCGGTCAGACATTCGGCGTTCAGTTGGGTCTGGCCAACACCGGAGACGCGTCCGCCAGGCGTGTAAAGGTCTCTGCGGACGGCGGGGAAGCCATTAAGCCCATGTCCGCGAATATCAGGCTGATTAACCGGCTGCCCGCCGGTGACAGCGCGAATATAGAATTTTATTTTACCGCCGATGAATCCACAGCCAAGACACAGACCCATATGATTCATTTTACCCTAACCTACGAAACGGGCGGCACAGTGGTAAGCGGCGATTCCGAGACGGATGCGGCAAATGAAACCGTAACGGCAGAGCAGTACGCGGGCGTCAGTATCTATAACCCTCCGAAACCGACGGAAACGCCGGCGCCGTCCCCGACCCCTGAACCGACACAGGATCCCAAAAAGGTGAGCAAACCTAAAATGATCATATCCGGCTATAAGACGGAGCCGCTTATTGTCAGCGCCGGAAAAAGCTTTACCTTAAATATGGATTTTCAGAATACGCATAAAACAAAAACGGTCAGCAATCTGAAAATAGTGCTTGCCGCCACGGAATCCACAGGGGAAAGGGGCAGTGTGTTTTCTCCGCTCGATTCCGGAAACACTATATTTATTTCCGATATCCCGCCCGGAGGCATTGTCGGCAAAACCCTCACAATGATGGCGGCGCCGGACGCCCAGCCGCGATCATATTCTATATCGGCAAAATTCAATTATCAGGACGATGAATTTTTGGAGTATGAGGAAGAAGAGCAGATAGGCATTACCGTCAAACAGACAATCAAGCTTGAGATAAGCGATCTGGGTCTGCCATCGGACGGCTTTTTGGGAGAACCCCTGTCCGTGTACTGCAATATAATCAATTCCGGCCGCGTATCACTTAGCAACCTGCGCGTCAGGGTTGAATCGGACGGTATGGACACGGCGGCCGCGAGCGTGTATCTGGGCGCGCTCACCAACGGTTCAAGCATATATTACGAGGGCATGATGACGCCCATGAAAGCGGGGTCGATCAAGGGCAGGCTGGTTGTCAGCGGCGAGGACGGCGCGGGGGTTTTAACCGAACTGCCCCAGGATTTCGAGGTGCAGGTTCAGGATTACGGCGCCGATCCCGGCATGGCCGAACTTGAAAACGCCGGAATGTATGAGGAACCGCCTCCGCCGGCCGGTTTTATGAACATTGTCAAATCGTTTTTTACAGAGCGTTGGATTTGGATAACCGCGTTCGCCGCTCTGCTGCTCGTTATTATACTCATCATAGTAAAGAGCGTTAAGCGGCGCCGGAAACAGAGGAGCTGGGAATCCGATGAATAATCTGGACGTAGTCAGTATGTGCGCGCGCAGTCTGCTTAAACGCAAACTGCGTACATTCCTTACTGTTTTGGGGGTTGTTATCGGCGTCGCTTCCATTGTGGTTATGATCTCTTTAGGATTGGCCGTCAACGATCGGTTTGATAAAGAATTAAAGAACATGGGTGACGCAACTGTAATCACCGTATACAACTACGGAAGCGTGGAAATGATCGACGACGCCGGCCAGGGCCTCAAACGGCCCGCTCCCGTGCTGGACGACAACGCGGTGGCGAATTTCGGCCGCATTCCGGGGGTGCGTGCGGCGGCTGCGTTTCAGCAGATGTATCTTTATATGAAATCGGGGCGCTATGTGCTGCCGGGTATTACTGTTTACGGCATCGATCCGAAGATAATGGACGTATTTTACGAGGCTTCGGAAGGCCGGCTGCTGGAAGCCGGCAACGACAGGTACGGCATGGTGTTCGGCATAAACGCCGAATTGAATTTCTACAAGAAAAGCAAAAATACATGGTACAGCGAGCGGGTGCAGCAATACTGGATGGGCGAGGAGGATCAGCCCAGGCTGGTCGATTTGTTTAACAGCGCGATATCTGTTTCAATTGATTCCGGTATGGTTTTCGACAGTTCCGAAACCATACCGGGCTTGCGGCCGTTTCAGCCCATCCGCGCCGAATGCGTAGGCGTACTGAAATCATACGGATATCAGGCGGACAACGCTATATTTATGGATATTACTACCGTACGCAAACTCCAAGCCGATCAGCGCAAAAGAGAGCAGGCTGCAAATGATTATTACAACGCCGGCTCAAGCGTTGGCGTTGCCGCATCGCGAGGCGCCAGGCAGCCTGTAGGCTATGAGACTGTTCAGGTCAAATGTGACGACATGAAAAGTGTACGGGCAGTCAGCAAAGAGATCAAGAGCATGGGGTTTTACGCCGAATTCCCAAGCGAAAGCCTGGACAGTCTCCAATCGATGGCGGCCGGCATGCAGGCGCTGCTGGGCGCGATCGGCGCTGTCTCACTGCTGGTAGCGGCTATCGGCATAGCCAACACCATGATAATGTCTATTTATGAACGAACGCGCGAAATCGGCGTAATGAAAGTGATAGGCGCAGCGCTGTCGGACATACGTAAGCTGTTTCTGCTGGAGGCCGTTATGATTGGATTTACCGGCGGGGTTTTAGGAATTCTGTTAAGCTTGTTTATATCATATCTGCTTAATAGTTCCGAATTCTCGTTTTTCAGCGTATTCACGGCGAACCTGAGTCAGGAAAGCGACAGCGTGATCTCGCTGATTACGCCTTGGCTCTGCGGGGCGGCGGCTTTCTTCTCCACGCTTATCGGTCTGATTTCCGGTTATTTTCCCGCCAGACGCGCTATGCGCCTTAGCGCGGTAAACGCTTTAAACAATGTATAATAATCCAATGGTTTGCGGAATTATGGCCGCTGTGCTATAATACTACGACTTGCGCCGTTCACGGCGGATTTGAAAGCGGGGCGCGTAAATGAGAGTAAATCCCAAAAACAGGGCATATAATAAGTATGCCGAACCGGATCGTTTTAAAAACATGACAAGCGCGGATAAGGCGGCCGGCATTACCCTTCTGTTTATAGCCGCGATTATTCCGCTTATTGTCAAATATGCCGAAGTACCGCTCGGCCCTGATCAAAATTTGTATTCCTCCTCGGCGCAAACGTCTGTGGACATGTTTTCATACTACAAGAGCGTCTTCATTTTAGCGGCCTCCGGCGTCCTGTTGATATGCTTGTTTGTATACGCGTTTTCAGAGCGTTTGAAATGCCTTTTTAATTGGAGAAGATTATTAATTCACCCGCTCTTTGCAGCCTCGGCCGTGTTTATTCTTACGGTAATCGCTTCAAGCATATGCTCGGATTACAAATATACGGTTCTTCACGGGATAGCCGAACGTTATGAGAGCGTATTTATTCTGTTAAGTTATTTCATAATAGCCGCCGCGGCGTTTGTTTTCACCCGCGGCGCGTATCAATTCCAATTTCTGATTCGCGGTCTCTTGTTTTCGTGTTTTATAATCGGCCTGATAGGCGCGTTTCAGTGTTTTCATATGGACTTTTTTATGACGGAGCTGGCCAGGATACTGGTTATTGGTATCGGCGCCAACCTGAAACTGACGTCTCCGTTCACGGCGGAGCATTTATCGTACAGTACGCTGTACAACCCGAACAGCGTAGGGGCATATTCGTCGTTAATGCTGCCCATAATTGTTGTCGGGGCTGTTTACTACAGCCGTAGTATCGCTATGCGCGTATGGTTTTCCGTCTGCGCTATACTGATGTTATTTACCGCAATCGGCTGCAATTCATCCGGCGGCCTGGCCGGTTTGGGGATCGCCGCGGCTGTTCAGCTGATAATTACCGCATGCCTGGCTCATAAAAGCGGCGTAAGGCCCAATTGGAAGATCTGTATCGGCGTTTTGGCGAGTTTTGCCGTTATAGCCGCCGTCAGCTTTGCTTACACGCCCATTCGCGCGCGTCTTAACGCAATGGCAAAAAAACTTCTGAACCCCGGAACCGGCGTCAGCACTTTATTTTTTAGAGATTTGACCATAAACGGCGGCACAGCGGAGATTGTGACAGGCAAAGGCAGCATTTTTTTTACGCGTACGCCGGATAACATTGAGGTTTCTATCGGGGATGAGCCGCCCGTACAGCCGGTATCCTACCAAAATAACGATCAAAATCATTCTGTGTCTTACAATTATTCGGTCAAAGGCTTCGGCGACTTCATCATAGAAAGAGTGGAAGGCTTCTTCCTGTTCGGTATGAGCGGCATAAGGTTTATGTTTGCCTATGACGCGAACAATAACATTATACCTTTGTCCAACCGGATGCAGCCGGTAGATCTCGACGAACCGATACCCGCTTGGGGTTTTGAGGGTATGGAACGCTGGGGATCAGGCCGGGGGTTTATCTGGTCACGTACCCTTCCGCTGTTAATACGGTATCCGGTTTTGGGCAGCGGGCCTGACACGTATACTATTGTATTTCCTCAGGAAGACATTGTCGGAAAAACTCGATACTTGGGCAACCCATACATTGTTGTGGATAAGCCCCACAACCTGTTTCTTAAGACCGGCGTTGACACCGGTGTTATCTCTATGGCCGCCCTGATATTTATCTTTGCCTGGTATATTATTACAAATATGATTTCAGTATTAAAGGGAGCGGCGTCCAACGAAGAAAGGTGGATGTTCTGGATGCGTACCGCGATCCTGTCAGGCATATGCGGCTATACGGCCGCTTCCATGTCCACGGACGGTACGGTTTCGGTATCCCCCTTATTTTGGTTGATTTTAGGTATAGGCGCCGCGCTGCGAAGGAGGCTTGCCCGTGAGTAAGGAACGCGCCGGCAAGATTGCGCTTTACGCCATATGCGACGTGCTTTTTATAGAGTTTTCGCTTTTGATAGCGATGAGTATCTGGTACGGCGGCGGTATCCCTGGTTCAAACACCACGCGTATACCGGAAGCCGCGTGGCGCTGGTGGTTGAATTATATGGCTTACGCGGCCCCAGTCATCAGCCTGATTGTGTTCGCCGCTTTTAAGATGTATAACAACCTCTGGAAATACGCCAGCATAGACGAGATACTGAAGATTTTTCTGGCGACGACAATTATTTTTGTAGCGCTGTATTTGTATGACACATTTGTTTTGCGGCCGAAGAACATCATTGAACTCTCGCGGCGTTTCCTGTTTATCGCGTGGATGCTGGACACGCTTCTATTCTCGTTTTCACGTTTCGGTTACAGAGCGGCGCGCAGATTTTTGTTGGTTTTGAGCCATATCCTGAGCAGCAAGGCCGGCGCAAAACGCGTGATGATTATCGGCGCGGGTTTTTCAGGGTCCGGGGTCGTCAATGAAATTCTGTCCAGTAAAATCCGTGATCGTATCCCGGTCGTTGTGTTGGATAGGGACATGGGTAAGAACAATACCCACATAAGGGGCGTCCGGGTCTTAAACGCGGTTGGCCGCATAGTGGAAATGACGGAGAAACTCAAAATAGACGAAATTGTTATAGCCCTGCCGAACGCCTCCAATGAGGAAATACGTTCGATTATGAAACAATGCACCCAAACGGACTGCGATTTAAAGATTATACCGCCGGTCAGCGAGGTGTCGGGCGGCGGTTCGCGGCCGCGGCTGCGCGACGTCAATATTACCGACCTGCTCTACCGCGATGAAATCAAAATGGATACCCGGAATATCAGCGATTATATCAGCGGCCGGGTGGTCATGATCACCGGGGGCGGCGGTTCCATCGGATCGGAATTATGCCGGCAGATTGCCTGTTTTAATCCGCGGCGGATTGTTATTTACGATATCTATGAGAATACGGCGTATGAACTGGCTACGGAGATGGAGAGCAAATTCCCGGATAAACAATTATTATATGTTCGTATTGGCTCGGTGCTGGATCTGGATCGTTTAAGCGATACGTTCGCGGAATTCAGGCCCAATGTGGTTTTTCACGCCGCGGCGCATAAGCATGTACACTATATGCAGGACAGTCCGGCCGAGGCGGTGAAGAACAATGTATTCGGAACATTGAACACGGCGCGCTGCGCGGATAAATACGGCGTCGAGCGTTTTGTGCTGCTGTCTACGGACAAGGCTGTTAACCCGCCCAATATTTACGGCGCTACCAAACGTATATCAGAGATGATAGTTCAGCGTATGTCGGAAAACGGCCCGACCAAATTTATGACTGTGCGTTTCGGCAATGTGCTGGGATCCAATGGCAGCATCATCCCTAAGTTCAAATGGCAGATAGCCAACGGCGGTCCGGTGACAATTACGCATCCCGACGCACAGCGCTTTTTTATGACTATTCCCGAAGCCTGTCAATTAGTGCTTCAGGCGGCGGGCTTAGGTAAAACAGGCCGTATATTTGTGTTGGACATGGGCTCGCCGGTTAATATAGAAGAACTGGCCCGTGATTTAATCCGCCTTTCGGGCCTGCGCCCTGACAAAGACGTCAAGATCGTGTATACCGGCTTGCGGCCCGGTGAAAAGCTGAAAGAAGAACTGATGTTTGAAGAAGAAAGAGAGAGTTATCAGGTAACCTGCCATAAAAAAATATTTGTGACTAAACCGCCGGTCATACCCGCCAAGCAATTCGACGAACAGCTTAAGCGCCTGCATAACGCCTGCCGGCAGTCTCCTCAAAAGATCAACGAGGCGCTTAAGCTAATCGAACCGCGTTATTCGGGTACGGAAGATGAAAAACATATCGCGGCGGCGCCGTAAACGCTGAAAGAGGGGTTATCATTGTACAGAGGTATTAAACGCTTCCTGGATGTTATATTCAGCCTTGCGGGGCTTATTGTATTGAGCCCTTTGTTTTTGGCGCTGTTTTTGTGCATACGCATAGAATCCAAAGGGCCGGCCATTTTCGCTCAAAAACGTATCGGACGCAGGCACAAGCATTTTTATATATATAAGTTTCGCACGATGCGCGCGGACACGCCCAAAGACGTTCCTACGCACCTGCTGGAAAATGCCGATCAATACATTACAAGAACGGGCCGTTTCCTGCGCCGTACCAGTCTTGACGAACTGCCCCAGCTGTTTAACATACTGCAGGGGGAAATGTCTATAGTGGGGCCCAGGCCCGCTCTGTGGAATCAATATGACCTTGTGCGCCTGCGTGAGAATAATGGCGCCAACAACTTAAAGCCCGGTCTTACCGGGTGGGCTCAGGTAAACGGGCGCGACGAACTGCCTGTAGCGATCAAAGCGCGCCTTGACGGGGAGTATGTTAAAAAAATGAGTCTGGCCTTTGACTGGAAGATCATTATGATGACCATAAAAAAGACGCCTGCCGCTGAAGGCGTCAAGCATTGAACGTACTTATAACAGGCGAGCGCGGATATATAGCCGGGCAGCTGAAAGACGCGCTGTCCGGAAACAGCTGTAAATGCGAGACAAAATCGCTGCGAGCGGGCCTGCCCGAGCTTCTCGGATATGATACTGTCATTCACTGCGCAGCGCTGGTTCATTCCAAAGAAAAAGATCCGGACAGCTTCTATCGGGTTAATACGAAACTCACCGCAGATCTGGCGGAAAAAGCAAAAAGCGCGGGTGTCAGGCGGTTTATTTTTATGAGCAGTATAGCCGTGTACGGCGTTTCCGGAAGTCTGCGGGGCACAGCCGTCATAGACGCCCATACGCCTGAAAATCCGGTAACGCTCTACGGCAAGAGCAAGCTGATGGCCGAAAACGAACTGCGCGGCATGGCGGATCGCCATTTCTCCGTATACATACTGCGACTGCCCATGGTTTACGGCGAGGGCGCGCCAGGCAATTACGCGCGTCTGTGCCGCCTTGTGAAAATAGCGCCTGTTTTTCCCGATGTTTCAAACGCGCGCAGTATGATAAGCGTTGAAAATCTGAGGCATTATGTGATTTCATTGGTGGAAAGTATCGGTGAAACGCTCGGCTGTATACACGTTATGTACCCGCGCGATCCCAAACCCGTTTGCACCGCGCGTTTAGCTGTAAGCATAGCCGCCGCTCAAGGCAAAACCCTGCGTCTGTCGCCGCTTTTGGGATGGCTTGTCCTGATGTTCCCTGTGGAACCGGCGCTGAAACTATTCGGCAGTTTGATGTACGCGGAGGATTTATAATTATACCGCGCGGCCTTTGGCGGCGCTGGTTGAAGCTGATGAAGCGTCTTTAATACGAAAACGACGCCGAGGAGGAATTGAAATGGATGTTATTGCCGACCTGCATACCCATACAATAGCCAGCGGACACGCGTACAGCACGCTTATGGAGAACGCTTCCAGCGCCGCGAAAGCGCGGCTCTTGATACTGGGCGTTTCCGATCACGCGCCCGGTATGCCGGATACCACCAGCAGGAATTATTTCTTTAATGTTGGGGTATGGCCGCGTGAAATGTTTGGGGTTAAAATATTGCGGGGCGCGGAAGTGAATATTCTGGATCGGTATGGAGCGATTGATTTATCGGATGAAGCGCTCGAAAGGCTGGATTATGTAATAGCCAGCCTCCATCAGGGGATATTTCCGTCTGGACTGGGAGCGGACGCGAATACCGACGCCGTAATAGCGGCGATGAGCCGTCTGAAAGTCTGCGCGATAGGCCACCCGGACGACGGCCGTTTCCCGATGAATTACGACAGGCTCACAAAAGCGGCAAAGCGGCGCTATAAAGCGCTTGAGCTTAACGAATCGTCGCTTTCGCCCATGAGTTTCCGCGTAAACGCGGAGGATAACGCTATAAAAATGCTGGAAGCGTGTAAGCGTGAATCAGCGTGGGTTATTGTTAACTCGGACAGTCACATCGCCGCCAACGTCGGGGTCTTCAGCCGCGCGAAGCGTCTTCTGGAGAAATGTGGTTTTCCGGCTGAGCTTGTGGTAAACTCCTCGGCGTTGAGGCTGAACGGATTCTTTAGGCAGTCGATATCGCTGGATTTGGATTGATCAGATAACCTCCAAATCATTCCTCTCGCCGAGTTTTTTAAACGCCGTGTGAGGCTCCGTCTGATACCAGTAGGCTACAGAGGCGATGTCGTCCTGTAAGGGCAGATACCGGCCTTCTGATCGCCAGCCGATAGCCTGTATTGTCATCCTGAAATCCGATTTGAATCGTATGGGATCAGGTATATGGAATCGGTACATACTGTGACGGTTCCCGCGCTCGTTGATCTGACGCGGGCCTGATCCTAACGCGGATATATCCTGATACCCCAGAAACGGAGCGGAGAAGCTGCCGTTGAAGCACCAGGCGCCGCCGAAATAATCCTCCGTGCCGGTGCCGCAATATGACGGATACTCGCCGTCGCCGTCGATAAAGGCCTTGACCTCGCCTTCGCCCCACCACCCGGAATTGTTCTGCTGCCAGGCCATCTGCGTACCAATATAATGCCCGCCGCCCTTTATCCCGTCGATAATCACATAATCATCCCCATAGGCTACGGGGTTTGTCCGCGCGAATTTAGCGTGAAAATATAGTTCATCGTCGCACACGGCGTTTTCTTCCATGCTGACCGCATAGAAAAAACCGCTGAAATCCTCGTGCAGCCTGTTCTCCACCGTTATTTTCGCGTGCTTTCTGAATGGCATGGGAAAATAACAGTTCAACCCGCCCGTGGGGTTGACGTTTATCGGGATGGCGGTTATCCGGAGCGCTTCGCTCCAGCCGCAGCAGAAAAAGTCGCCCAACGGCGACTCCACGCTGGGGTTTTCCTCGCCGTCCCAATACATACGGATGATCAGGTCACGAAACCGTTTCGCGTCCGCGGTAATCCATATATGCGTTATACGCCCGGGGCCGTCCGCGTCCATTATTGTCGTAACGGATTCTCTAACCAATGTGATACACGGGCGCACCTTCCACTTAACGCCCAATTCCCTGGCGCAGCTATTCGCGCCGTCCCATTGCTGACCGAGTTTTACCGTATCCGGCTGAGGCTTTTTCGATACTTCAGCCATTCCGCCCCTGCCTTTGGCGCCGTACACATTCTCCGCCGTAAACAGACGGGTTACCCCTTGAGACATCTTAGACGCGCTTGATAAATCAAACATGGTACTATCTCCCCAATCTTTTTTATGTTACGGATAATCAGCAAATACTCCGCAAAGCATAAATTTTATTTTCCCAAACGTCTTGTAATGTAGTATATTGGTAATGTCTTAATTAATGAAAGGGGGTTCGCTGATGGAAGTCTCAATTTTCAAGTACGCAGATCCACAGCCCTTTGGTGATTTGTGTGAGGCGCTCCATATGCCGCGGGATTTAACATCGCGTTTGCTCAGAGACTTCACATTGTTGAATTTTGAAACTATAGCTCCCTGGTTTCCCGGGCTCTTTTCGCTGGAAAACGGCGAGGAGTCTGTCAAGATGATACCTGAGCTGTGCAAAACAGCGGATGATATAACCGGCGATTCAGGACTGAAGGCGCTTACGGTTTATCTGATCGCCGCGCTGCATACCAAAGAGCTTTATACTGAATTGGGTATTCCCGAAGACATTTTTCTTGACACAATTAAAGCGCTGCCGCGGTTTTCCCGCGAACATCGGGATAGTTACGGCCGCTTCGGTTTTGACAGGCATTTCTGGATATACCGACAACTATCGGCAAACTTGTTTCGTTTGGGTACGCTGGAGTTTGAACTCTGCCGCTTGCCGGAAAACGTGGCGCCTGTTGGGCCGGCCGCTGCCGGGGATCAGGTTCTGTCGGTTCATATTCCCTCGGACGCCCAAATTACGAGAGAGGCTTTGAACGCGTCTTACAGCATGGCCGGGGAATTCCTCGCCCGCTTTTTTCCGAATTTTTATTGCAAATGCGTTTACTGCGATACCTGGCTTCTTTCCCCCGTTTTGCGCGAAATTTTGAAGCCGGGTTCCCGAATCCTGATGTTCCGGAACGACTATGTGATTACCAAAATTGATATGACGGTCAACAGCGGTTTAAATTGGGTGTTCAAACGGTATTACAGCGACTTTACCCAGCTTCCCGAGGATACGTCCTTAATGCGAGGCATGAAAAAAATTCTGCTGTCTGGAGGCAAAACAGGCTCGGCGGTAGGCTATGTAAGAGATTTCCATACTTTTCCCCCGCCGTGTTGAGCTTATTTGACGCAATTAATTGACGCATTAATAGATTTGATTGATTTGATTTTTTTTGTTCGGCGTGTATAATTATATCATCAGGGGATATTAACTGGAATGCCGTTAAATTGAGTAAAAACTGGCAAAATAAAAGTGAGCAAAAAAAATGGAGACAACAGGGCTCGAACCTGTGACCT